>JBIKWC010000549.1:0-2557 GCA_044356535.1 Myxococcota bacterium
ACGCTGGGACCGTTCACCCATGGGGCGACCCTCCTGTTGTTCGTGTTGAATCAACAGGAACATACCATGTTCCTACACAATTGGGGTGGTCGCCATGGGTGGACGTCTACCCGACGCATGGTCCGGGGTCACCACCAACAACGTGACGAGCCCCGCGGAGTCCATCATCCTCGAGGGGAACTTCGTGGGGACCGACGAGAGCGGGCTCCTTGCGTTGCCGAACGGCCAGGACGGGATCCAGCTCGTGGGGTACGGGAGCGTGGAGACCTTCCACCAGGTGCGTGACAACGTCGTCGCCGCCAACGGGCTCGCCGGGATCCAGGTCGCCGCGCGCCGCGTCACCCTCCGGCGCAACCTCGTCGGGGTCAACGCCGAGCAGGACCCGCTCGGGAACGGGACGGACGGGATCCGGCTGTCGTCCACTGCCGCGTACGCCTCGGTGGAGGAGTGGAACGTCATCGGAGACAACGGAGGCGACGGCATCGACATCTCCGCCAGCGACGTGGTCGTGGACCACGCCGTGCTCGGCACCAACCTCGCGGGCGGGAATACTCCTCACCCACCGGACCCGCTGGGCAACACCCGCCGCATGGGCAACGGCGGAGCCGGGATCCGGGTGAACTACGGGTCGCGCGGGCGGCTCACCGACAACACGATCTGGGACTCGGGGGGCGACGGCATCGCGCTCGAGACCTCGGGGTTCAGCGTGATCGACGACTGGACCGTGTCCGACAACGAGGTGCGGTACAGCGGCGGCTCCGGGCTCTCGGTCGCAGGGATCATCCAGGCCGTGGAGTGGCTGGAGAACCGCGTGTCCGACAGCGGAGCCTGCCCCTACGACGTGTCGCCCACCGCCAACAGCAGCCTCGCCGCGCCCACCATCACCACCCGGACGCCCTGGCGCGTGGCGGGCACCCACGCCGGCGCCTTCGCGTGGCGGGTGGACGTGTACGTGGGCGAGGACGAAGCGGAGCGCTGGGTCGGCCGGGCGACGTTGCTGCCGGGGAACCAGTACGAGCTGGTGTTGGGCGATCTCGACGTGCCGATCCCGGACCAGGCCCGGGTGATCGCGATCGCGTCGACGGCGGACGGCCGGTCGAGCCCCGCGCAGGGCTGGTGTGCGGAGGGATGCGAGCACGCTGCCGCGAGCAACAGCTGCTACGACGGGGACTTCTGCACGCAGGACACCTGCGGCGGGGGCGGGTGCACCTGGCCCAACTCGAACGCGGGTCTCGCGTGTGACGACGGCGACGCCTGCACCACCGCCTCCACCTGCCAGGCCGGCTCGTGCAAGGTGACGGGGATGGCGTTCGCGGCGCCAGGAACCACCTGCATTGACGACGACCCCTGCTCCGAGGAGAGCACCTGCAAGGCGAACGGGGAGTGTTCCGGGAAGAGTGACCACATCTGCGACGACGAGGATCCGTGTACCCAGGAGGTCCCGGAGTGTTCATCGACCGAGGGCTGCCCCACCACGCCGCGACCCATCGGGTACCAGTGTGAAGACGGCGACCTGTGTACGGTCCACGGGACCTGTGATTCGCTGGGGGCCTGTGTGCTCCCCACGGGCCCGCCGGTGGTGGACTGCCCGATGGACACGCAGTGCAACGACTGTGTGTGTGTCCCCGAAGACGGGTGCTCGTGCACGGGCATCTGCGGCGACGGGAAGTGTGGCCCGGACGACTTCTTCGCCCACGCCGGCGGTCCGTGTCCTGAGTGCCTCGATGGGGCGGGCGAGTTCGACGATGACCACGACGGGTTCCCCAACATCTGGGAGGGTGAGCTCACGAACATCGACATCGACTGCGACGGGACCGCGGACTACGGTCCCGGCACGCCGCGGGACAACCTGCTGGAACCAGGAGTGCGCGACCTGTTCCTCGAGATCGACTACATGGCGGATGGGCAAAGTGGCGAGGCCCCCCTTGGCAATCCGGCCCCCACTCACGAACACTACCCGTACCGGGTGGAGGACAACACCGGGGACAGCAACCTGGTCTCCGTGTTCGCGGCGCAGGGGATCGCGCTGCACGTGGACATCTCGGACGAGTTGCCACACACCGATCTGGTGTCCGCCCAGCCCCACCGCACGCCGCTGTGGCGCGAGGGCGAGTGGGTCCACCTCCGCGACCTGCGCCGGGCCCACTTCGACTACCGCAAGCGGCGCGGCCTGTACCACTACCAGGTCATCGGACACCAGCTCGACACCCGGGACTTCGACGCCGAGGGGCTGGGCGAGTTCGGGGACGAGTCCGTCGTGGGGATCGCGACCTTCGATCGAGTGGAGAAGGGGCTGGGTCTGCGGCTCCACGAGTTCGGCCACAACCTGGGCCTGGGGCATGGTGGCCTCGGTGGTGGGAATCATGAGCCGAACTACGTGTCGAGCATGAACTACGGCTACCCGACGTTGACACTCGGAGAACTCGAGGCGATCCATCGGGTGGACTACAGCTGGAACGAGCTGCTCCCGGTCGACGAGGAGGCTGGCGTGCCCGAGGACTGCGCCATGTGGTGCGAGCTCACCCCGACCGAGGGGCCGCTGTACAACGTGACCTGG
>JBIKWC010000299.1:0-8983 GCA_044356535.1 Myxococcota bacterium
CTCTTCAAGCAGGCCGGGATCCCCACGCAGGACCTCGAGGCGACCTACCTCGAGTTCCACGACGCGAAGGGCGAACCGGACCGGCGCACGGCCGCCCGCGCGTACCTCGCGCTGCTCGAGGTCGAGTCGGAGCGGTGGCTCGGCCCCGACGCCGCCACCCCGGCCCAGACCGAAGCCGCCCACGCCGTCCGCCGGATCCGGGCGCGCGACCAGGCCTGGCGGGAAGCGGAAGCCGCCTGGGGCGCTGCGGGTTCCGGGCTGGCCGGCCGCGTGGCGGTCGCGCTGGGACTGGCGCGGCCGCCGCCCACGGAGCGGTGAGTGACCCACAGGGGAGACACGAACATTGAGCTTCGCTCGTGCGAAGCGCGAGCGAGGACCAATGGCGAGCGGAGTCAGTGAGGTCGTCTGCGTCGCCGCCCCGTCACCTGCGGGCGCCATCGACGCGGCCCAGCGGGCCGCACCGCCCCGCGAGCTGTCGCGCATCCGCGGAGACCTCGCCGCGCGCAGGCCCACCGGGCCCATCGCCGTCGAGACCCTCCTCGCGTACCTGCCCCCGGCACCCACCAACGCGGCGTTCGAGGTCCGCGCGGCCAGCGCCGTGGACCCGCTCGATCCCACCCACGGGTGGGTCGTGGTGGAGGCCGTCGCGGCCCTGGGCCAGAGCGAGCTGCCCCTGCGCCTCACGGTCATGTTGTCGCTGGCCGAGTCGATGGGCTCGGCCCCCACGTCCGACCTCCCCATGTTGCAGGACAGCGGCCCGGGCGACGTGCGGACCACCACCCGCATCCAGCTCGCGAAGTCGATCCTCGACGAGCTCGTGCGCCGCATGCCCGCGCGCACGGAGATCGCGCTGGTCGTGTTCGACCGCACCTCCGGCCGGGTGGCGCTGCCCCCCACGAGCGCCACCGAACGCGAGCGGATCCGCGAGGTGATCGAGCGGATGAAGCCGCTCGGGTCCGAGGCCAGCGCCTCGGCGCTCGACGCGGCGTACAAGCTGGCCGGCGCCGACTACGATCCGTGCGCGGACCAGCGGATGCTGCTGCTCACCGACGGCCGCGCCCTCCTCTCGCCGAACCCGCAGAAGACGCTGAACACGGTCGAGTCCTGGGGCAAGAAGGGGCTCGAGCTGTGGACGGTGTCGCTCGGGCTCCTGGGCCAGACGGCCCCGGAGGTCGAGGCGTTGGCGGTGGCGGGGCGGGGCACCCACCTGTACGCGGACACGAAGAGCGAGGCCGTCGAGCCCCTGGTCGCCGCCCTCCGCGCGACGGGCGCCGTGGTGCGCGAACCGAAGCTCGAGGTGTCGTTCGGCCCCGCGGTGACCTCGTGGACGCCGGTCGGAGGCGCTGCTGGCACGGGCTCCTCCGACACGTTCCCGCTGCCGGTGACCATCGAGGGGGGGTGGCGCGAGGTCCGCGTCTACGACGTGCGCCTGAACCCGGACGTGGCTGGCCCGCTGGGCGCGGTCACGTGGAGCGCGGGGTCTCCGGTCCCCGGCGAGTGGACGCTCGGCGAGACGGTGGAGCTGCCCGCGGACGCGTTGTCCACGGACTCTGCCGACTTCTTGAAGCGGCGCGTGTTCGCGATGGAGCTCGCGGCGGCGTCGGCCCAGGCCCACCCCGAGTGGCTCAAGCTCCGCCTGCTCGGCACGTCGCTGCAGCTCGGCAACGGGCCCGCCCGGGAGCTGCTCGTGTGGACCGACCTGCTCGCGAAGGCCGCTGGCCCCTGACACCCAGCCCGCGCTCGGGGGGTCAGAACGTGTTGCGGAGGTCGATGTACACGGAGGGGGCGTAGTCCTCGATGGGGGACACACCCACGTCGGCGCGCACCACGAACGCCCCGTCCACGCCCACCCGCACCCCGCCTCCGAACGAAGGCAGCGGGGTGGAGAACATCGTGTCGATGCGCTGGAAGTCCTCCGCCACGAAGCCCGTGTCGGAGAAGCCCAGCACCCCGAGATCGAACTTCGCGCCGGCGATCTTCGGCCGGGCGAACGTCCACCGGAGCTCGGCCTGGTTCATCGACTTCACCTTGCCGACGTAGCGCCGCAGGCGGATACCGCGCCCCGCGTTGAACGAGCCGAAGAAGGTGTACCGCTGGAAGCCGCCCACCATCGACAGGTCGATCGTCGAGTCGTCGCCGACGAGGCCGTCGAACATGACGCGGTCCGCGAACACGAGGTCGTCGGTGCCGAGCGGGAGGTAGCCGCGGAGCGTGGTGTTGAACCCGACGTGGTCGTAGGAGCTGCCGATCACCCCGTGGGCGCCCCGCACGCTGGCTTCGATCCAGTAGCCCCGCGAGGGCGCGGGCTCGTAGTCGCGGTTGTCGACCATCACCCCGAGCTGCACGGCCGAGACCACCCCGCGCTCCCCGCCGGGGAAGTCCTGGTCGTAGAGCGAGCCCGGGTACGCGAACGCGTCCTGGAAGTCGCCGGGGATCATCGCGTTGATCCGGTACGAAGTGAACAGCTCGACGCGGTGCGGCATGGGGTCGAGGGCCCAGCGGAGGTTGAGCTGGGCGTTCGGGTTGATGAACCGGGTGCGGTAGTACAGGCGCAGGTACTCCTCGCGCGCCGCCCCGGTGAGGCCCTGCTGGTCGGCGTCCTGCTCGGCGAAGAACTCGGAGCAGGTCACGGCGGGCCCGAAGCCGCAGTAGTTGCTGGTGCGGGTGGTGGCGAACTCGAAGCGCGACGTGAACCGGAGCGGCTGGTGCCCGAGCTCCAGGGCGTCGAGCTCGACGGAGTGGGTCTGGATGCCCTTCGAGGTGGCGAACAACACGAGGTTGATCGCAGTCTTGTACGGGTTCGCGTGCCCGTCGTACCGGTACAGGGAGCCCACCACGCCGAACCCGACGCCTTCGTCGGAGTTGTAGTTGACTGCGGGCAGGCCGCCCCACCCCCAGCCCGTCCGCGTCCACGACGGTGCGTCGGGCGACGCGGGCGGTTCGGGCGTCCCCCCGGCCGGCGCGTCCGTGGCCCAGGCCGAAGCGCCGAGGACGAAGGCGATCACTCGGGGTCGCCCACGTCCACCTGGCCCACGTGCTCGTGGAGGGTGTCGAGGTGCGCGTTGAGCGTGTGCCCGTCGATGCCGAGCTCGTGGGCCGCGCGGAGCAGCAGGGAGCCCTCGGAGAGGTGGAGCTCGCCGTCGACGAGGCACAGCTCGAGGAACTCGGTGATCAGATCGAGCCGATGCAGCGCCCGCAGCTCGCGGGACAGCCGCTCGCGGGCCTCGGTCCGCCGGGTGTGGAACCAGGCGGTGAGGTGGCCCTGATCGTCCAGGAACCCCGCAGCCCGCAGGTCGGCCGGGGGCGCGAGGCGATCCACCAGCAGCTGCTCTTCGGGCGTGAAGTCGCGATCGGCGCGCGCGATGTCGTCGAGCAGGCCCTTCTTGAAGGCCAGTCGGAGGAGGTCGAGTTCGGAAGGCATGGGCGGCAGCCTACTCCACCCCGCGGTGGGCTGCGAGTCGATGCCTGGGCGGCACCCTGTTGCGGGGCTACGGGGCTGCGGGGGGCGGATGGACCTGGCGGGTACCACGGTGCTGGTGACCGGCGCGAGCCGCGGGATCGGGATCTCGATCGCCACGTTGCTCGCGACCCGACAGGCGAAGCTCGTGCTCGCAGCGCGATCGGTGGACGGGCTCGAGCGGCTGGCGGCCTCGATCCGCTCCGGCGGGGGCGTCGCGCACGTCGTCCCGATCGACCTCTCCGCGAGCGGTGCCGCCGAGGAGCTGCTCACGCGGACGGAGGCCCTCGCGGGGCCGGTCGACGTGCTCGTGAACAACGCGGGGATCGAGGGCATCGCGCGGTTCCACGAGCTCGACCCCGCGGAGTTCGCCCGGGTGTTGTACCTGAACCTCGAGGTGCCGATGCGCCTGTGCCGGGCGCTGTTGCCGGGCATGTTGGAGCGGGGCCGCGGCCACCTCGTGAACCTCGCGTCGCTGGCGGGCCTCGCGGGTCGGGCACACAGCGAAGCGTACTGCGCCAGCAAACACGGCCTCGTGGGCTTCACCCGCTCGCTGCGTGCCTCCCTGCGCGCGCACGCTGCGCCCGTGTCGGCGTCGGTGGTGTGTCCCGGCTTCGTGTCGGGCGAGGGCATGTTCGCGGACACCGCCCGCACCCACGGCCTCGAGGTCCCCCGGCTGATCGGCACCTCCACCCCCGAACACGTGGCGTACGGCGTGTTGCGCGCGGTCGCCCACGACCTCCCCGAGGTCATCGTCAACCCCGGCCCGATGCGACCGCTGCTCGCCCTCGGGACGCTCTCCCCCCGCCTGGCCGAGTGGTTGACGCCGAAGTTCGGGGCGGACGACCTGTCGCGGAAAGTGGTGGCCCAGGGCGGCGTCAAGCCGCGGTGAGGACGTTGCGGAGGGCCCCCGGTGGTGCCATCATCGCGTGATGACCCCGCTCCCGCTGTTGTGTGCCCTGGTGTCCGTGTCGCAGGCAGCGCCGCTCGATCCCGCAGCGTACGGCTCGCTCGCGGCCAGCTTCGCGCCGGGTTCGGCGGTCACCGTGAACAGCACGACCGGGCAGATGTCCGGCGGCGCGTCGTTCACGGGCCTGGTGGTGGGCTCCACCGTGGTGTTCACGTTCGACTCCGTGAACGTCACCCAGCCCATCACGATCACGGGGACCCGCAGCGTCGCGTTCTTGTCGAAGGGCACCCTGACGGTGAACGCGGCGATCACCGCCGTGGGCTCCGGGGTGACGGCCGGCGCAGGCGGAGACGACGGCGGCAACTTCGACGGGGACTCCGGGTCGGGCCCTGGGGGTGGGAGCGGGTACTACGGCGGAGCCGGGGGTGGCTTCGGCGGCCGAGGTGGCGACGCCGGATACGCCGCGGGGGGCGCCGTGTTCGGTGACCTCGCGACCGCGCTGGACGGCGGCAGCGGAGGTGGCCGATCCGCGTACTCCGGCTCGGGGAACGGAGGCGGCGGAGGCGGTGCCATCGAGCTCGGCTCCCTCGGCGCCCTGAACCTCGGCGCCTCCGCGCTCCTCGACGTGCGCGGGCGAGCGGGCGCCGACGACAGCGTCGACGGCGGCGGCGGTGGGGCGGGCGGCGGCATCCTGGTGCACGGGGTCGGAGGGACGTGCAGCGGGCAGCTCCTCGCGGACGGCGGTCGCGGCGGCGACGGGCTGTTCTACTCGTTCGGCGGCGGTGGTGGTGGTGGCGGCCGGATCACCGTACTCGGCTTGTCGGCGGTCACTTGTACGCGTTCCGTCTCCGCTGGTCGCGGTGGCCTGGGTGTCTACTACTACTACCTCTACGCGCCCTGGGACGGAGCGCCCGGCTCCCCCGGCGTCTCGATCCTCGACCTCGACGGTGACGCGGACGGCTGGACCGTCGGCGAGCTCGACTGCAACGACGCGAACGCCACGATCAACCCGGGCGCGGCCGAGGTCGTGGGCGACAACGTCGACCAGTCGTGCAACGGGGTCGAGGACTGCTTCGTCGACGCCGACAACGACGGGGCCCGCACCCTGGTCACCGATCCCGGCGGCACCAACGGGGACGGCGACTGCAACGACGCCAACGAGGGCCTCGCCGCCGACCTGGTGGACTGCAACGACGGTTCCTCCGCGATCCGGCCGGGCGCCTCCGAGGTCACCGCCGACGGCGTGGACCAGAACTGTGACGGCGTCGAGGACTGCTGGACCGACGCCGACAACGACGGCGCGAGGGTAGCCGTCGTCGACCCCGGCGGGGCCAACGGCGACGCCGACTGCAACGACGCCAACGAGGCCCTCGGCACCGACCCACTCGACTGCGCCGACACGGACGCCAGCCGTTCCCCGGCCGCTGGCGAGCTCCCGGGGGACAACGTCGACCAGAACTGCGACAGCGTCGAGAACTGCTACGTCGACGCCGACAACGACGGCGGCCGGACCACCACCGTGCAGACCGGCGGCACGAACAACGACGCCGACTGCAACGACCCCAACGAGGCCCTCGCCGCCGAGCTGCTCGACTGCAACGACGCCTCCGCCGCCATCGGCCCCCTCGCCCCCGAGGTGCCGGGCGACAACACCGACCAGAACTGCGACGGCCTCGAGGACTGCTACGTCGACGCCGACAACGACGGCGCCCGCACGGCGGCCGTGGATCCGGGCGGCAGCACCACCGACGCCGACTGCAACGACGCCAACGAGGCCGTCGCCGCCGATCTCCTCGACTGCAACGACGCCTCCGCCGCGATCTCGCCGGCCGCGTCCGAGGTGGTCGCCGACGGCGTCGACCAGAACTGCGACGGCGTCGAGGACTGCTACACCGACGCGGACGACGACGGCGGGCGCACGGGCGTGATCCAGCCCGGGGGCGCCAACAACGACGCCGACTGCAACGACCCCACCGAGGGCGTCACCTCCGACCCGGCCGACTGCGACGACGCCGTGTTCGCCCGGGGCCCGTTCGCGATCGAAGGCGTGGGCGACAACGTCGACCAGAACTGCGACGGCAGGGAGGACTGCTTCGTCGACGCCGACGACGACGGCGCCCGCACCACCGTGGTGGACGCGGGGGGCACCAACGACGACGCCGACTGCAACGACGCGCGGGAGGGGCTCGCGGGCGACCTGCTCGACTGCGACGACACGGCCTCCGGGGTGGGCCCGAACGCAGCGGAGGTGCCGGGCGACGGCATCGACCAGGACTGCGACGGGGTCGAGGACTGCTTCGTCGACGACGACGACGACGGAGCGCTCGGCGTGGGCGTGCTCGCCGGCGGTACGAACAACGACGCCGACTGCGGCGACCCGGGTGAGGGCAGCGCCGGCGACCCGGTCGACTGCGCCGACGGGAACGCGGCCCGCGCCCCCGGGAACCCGGAGATCGGGTGCTCGGGCGTGGACGAGGACTGCTCCGCCACCACGCCCGACCTCGGAGACGAGGACCTCGACGGCGCGCAGTGCGACGTGGACTGCGACGATGGCGACGCCAGCGTGCTCCCCGGCGGAACCGAGGTCGCCTGCAACGGCGTGGACGACGACTGCGACACGCTCACCCCCGACGGCGTGGACAGCGACCTCGACGGCGCCTCGGTGTGTGGGGGCGACTGCGACGACGCCGACGACACCGTGTTCCCCGGCGCCGACGAGCTCGCCTGCGACGGGATCGACAACGACTGCGAACCCCTCACGGTCGACGACCCGGATCTGGACGAGGACGGCCTGTACGCCTGCTCCGGCGACTGCGACGACCTGGACCCCGCCGTGCCCGGCCCCACCGAGCTCGAGTGCAACGGCGCCGACGACGACTGCGACCCCCTCACCCCCGACGGCCCCGACCTGGACGGCGACGGGACGTCCGGGTGCGGCGGGGACTGCGACGACAACGACCCGACGAGCTTCCCGGGCGCGCCCGAGGTGTACTGCGACGGCATCGACCAGGACTGTGACGGCGACGCCGACCCCGACCCGGACGACGACAGCGACGGCTGGACGATCTGCGCGGGCGACTGCGACGACGGGGACGCCGAGGTGTTCCCCGCTGCCGCCGAGGAACCCTGCAACGGGATCGACGACGACTGCGACCCGGGCACCCTCGACGATCCGGGCACCTGCGCCCCGCCGCACACGGGGGACTCCGGCGACACCGGCGAGACGGGCGAGACGGGCGTGATCGTCGAGACCGGCGTCCCGCTCGACACCGGGGAGTCGGGCGACACGGGCGCCACCGGTCACACGGGCGGCGACACGGGCTCCCCCCCGACCGACAGCGACCCCCCTCCCGGGGGCACCGTGCCCGTCGCCGACCCGGGCTGCGGGTGCGGCACCACCACCGGGCGGAGCGCGTCGTGGCTGGTGGGGGCTGGGCTCCTGGCGCTCCGGCGGCGCCGGTCCCGCGCGTCGGGCGTGTGAGCTTCCCGTCGTCGCCGCCCTCCGAGAGCACACCCGGATCGAGGCCGATGGCCCTGGCATTCGGATCTGGCTATCCCGGTCGGACCTGAGGTGTCCGTGAGCCTGCTCCTCACCCTCGCCACGCTCGCCGACGCCAAGAAGCCCAAGCCCCCGAAGGGCGAGGACGCCCCGCCGCCCGCGCCGGTCGCCGCGCCACTGCGCGGACCTGACGCGATCTGGGTCCAGACGCCGGGCGCCCAGGATCTGCCGCCCGACGGCCCGGTCCAGGGCTTGATGGGCGGGCAGGTCGTCGAGATGCCGAAGGTGGCGCTGCAGTTCCACATCCCACCGAAGGGCGGGCCCAAGGAGCACGTCACGACCACTACGCTGTACCTGGAGCAGCGCTTCGATGGCACCGGGCCGTCGATGGGCGCGAACCAGGTGTGGGTCGATCTGCCGACGACGCTCGGCCTCGGCGTGACCGCGAGCCCGGAGCCGGTCCGGCCGGTGTTCGCCCAGCTCTCGACCGCGCCCGACGGCTCGGACGCCCGCAACTGGAACACCGCGGAGATCACCTGGGTCGTCGAGATCACCGACTGGCAGGTCACGCTGCCGGCGGAGGGACCGGCCGAAGAGACCCCGTGCGGCACCGCCAGCGGCCGGGTCGCGGTGTTCCTGCGCGACAGCTGGGGCGGCACCGAGACCGGCCAGATCGGCGGGTCGTTCGCGGCGCTCGCAGTGAGGTGCGGCTCCACCAGCTACTGATCAGGCTACCCACCGAACGGAACCGCGAGCCCGTTCGACGCGGCCCACCGGCCCACCCACCGCAGCACCGCGGGCGAAGGCGCCGCGTTGTGGCGGCCCTTCACCTGGACCACCCGCCGGGTGCCCAGGATCACCTCGATCGTGGCGCCGCCGCCCTCCCCCGCGAGCGAGAAGACGGCGACCTTCCGCGCGGTGACCAGCGGCTCGTACATCCCCACGCAGTGGCCCATCCGCTGCCCCTCCTGCACCAGCTCCCGCGCAGACCGCAGCTCGCGGATCACCACGTCTCCGTCCCGGAACCCGCGCAGGCCCGACGGCCCGACCGGCACCGCGTCGGCCTCCCGGAGCTGGCGGTGCGCCGCCACCTCGCGCGTGATCGACGCCTCCGTCC
>JBIKWC010000550.1:0-2543 GCA_044356535.1 Myxococcota bacterium
TCGATACCACCTTCCACGCCGGGTACACCGCCAAGGTCGGCAAGGACAAGCCCGGCAAGCGCGACGAAGAGGACCGCCTCGGACGAGTGCGGTTCATCCTCGACGTCGACTTCTACGGCGGGTTCTGGTCCGGCATGGGCGGATCCATCTACCGCCTCGGCGAGAAGAACCTCCTCGGCTCGACCGTCGGGATCGGGAAGCCCTACGGAACCTTCGGGTTCGACGCGGGCGCCGGACTGACGTTCTGAGCCTGAAACCTGAGCGGGTTTCGACTGGTGAGGCCCTGTCTGCGATAGCGGCCGTCTTGTCAGCCCGCCGGAAACCCCTCGCCGGAGGCGGCGGGGAGTGCTAGAACGGGGTGTCTCTCAGGGTGGTGCATGACCGCACGCAAGTTGCTCATTCCGGTACTCCTCGTCCTCGTCGCCGTCGGCGCCGCGGTCGGCACCGCATGGGGCGAAGGTCGGCCGAGCTGGGTCACCGTGAGCGTCCCCGGCGCGATGAACGTGTCCGCCTACTGCGGTGGCGAGACCCGCTTCGCGGACGGCGAGCAGATCTCGTTCTCTCCGGAGCTCGAGGGCTGCGATCTCGAGGCGCCGCTGTCGCCCGTGATGCCGCTCCGCGGGCACCTCACCCTCACGCGCGCCACGGAGTACGTCTGCGCGCGCAAGGGCATGGACCTCGAGTGCAGCCCGGTCGAGTGAACCAAGCGTAGACGCTCCCGGAACAGGTTGGGCGCGTTCGCCCAACCCGCCGCTCTGCGACCTAGAACAGGTCCTTCACCGAGTCGTAGTGCTCGCCGAAGTGGACGCGGTTGATCTGCTTGCCGTTCTTGTACAGCTCGCGGGCGATCGCGTTGATCGCGTGGCGCATCGCCACCGATTCGCCGTCGGCCGCAGCCACGACACAGGCGTTGATCGCGGCGTTGATGATGGATCCGCCAGCCAGGATGAACTGGTTCGCGACGTAGTCGAGGTCGAGGTCCCGGTGGCGGGGCGCACCTTCCGGGATCGCGCGCTCCCACAACCGCCGGCGCTCGTGGGGCGTCGGCATCGGGAACTCGATCACCGCGCCGAACCGTCGGAGGAAGGCTTCGTCGATGTTCTCCTGGAGGTTCGTGGTGAGGATGGCGCAGCCCTCGAACACCTCCAGGCGCTGGAGCAGGAAGCTCACCTCCTGGTTCGCGAACTTGTCCTGCGCGGACTTCACGTCGCCGCGGGAACCGAACAGCGAGTCGGCTTCGTCGAACAACACCACGGTCGAACCGCCTTCGGCGGCGTCGAAGATCTCCTTGAGGTTCTTCTCGGTCTCGCCGACCCACCGGCTGATGACCGCAGACAGGTCGACCTTGAACAGGTCGAGGCCGAGGCCCCCGGCGATGACCTCGGCGCACATCGTCTTGCCGGTGCCTGGCGCGCCGGAGAACAGGGCCTTGATGCCGTAGCCGCGGGGGCGGATCTTCTGGCCACCCCAGGTCTGCATGACCTTCTCTTGCTGGGCCAGGTACTGCTCGAGGTGTTTGAGCTGGCCGACGATCTTCTCCGGCAGGATGAGATCGCCCCAGGAGTACCGAGGCACGATCCGCTGGGCGAGTCCGCTGAACTCCGGTCGGGCCGCTTCCCGCGCGGCCGACCACAACGTCTCGTTGTCCGGTTCGCTCGTTCCAGCCTCGGCCTGGGCCCGCTCCAGCACGCGCTCGATGGTGGTCCCGCCGATCGAGTAGAACCGCTCGGCCAGCTCTGGTGCCTTCGCGCGGTCCCACCCGCGCCGCTCCATCGCGTCCGCCCAGGCCCCGATGCGCTCCGCGTTCGACGAGCGACCCACCGGGACGGTCACGTTCGGCCGGTCGGTGCCGAGCATCGCCGAGACCGCGCGGCGATCGTTGCCTCCGACGGTGACGGTGTACGGAAGCTCTGACAACGCGGTGCCGAGGCTCAGCATCTGCATCCGGAGAGACGGCTCCTCGGACGTGTCGGGCACATTGACGAGGTACGGGACCGCTCCGTCGAGCATGAGGTCGCGGACGAGATCGTAGGGTTCCCGGAGGTAGGCCTTGCAGCGCTCCACATCCACGCGGACCAGCGGCCGCTTCGCCTGCCGCGCCACGGCCATCGCCACGCCTTCCCGCATGCCGGTGGTGCCACCGACGATGGCGACCGTGATCGGGGTCTGGAGGGCCTGATCGAGCTGCGCCAGGCGCTTCGCGGTCTGCGTCGGCACGAAGGGGAGGCGGGACGTGTCGAGGAGACTCGCGCCGTCCGACATCGACACCGCCCGGTCCTTCAGCATCCACTGCAGGAGCCGGGGCGCGGGGTGTACGCGGCGCGAGGTGTGGGTGTCCATCCCGTCGGGCGGATTGAGCTGGAGCAGCCGGTTCCGGATGATGGGGGAACCTGGGAGCAGCCGGCTCTGGAGCGCGAGCCGCTGGCGTCGCTCCTGGCGCAGTACGCGGGTCGCGAGGTCGACGGTGAGGTACGCCTGGTTGAGGTTGTCGTTGAGGTACGCGAAGATCTTGCCGTACCCAGCGCTGATCTCGGGCGCGATGG
>JBIKWC010000551.1:0-2541 GCA_044356535.1 Myxococcota bacterium
GCGCGCAGGCGATGCGCAGCGCGCGCGTCGCCTCGGCGCTCGGCAGCGGTGCTCGCAGGAACGTCCCGCCGAGGCCGTCGTCCTCGAAGAGGACCGCGCGAGGAGCGCGGCGGCGAGCCCGGCGACCCCGAGGACGGGCACGAGGAACAGCTCGGGGGGGAAGGCGGACACGCCGCTTCGTATCCCGACCCTGGCGGGGCGGCGGCTACGGGACGCCGGAGCACGTCAGGGAGGCCTCGACCGGACCACCGCCCTCGAACGTGGCGCCGCTCAGGTCGAGCTGCACGAGCCCGTGGCTGTCCCGGCGGGTCGTCACCGTCCCGGAGACGACGGGGGTCACCGCCAGCTTGCCGTCGGTCGAGGCCGTGACGCCCGCCCACGCCGCCCCGGGGCGCGGCGCCGCGCCGGGCCCCGCGACGGCCGCCACCACCTCGAACGTCCCCGGCACCGCCGGCGCCGCGCCGAACGCGACCGTGAACCCGGCGTACGCGCCCGGCCCCACCGCCTCGCTGGCCGTACACGCCACGAGCCCGTTCGCCGCCTCGAAGGCCCCGAGCGTGTACCGGGTCTGGGCCTGCGTGCCGTCGGGCATCGTCCAGCGCGAGGCCACGAACGGCGGGCAGGCGGCGGCGACGTCGGCCCGCCCCCCGGCCCTTGCCCGACACCACGATCCCGGGCGCCGACACGCGCAGCCACCCGTCCGGCCCGGCCGCGACCGACACGACCCCTGCGATGGCGTCGACCGCGGTGTGGCCCGGATCGGGGGCGGCCGGCCCGCGCCCGACGTGCAGGACGGGCCCCGGGTAGGTGCCGAGGAGCCACCGCTCGCCGCCGACCGGGAGCCCCGCGACCGGCAGCACCATCCACACGTCGCCGTCGGGCCCGTCGGCCGAGACCCGCCACGCGTCGGGGGCCCCCGGAGGCCCCTTCCCGGGGACGAAGGTGCAGCGCGGCGCGCCGACGGCGATCGGGCTGCCGTCCAGCCGGAGCTGCGCGGTGCCGGGCGCCACGTCACCCGCCGGCGCTGGGGACGCCGGGACCTCCGCCGGGGGGCTCGGGTTCCACCGCAGGCAGGCCAGCGCGCCGGCGAGCGTGTGCGTGGACCCGTCCGCCGCGTCGACGCGCACGCCGTCGAGCGTGAGCGTGTCGGCGAACGGCCCGCTCCCGAGCGTCGCCGTGCCGACCGCCGCGAGGCGGGCTTCGCGGACCGGGGCGACGAGCTGGACGGCGACCTGGCCCGGCGCACCGCCGAGCACGAGGGGGCCGTCGCCGGGCGGCAGGGTGACCTCGACGTCGATCTGGCCGCTCAGGGTCCGGAACCGCGGGCCCCGCCCCTCGTTGCACGGCTCGGCCGTGGTCTCCTCGGTCACCCCGTCGAGCGTGACGGTCGACGGGACCCGCGGCGCGCAGTCGGCGAGCCAGGTCAGGGTGGCGGGGCGGAAGGCCCCCTCGGCGGCCGGCGCAGCGCCCGGAGGCGGCGCGAGCGGCGCGTCGACGATCGCGAACTGCAGCCACCCCTCGGGGGTGGGCCGGACGGAGACGGTGCCCGACGGCACGGGCCAGGCCGGCGCCTGGTACCCGTCGAAGGCCACGGTGAGCGCGGCCCCACCGGCGCCCAGCGCCCACGTGTCCCCGGCGGCCGGCCACTGCGCGGTGGGGACGAACAGGTGGACCTGGCGGACCACGCCGTCGAGGGCGGCCCCGCCGAGGTTGGCCTCGACCGAGAACCCTTCGACGCCTTCGCGCCGCTCGGGCGCGCAGCGGAGGTCGTGCACGGCGAACGGCACGTCCCCGAGCCGGGCGACGGCGCCGCCGGGCGGCACGGAGGGGTCGGCGGCCAGGGGCTCGGGCGCGACCGCCATCGGAGCCGAACCACACCCGACGAGCTGCCACAGCCACCCCATCCCTACCCCCTGCGCGGGCCCGGGTACCGTCGGCGGCGGCGGCGGTCAAGGCGCGAGCGCGGCGAGCCGGCGGGCGAGGTCCGCGGTGGTGTGGACCCCGGCGGGCGGCGTGCCACCGAGCGTCGGGACGTTCGGCGCCGGCGCCACGGGGAGCCCGGACACGTCCGCGGGACCCTCGAGGGACAGGGTCACGCAGCAGTCGCCGCCGACGAGCGGGACGAGGAACCACGCGACGGCCCGCCCCTCGCGGGTGGTGACGCCGGCGGCGACGGGGTCGGGTCGGAGGGCGAGCGAGGACGCCCAGCGCCACTGGCCCGGGGCCCCGCGGAGCGCGAGGGGCAGCGCGCCGCGGGTGAGGACCGCCCGGCCCGCCACGAGCCCGGGCACGAGCACGAGCGCGCCGGCGGCCCACCACCCGGTGGCGAGCGCGACGGCGGCAGCGCCCGCCAGGACCAGCGCGCCCGCGGCCACCGCGCGGGGGAGCGGCACGGCCCCCACGCGCCACACGAGGCCCTCGCCGGGGGGTGGGGGACAGGTAGGATAAGGGCCTCCGCCATGGTCCCGCTGCATCGCCGGCTTCCCTGGGCATGGGTTGGAGGGTAGCACGAGTCGTGCGGTCGGTGCGGCGTTGACGCTG
>JBIKWC010000301.1:0-8909 GCA_044356535.1 Myxococcota bacterium
CTGGGTCATTGCCCCCGTCCTCGGCCTCGTGTTCGTGCGGGTGTTCCTCCTCCAGCACGACGCCGGCCACCACTCGCTGCTCCCCGGTCGCCTCGCCAACCACCTCGTCGGGCACGCCGCGTCCGTGTTGATCGGCATCCCCTTCGAGCCGTTCCGCACCGAACACGCGTGGCACCACAAGATCCAGGGCCGGCTCGACCTGCGGGGCTTCGACCACTTCGACCCAGTCACCGACGACGAGGCGCGCCGCGACCCCTCCGCCCGGTGGCGCGGACATCCGCTGCACGTGCTCGCGCAGAACCTCGGCTCCCTGCTGGTGTTCCGGAAGCTCCGCGGCGCGTACTACATGTACCGCCGGCCCGGCGGCGAGCGGCCCCCCAACCACGACGCCATCACCGTGAGCCTGTGGTTCAACGCCGCCTCGCACGCGCTCCTCCACGCCGCCGTGCTTGGGGTCGGTGGCGTCGCCGCGTGGGCCGCGCTGGTGGTGGCGCTCGGCACGAGCCTCGTGGTCGGCACCGGCCTGATGTGGGTCCAGCACAACTTCGAGACCGTGCTGCACGTCGAGGACCCCGCCGAGTGGAGCTTCGTGCGCACCGCGCTCGAGGGCACGAGCTGGCTCCGCCTCCCCCAACCCCTCCGCTGGTTCACGGCCGACGCCGCGGTCCACCACGTGCACCACCTCAACCCGGCCATCCCGAACTACCACCTCGAGGAGGCCCGCCGCGCGCTCCCCGCCGTTTCCGCCATCCCTCCCCTGTCGGCCCGCGACGTCGTCCGCTGCTTCACCCACGCGATCTGGAGCCGCGAGCGCAAGCGCATGGTGCCGTACCGCGACCTGTTCCCACCTGCGTCCTCGCCGTGACCGACGCGCCCGCGCCGCTGCCCGGGCCCGCGCGCTTCGGCGCCTGGGGGATGGCCCGGTTCGTGTTCCGCCCCATCCCGCTCCTGCGCGAGCTCCAGGCCCGCTACGGCGACAGCGTGTTGCTCCCGGGTCGGCCGCCCATGGTGTGGCTCGGCGAGCCCGACGCCGTCCGCGACCTGTTCGCCGGGGACCCCGAGGTGCTGCTGGCCGGCCCCGCGAACGAGGTGATGGAGGGCGTGCTCGGCCGGGGCTCGATGTTCCTGCTCGACGGCGCTGCGCACCGGCGCGAGCGGCGGCTGTTGATGCCCGCGTTCCACGGGGCCCGGATGCGCGCCTGGACCGCCGACATCCGCCGTGCCGCGCGCGAGGAGGTGGCCCGCTGGCCCATCGGGGCGCCCTTCGCGTTCCTGGAGGCGATGCAGGCCGTCACGCTCGAGGTGATGGTCCGCAACGTGTTCGGCGTGGACGGCGCGGCCAGCGCAGCACCCCTCCGCGAGCGGCTCCGGGCGCTGATCCCCCTCGCCCAGGATCCGCTCCTGTTCCTCCTCGCCACCTGGTTCGGCTCGGCGCGGGTGCGGCGGTTCCTCGACCGGTGGACCCTCCCCGTTCCCCTCCCGGGCGTCCGGATGGCCCGGCTCCTGCGCGAGCTCGACGTCCTCCTCCGCGCGGAGTTCGCCGAGCGCCGCCTCGCCGGCCTCGACCAGCGCTCCGACGTGCTCTCCACGCTGCTCGGCGCGCGCGACGAAGAGGGCCGCGGCCTCAGCGACGAGGAGCTCCGCGACGAGACCGTCACCCTGCTGATCGCCGGCCACGACACGAGCGCCATCGCCCTGTGCTGGGCCCTGCACCACCTGCTCGCGAACCCCGAGGTCCTGACGCGGCTCCGCGCCGAGGTCGAGGCCGCCGCCGCCCCCGAGGACGCCGACGACGCGTTGTCGAAGCTGCCCTACCTCGACGCCGTGCTCCAGGAGTCGATGCGCCTCACCCCGCTGGTCCCGGTCATCCAGCGGGTGACGCGCGCTCCGGTGCGCCTCGGCCGCTACGAGGTGCCGGCGGGCGCCCTGGTCATGGCCCACACCTGGGCCGTCCACCACCGGCCCGAGCTGTACCCCGAGCCCGAGCGGTTCCGCCCGGAGCGGTTCCTGGAGCGCAAGTTCGGGCCCCACGAGCACTTCCCGTTCGGTGGGGGCGCGCGGCGCTGCGCGGGGGCGGCGTTCGCTGCGCTCTCGACGAAGCTCGTGCTGGCGGAGGTGGTCCGCGGGGCGGAGCTCGTGGCCGACGGTCCGGTCACGGTGGAGCGGCGGGGCGTGTTGCTCGCGCCGTCAGGGGGGTTGCGGGTGCGACGGGTGGCGCCATGACCGCCGGGGAGGTGCAGTCCCGGATCCACCACCTGCTCGCGGCGTGGCGGACGTACGCAGACCGCGACGACGAGGGGGTCCCGTTCGCGGAGGCGCTCGCCGGGTCGTGGCGCGCGTTCGCGGGTCTCGCCTCCCCCGCAGCGGTCGGCGCCCGAGCGGTGGTCGACGAGCTCCTGGTCGCCTGGCTCGTGGCCGAGCAGGTGCCGTGGCGGGCGAGGGTCGCGCTCCTCACCACCGGGGTCCACGACTGGTCCGCCTCGCTGCGCGCCCTGGCCGCGCTGACCCCCGTCCCGGCGACCGCGTACGACGATCGGGAGACGTGGTGGTCCGCGCTGTTCGAGACCGCTCCCGGCGTCGACCGGGTCGAGGAGGCCCTCGCGAAGGCAGGACCGGCGATCGGGGCCGGCACGCTGGGCACGAGGCTGCACGGGAGCGCGGCGAAGCGCCTGGCGGCCCTGGGTGCGCCGGCGCGCGCGGTGGAGGAGGCCCGCAAGGTCCGGTGGCCGGAGACGCGGGCGCGGACGCTCGGTGCGCTCGCTCCGTTGCTCGATACCGCCACCCTCCGCGCCGAGGTCGACCTCGCCTGGGCGAGCGTCCCGGAGGCGCCCATGCCGGCCGACCACTTCCGACTCCTGGCGTACCAGCGGCTCCTCCGCCTCGACCCGTCACCGGCCCGCGCCATCGCCCTGGAGGGGTTCGTCGCCTCGCTCCCCGAGCCGGATCTCGCGGTCTGTCCGGACCACGACGACGCCCGGGCCATCCTCGCCGAGGGCTGGGCGGCGGTCGGAGACGCCGAGCGAGCGAGCGCCTGGCGGGCCCGCCTGCCCGTCGAGGTGGAGGACGAGGCGCCGCCCGACGAAGCGGCCGAACCCGAACCCGAGGACCTGCTCGACCAGCTCCCGACCCTGCCGGTGGACGCGCTCGACGCAGTGCTCGACGGCGCTGCAGAGGCCGCGGTTCGGGGCACCTTCTTCGAGCGTTCGGCCGCGCGGGAGGCGCTGGCTGCGGTCGCCGCCCGCCCCGACCTCCCCGCGCTCCTCACGAGCCGCGCGCGGACCCTGCACCACCTGCACTGGGACCTCGACGACGAGCTCCCCGACGACCTCCCCGGGCCCGCGCAGGCGGAGCTCCTGCGGCGGGCGCTCCGGCGGCGGCGGCGCTCGGCGTGGAGGCGCGACCGGTGGCCACACCCGAACCGCCAGGCGATGGTCACGGCCAACGGCCCAGAGGCGCTGGCGACCTGGCGCCTGCTGGACACGCTGGACCCACCTGCCGCCACCGAGCAGGGTACGGTTCGTGGTCCGGGTCGCCGCGACCCGTCGGAGGACGCGTGAAGTACCACCACCTCGGCCGCACCGGCCTGTACGTGTCGGAGCTCTGCCTCGGGACCATGACCTGGGGCGGGACGGCTCGACGCCCGCGAGGCCGCCGCGCAGCTCAAGCTCGCCGTCGACGCCGGCGTGAACTTCGTCGACACCGCCGACGTGTACCACGAGGGCCTGTCCGAAGAGCTCCTCGGTGAGGCCGTGCGCACGCTCGGGCTCCGGCGCGACGCGCTCGTGATCGCCACCAAGGTGCGCGGGCGCACCGGGCCCGGCCCCAACGACGTGGGCCTCTCGCGCGTCCACGTGGCCGCCGCCATCGACGCGTCCCTCCGCCGGCTGCGGATGGACCACGTCGACCTCTACCAGATCCACGGCGTGGACCAGGCCACCCGGCTCGAGGAGACCCTCGAGGCCCTGGACGTGGCCGTGCGCGCAGGCAAGGTCCGGTACGTGGGCTTCTGCAACCTCGAGGCGTGGCGGGCGGCGAAGGCGCTGGGCCTGTCCGACCGCTACGGGTGGGCGCGGTTCGTCTCGGCGCAGCTGTTCTACGCCATCGCCGCGCGCGACATCGAGCGCGAGCCGTGCCGCTGGCGCAGGAAGAGGGCCTCGCCATCCTGCCCTGGTCACCCCTCGCCGGCGGGCTCCTCACCGGGAAGTTCCACGGCGGCGACGCGACGGGCAGCCGCCGGGCGACCTTCGACTTCCCGCCGGTGGACCGCGACCGCGCCGACCGCTGCATCGAGGCCCTGCGACCGATCGCCCAGGCCCACGAGGTCTCGATCGCGCGCGTGGCCCTCGCGTGGCTCCTCCACCAGCGCCACGTCACGAGCGTGATCCTCGGGGCACGCACCGAGGAGCAGCTCCGAGACAACCTCGCAGCCACCACGCTCGCGCTCACGCCTGACGAGCTGGCGGCGCTCGACGCAGCCTCGGCGCTGCCCACCGAGTACCCGGGCTGGATGGTCGGGTTCCAGCACCGCGACCGCTGGCTCGACGGCATGGATCGGCCCTGACCACCCGTTCGTGGTCCCAGCCGAGAACGGGGAGGCCACGACGACCCCAGCACCCTCCAACCGGACACCCGCGCGACCCCAGCCCACCTGTACCGGACTCCGCCCGGTGGGCGCGACCGCAGGGCAGCGGATAGACGGCGTTCGTTCGTTGGCTCGGCGGCGCCGACGAGGCGAAACGGCCAGAACTGTCCGGTTCAGGGTGGCTGGGGTCGGCGACCTGTCCGGTTCGAGGCGGCTGGGGTGGGGCGGGTCCGCGCGCAACGGTCGCCAGCCCAGAAGTGGCAATCCACCGCGGAGGACGCGGAGGACGCGGAGATCGGACGGGCGGACGACACACCTGGGCCAGGCCGCGACCGAGGGCGAGGCGGCATTCGTTCGTTGGTCAGGCGGCGCCGACGAGGCGGCTGGAGTGGGCGGTCCGCCGAGGTCAGGCCTGACGGGTGGACGACCGCCAGGCGTTGACCACCCGCTTGGGCGCCCGCGCCAGCCACGCGTCGGTGACCAGGCGCTCGAACACCGTGACGTCCAGGGCCTCCAGCCGCGCCAGCACCGCCGGGTAGCCGTGGAAGTGCGGCGTGACGAAGAACACCGCGGGGAGCGCCACCAGAAGCTCGTCGCGGGACGCCAGATCCACCGTGTGGATCCCGACGATGTCCCCCTTCGGCGCGTCGGCGCCCAGCGCCACCAGGTCTGCCTTGCGGAGCGGCCGCTCCCACGCGAGCCCCTTGTCGCGCACGCGCCACGAGCGAGGTTCGGCCTCCACCACCTCCGGCAGCCGCAGCGCCACCGCCCGGAGCTCGTCCCACGTCGCCACGCGCACCTCCGCCCGAGACCTACCCTGCTGCGCTGCCAGAGAGCGGCGCCGGGAGGTAGACTCCGCGCGCATGACCGCACGGGAAGGGCAACGCCTGGGCCGCTACACGCTCGTCCGGCGCCTCGGGAAAGGCGGCGGGGGCGAGGCGTGGGAGGCCATCCTGCACGGGCCCCGCGGGTTCACGCGCCCCGTGGCCCTCAAGTTCGTCCACGACGGCGTCGCCGAGGGCCCCGAGCTCGACAACCTCGTCCAGGAGGCCCGGATCGGCGCGCTGCTCCACCACCCCAACGTGGTGGGCACGTACGAGCTCGCCGAAGACGACGGGGTCGTGTTCATCGCGCTCGAGCTCGTCCGCGGCCTCACCGTGCGCGAGCTGTCGCGCCAGGCGCCGCTGTCCGGCGCCGTGCTCCTCGACGTGGGCATCCAGGCCTGCGCCGGCCTCGCCCACATCCACGGGACCCGCGTCGACGGCGCCCCGCTCGGGCTCGTGCACCGCGACATCAAGCCCGGGAACCTGCTGATCGACCTCGGCGGCGTCGTGAAGGTGGCCGACTTCGGCATCACCCGCCGCGTCGGGGACGGCGCCCACACCTCCGGCACCCCTGGGTACGCGCCGCCGGAGCAGTTCCAGGGCCGCGTCGACGCCCGCTCCGACCTGTTCGCGCTCGGCGCCACCCTCGCCAACCTCATCCTCGGCGAGGCGCCGTTCGGCCGCGCGCGCGACGGCAACACCGAGCTCATCACCACGCGCCTGCGGGACCCCGTGTTCCTCGCCCGCCTCGACGCGCGGCTCACGGGTGGCGCCCGGGTCCTCGCGCGCTGCCTGCAACCCGACCCGAACGACCGCTACCCCTCCGCCCTCGAGCTCCAGGAGGCGTTCGCCGGCCTGCGCAGCCTCCAGCCCCCGGCGCCGTCCCTGCGCGAGCTCGTCGAGGCCAACGTCCACACCGCGCCCATCGGGAGCCCCTCCGAGCTCACCCCGCAGCTCACGCCCGTGGTCGAGGTGGAGCCCACCGTCGTGCTCCGGGGAAACCTCCCGGCCGCGACCGACGCGTACTTCGGGCGGCCCGAGCTCGAGGCGCTGCGGGCGGCGCTGGTCGCAGGTCACCGCCTGATCACGCTCACCGGGCCGGGCGGCATGGGCAAGACGCGCCTCGCCATCGAGGCGGCGCGGCAGGCCGGACGAGGCGCGTGGTTCTTCGATCTCGCGGACGCCACCACGCTCGACGGCCTGCTCGGGGCGTTGGCCGGGGCGCTGGCGATCGAGCTCGGCGCCGAGGGCCCGACCGATCGCGTGGGACACGCGCTGCGCGCGCTCGGTCGCGTGGTGGTGGTGTTCGACAACCTCGAGCAGGTCCTGGAGCCGGCGCGGGTCGCGATCGAGCGGTTCCTGGCCCTCGCGCCCGAGCTCGTCGCCCTCTGCACCAGCCGCCTGCCCCTCAAGCTGCCTGCGGAGCACCGGGTGGTGGTGGGTCCCCTCCCCGCCGACGAGGCGATCGCCCTGTTCCGCGCGCGGTCTCCGCGGGTGATCCCGGACGCGGAGCTGCCGGCGGTCCGGGCCCTGGTGGAGCGCCTGGACGGCATGCCGCTGCCGATCGAGCTCGTGGCGGCGCGGGCGGCCCAGTTCTCCAGCGCCGACCTCTCCCGGCGGCTCGGGCAACACCTCGACGCCGCGTCCGACGGCGCCCGGCCGTCCCGCCACCGCAGCGTGGACGCCTCGCTCACCTGGTCGTGGGAGGTCCTCCCCGACTGGGGCCGCGCCGTACTGGCCCAGCTCTCCGTGTTCGACGGCGGCTTCACGGCCCGCGGGGCTGCCGCGGTCCTCGATCCGGAGTCCACCGGGCGCCGTGGCCCGCTCGACGCCCTCGCCCTGCTCACCGACGCGGGCCTCGTGCGCTACGACGTCGAGTCCCGGCGGTTCACGCTCCTGGCCGTGGTGCACACGTTCGCCGACGCGCGGCTCGACCCCTCCGCCCGCGACCGCGCCCAGGCCCGGCACGGGCGGGTGTTCGCGACCGCGGGGGAACGCGACGTCCTGGCGCTCCTGCGGGGGCCGCAGGGCACGGCCCGGTTCACGCGCCTCCTCGCCGAGACCGACAACCTCCTGGCAGCCGCGCGCAGGGCCCTGGCCAGGAGCGATGGCCCCGTGGCGGTGGGCACGCTGCGGGCCCTGACGGTGGTGCTGTTGCGCCGCGGCCCGCTGTCCACCCTGCAGGGCCTGCTGGACGCGGCCGTCACGCTGCCGGGCCTGTCCCCCGACGAGCGCGACGAGCTCTCCCTCGGGCGGGTCCGCTGCCTCTCCGCCATCGGCGGGGCCACGAGCGCCCGCCCCATCGCCGAAGAGGCCCTGCGACGCCTCCGCAGCCGCCCCGCCGACGCCACGCGGTCGCGCCTGGAGTCGGAGGCCCTCCTCGCGTTGGCGAAGATCTACCACTCGCTGCAGGACAACGCCGTGGCGGAGGTGTCCGCGCGCGCCTCGCTGGCGCTGGCCCGGGACCTCGGGGACGTGGTGTTGGAGGCCGAAGCGTGCGGGTTGATCGCCGTCGCCCTCGGGGATGCCGCGCGGTTCGAGGAGGCCCGCGACTGGTACGCCACGGCGCTGCAGCTCTTCCAGCGGCTCGGCTCCGTCCGCGACGAAGCCCGCGTGCTGGGGGACCTGGGTCGCGCCGAACACACCGCCGGGCGCTTCGCCGCCGCTCGCGCCACGTACCAACACGCTGCGACGCTGTGTCGCGACGCCTCGGACCGCGTCGGGGAGCTCTCCGTCCTGCGGAACCTCGGCCTGCTCGAGAAGGACCTCCGCCGCTCCCGGGACGCGGACGCGCTGTACCGCGAGGCCCGGCGGCGCAGCATCGAGCTCGGGGATCGGGCCACCGAGATGTGGCTGTCCGGCGCGCTCGGGTACCTGCACCTCGAGCAGCTCGACCCCGCCGATGCCCGCGTCCCCCTCGAGGAGGCGGTGACCATCGCCGAGGAGCTCTCGGACCCGCTGCAGAGCCAGTGGGAGGCCGGGCTGGCCCGCCTGCACGCGCTGCGGGGCGACCAGGAGGCCGCGACCCGCTGGATCACCGCCGCCCTCGGCCACGACGCGGTGCGGACCTCGACGGTGCGCGTGTGGGTTCGGTGCGCGCTCGCGGAGGTCGCGCTGCGGGCAGGCCGCCGGGCGGACGCCCTCGCCGAGCTCGATGGCCTCCAGAAGTGGTTATCGACCCGCAACATCGCGCCCGGCTCCCGCATGCACCAGGAAGTGGAGCGGGTCCGCGTGTTGATCGGAGGAGTCAGACGATGAGCCGCCTCGCAGTGTTCGGGACCGGGTTGTTGGGGTCGGGGTTCGCGCAGAACCTCCGCAAGAAGGGCCATGACGTGGTGGTGTGGAACCGCACCGTCGCCAAGGCGCGGCCGCTCGAGGCCGTCGGGTGCACCGTCGCCGAGACGCCCGCGGCTGCGGCCACGGGGGTCGAGCGCCTCCACCTGATCCTGTCCGACGACGACGCAGTCGACGCGGTCCTCGAGGCGATCGCGGCGGGCCACGGG
>JBIKWC010000302.1:0-8907 GCA_044356535.1 Myxococcota bacterium
CAGCGCGAGGCGGAGACCGAGGCGCAGACCCGCCGGGCGGACGAGGTCGCAGCGAAGGCCGCGTACGACGCGCTCCGCACCGAGGAGCGAACCTCCGAGCGGCGGATCGACGACCTCCGCGACAAGCGGAAGTCCGCCACGCGGGTCCTCGAGACCGGCATCGGAGACGCGGCGTCGGCCCAGCGCCAGCTCGAGCGGTGCGACGCGCTCATCGACGAGGCGGAGACCCAGCACCTGGGCCTGCTCGACCAGCTCGAGGCCTCGAAGCGCGCCCTCGACGAGGCCACCCGCCGCCGCACCCACGCCGAGGTCGTCGCGAAGACCGCAGACACGGAGATGCCGCCGCGGATCCGCGACCTCTCGGCCCAGGCCACGAAGGTCGCGGCTGCCGTCGAGGCCGACCTGGGCACGTTGCCGGGCGACCTCCGGAGCCGGTACCTCGCCCAGCGGGAGCGCTCCCGCTGGGCCGTGGCGCGGCTGCGCTCCGGGAAGTGCGACACCTGCTCGATGACCGCGGCGCCGCAGACGGTGGCGGACATCAAGCGGGGGAAGCTGCTCGAGTGCCACGGGTGCAAGCGCTGGCTGCTGCTCCCGCCCGAGTAGCCGCTACTTGATGCGGCGCAACACCGCCACCGACTCCACGTGATGGGTGTCGGGGAACAGGTCGAAGCCTCGCAGGTCGACGAGCTCGTAGCCCTGGGCGTTGGCGAGATCGCGGGCGGCCGAGGGCGCGAAACAGCTGACGTAGACCACGGTCTTCGGGCGGTTGCGCAGGACGCGAGGCAGGACGCCGGCCGCCCCGGCGCGCGGGGGATCGAGGATGACCGCGTCGAACGGGGTGCGGGAGGGGTCGAACTTCTCGGCGGACAACGCCTTGACCTCGACCGGGAGCCCGCGCGCGTTGTGGCGCAGGTCCTCGGCGCCGGGGCCCGGTGACTCCACGGCGACGACCGGGGTGCCCGTGGCCGCCAGCGGGAGCGACAGGTTCCCGACGCCCGCGTACAGGTCGAGCACGCGCTCCGCGCCGGCGTTCCGCAGCGTCTCGCGCACGAAGGCGCCGAGCAGCAGGTTGACCTCGAGGTTGACCTGGTAGAACGACCGGGCGCCGACCCGCAGGTGCACACCGTCCACGACGAGGTCGAGCGCCGGGTTGCCGGCGACCGTGCGGCCGTCGACCACGACGTTCCCGAGGGGCGAGAGGCGCGCAGGGTCGGCGGTGCGGCCCTCGAACGCGTACACCACGCGGGCGCCGTCGGTGCGGAGCTCCACGTCGGTGAGGCCGGAGAACGCGCGGGGCTCGGCCGAGAGCAGGGCCAGGAGCGCGTCGAGCGCGGACTGCACCTCGGGGCGGGCGACGGGGCACTGCGCGACCGGCACGAGCACGTGGGAGCGCGGGGCGCGGTAGCCGAGGGCGCCGTCCTGGAAGTGCAGCGTGATGCGCGCGCGGTGGCCGGTGGGCCGCGGCGACGGCGTGACGACCACGGGGACGTCGCGGTGGTACACGTGCGCGAGCATGGCTCCGAGCCACGAGAGGCGGGCGGCCGGGTCTGCAGCGGCGAGATCGCAGCCCCCGCAAGCCTCGGTGAGCGGGCAGGGGGCGACGCGGCGGTGGGGGGAGTCCGCGAGGCGCGCGCTGACCGTGGCGTCGACGGTGCGGCCGCGCTCCTGGGTGGGCGCGACGGTGACGCGATCTCCCGGGAGCCCGCCCGCGACCCGCAACATGCGTCCGTCGGGGAGCGAGGCGCCCGCGCGTCCGTCGGGCAGCAGCCAGGTGAGGTCGGCGTCCACGGCGGCGCAGTAACGCGTCCGGGGCCCGGGTTACGGCGCGGCGATGTCGTCCGTGACGGTGGTGCTGGCGTCGAAGGATCGGCCGGGGCCGTGCGCTGCGGTGGCCTGGCAGGTGCTGGCGCAGCTCCCCGCGGACGGCGAGATCGTCGTCGTCGACCAGTCGGCCCCCGACGCCGCAGCTGCGCTCGCGGCCGCGCTCCCGCAGGACCCCCGGGTGCGCTGGTGCCCGTCGTCACCGCCGTCGCTGCCGCGGGCGCGCAACGTCGGTCTCGCTGCAGCGCGGGGCGCGATCGTGTGGTTCCTCGACGACGACGTGGTGCTGCACCCGGGGTGCCTGGCGGCGCACCTCGACGCGTACGCCGATCGCCGCGTGGGCGGAGTGGTGGGGCGCATCGTGGAGCTCCGGCTCACGCCCAACAGCCGCCGGGTCCGCAACGACGTCGGCTGGGATGGGCGAATCCACACCCGGCTCGACGGGCCCGACGACACCTGGGTGGGCACGCTCAAGGGCGCCAACATGTCGTTCCGCAAGGCGGCGCTCGAGCTCGTCGGGGGGTTCGACCCCAGGTTCGCCGGCACGAGCCTCCTCGAGGACGCCGACGCTTCCGCGCGGGTCCGCGCCCACGGCTGGCGCCTCCGCTACGTCGCCGCCGCCGGGGTCGACCACGATCACCTGCCCACCGGCGGGGTGCGCCGGAGCCCCGCCGAGACCGCTGTGTGGCGGTTCCACAACACGGCGCGGTTCCTCCGGAAGCAGCGCGGGTGGCCGGGTGTGGGGCTGGCGTCGCCGGTGTTCGTCGCGCTCGCGGCCCGCACCTCGTGGCGCGAGGCCGAGCCCGCCGTGGTCGCGCGGCTGCTGCGCGCCTGGGTCCGCGGGGCGCGGTCGGTGTAGGCTGCTCGCGATGGCCGACGACACCGGGCGCGCGCCCAAGAAGAAGAAGAAGGGCGCCGCGGGTCCCGGGGATCGGACGTTCCGACGCCTGGAGGAGCAGGACGCCCCCAGCGCGCCCCTCCCGGTGGCCTGGGCGTTCGGGCTCGGCCTCGGGCTCCTGGGTGGCCTCGCGGTGATGGCCTGGGACGTGGCCGTGCTCGAGCGCGCGGGGATCCCGGTGTTGCCGGCGCTCACGACGGAGGCGCTCCTGCCCTGGGTCGTCGCGCACGCCTCCCTGGGCGCAGCCATCGGGCTGCTCGGTGGCTGCACGGGCCTGTTCGGGGCGCGCTGGGCGACGGCGACCACGTGCGCGGCGCTCGGCTGGGTGGTGGCGCCGGCGGCCGTGGACGTCGCGGTCTCGCTGCACCTGCCCGGGGTGGTGGGCCTCGGGCTCGCGGTGCTCCTGGGCGGCGTCGCGGGGCAGCTCCTGGGCCGGATCCCTGCGCCAGCGGCGGCGCACGCGATGTTCTCGACCACGGTGTTCTCGGCCGCCCTGGTCCTGGTGCCGATCCACCAGCAGCTCCTGTCGAGCTCCACGAGCGCGGGCGCCCTGGCCTTGTCCGCGATCGCGGTGGCGCTCGGGTTGCCCTTCGCCGCGGCGTGCGCGGTGCTGGCCCGCGACGGGAGGCCCCCGGTGGTGAGCCTGCTGGCGCTGCTCTCGCTGGGGGCAGGCGCGGCGGTGGCGTTCCGGAGCCGCGTGGAGCCGCCCCCGTTGCCGCCCGGCAGCGCTGCGGGGCCCTCCGTCGTGCTCGTGGCGGTCGACGGGCTCCGGGCGGGCGAGCTCGACGCGCTCCCGTCGCTCCAGCGCCTGGCCGGCCGATCGGTCGCGTTCCAAGGCGCGCGGACCACCAGCAACTGGGCCGTGCCCGCGCTCGGCTCGGTCCTCACCGGCCGCTGGCCGTACGGGCACCAGGCTGGGCTCCACGACGGCACCGGCCCGGCGGGGACCCCGCTCGATCCGCGGCTCCCGACGCTCGCTGGCTCGTTGGCGGGCCTGGGCTACGCCACGGTCGGCATCACCGGCGACCCCACCCTGCGGACCCACGGCCTCGATCAGGGCTTCGCCGAGTGGCTCGATCAGCCCCCGGAGGGCGCGGCCCCGGCGGTCGCGGCACCCTTGCGGCGCGCTGGGCTGGTGTCGCGGTCGCTCTGGTCGCGGACCGCTGCGAAGGTGGTCACCGAGCGCGCCGTGGCCTCCCTGGCGCGGGAGGGGTCCACGCTCCTGCTCGTGCACTACCCGGACCTGCGGACGGGCCAGGGCGACGTGGCCGCGCTGGACGCTGCCCTCGAGCAGCTGGTGGCAGCGGTGCCGGCCGACGCCATCCTGGTGGTGTTCGGCACCCACGGCCGCGCGGGAACCGACGTGCGCCAGAGCGTGGAGGACGCAGGCTCCGACAGCATGTTCGACGAACGCATCCACGTGCCGCTGCTGGTCCGCGCCCCTGCGCAGGGCGCCCGGAAGGTGGCGCGGGTGGTGTCGCTCGTCGACGTCCCGGCGACCGTGGCTGCGCTCGTCGGTGACGCAGGGTGGCCCGCTGGGGACGGCCCTCCGCTGGCAGAGCTGTCCGGCGGGGAGGGCCCGGTCGATCGGGTGGCGCTGGCGCAGTCTTCCGGCCGTGGACAGGAGCACCAGGCGGTCGTCCAGTGGCCGTACAAGCTCGTCCGGTCGGGCGATCACGCGGCGTTGTACTCGCTCGAGCGCGATCCGACCGAGCGGGAGCCGCTGCGCATCGATCCGGCGCTCGATCCCATCGAACGGACCATGGAAGCGGCGCTCCCGTCCGACGGCGCCCCGGTGTTGCGCGGCGCGCTCCCGCCGGTCGGCGTGCAGGTGGGGCAGCTCGCGGCGCGGGTGTGGGGGAGCCGGCGCTGATGGGGTCGCTCCTCACCTCGATCGGGACCGAGCTCGTCTGGCAGCTCCTCGGGTCGCTGGTGGCGGCCCTGGTGGCGGTCGCGTCGGTGTTGCCGCTGCTGCGCCGGGTGGAGGTCTCACCGGCCCGCCTGCTGGCTGGCGCGTACCTGGGCGCGAGCCTGCCGCTCCTGTTGTCGCGCCCGCTGCTGGTGGGCTGGGACGAGCCGGGCACCGAGCAGCTCCGCGTCACGACCTTCGCGGCGATGTACCTCGTGGGTCCGCTCACCGCGGGCCCTGCGTTGTGCACGACCCTGCTGTCGTGTGCCTTCGCAGGGGCGCGGCACCCCGAGCGCGCGTGGTGGCGCGCGCTGGTGGTGGTCGCCGGCGGCCTGGGGATCGCGATCGCGCTCCCGATGGTGGGGCACCAGACCGCGAACCCGCTCTACGCCGACCTGCGGGCCGTGGTGTACGCCGCTCTGTTCGGGGTCGCGGCGGTCGCGTCGCTGGGCGCGGGGCCCCGCGCGGGAGGTGGTCCGGACGCAGGCACTGCGGGAGCCGCGCTGTTGCCCGTGGTCGTGGCGCTCGGGGAGTCCTCGGAGCGCGGGCTCGTGTGGCTGGTGGCGTCGCGGATGACCACCTCCGTGGCGCCCGAGTGGTGGGGAGAGTTCGTGACCCGCATCCGCGACGCGGTGGCGTTGGAGTGGACCACGTCGTGGGCGGTGCTCGCAGCGGCGGTGGCCGTCGCGGGGGTTGCGGCCTTCCGGCGCGATGCTCCAGGGCCCACGCTCTCCACCTGGCTCGCCGGGGCAGTGCTCTCGGGGCTCGTGTTGTGGGGGGCAGAGCTCTCGCCCGCCCGCCTCGCGGTCCTGGGCCCCACCTGTACGGGAGCGCCGCCGCCGGGCACCTCAGGCGAGGATGCGCCACAAGGTGAGGAACAACCCCAGCGAGACGAGCTGGAAGGTGCCCCCGAGGCCGAACGCCAGCACCCGTGACTTCGTGAGCGAGGCCAGCATGCTGCCCACGAGGAACATCTCGATCACGTTGAACGTGAGGAACGTGCCGAGCTCCACGAACGACATCGCGCTGAACGGGCGCAGCAGCCAGCTCGTGTTGTGGACCACGCCCCACACGAGGAGGCCGCCGAGGGTGGCGGCGAGCACGGGGTCGCGGGTGGCGCCGGAGATGCTGGGGCGCACGATGCCCGCGGTGACGGCCGTGACGAAGGCCGTGGCCCCGAACGACAGCGCCGCCACCGGCGTGGTCCCCAGGAGGCCCCGGTGGAGCCCGGTGAGCTCGCCGAACGCAGGCAGCGCGACGTAGCAGAGGGCGAACACGAGCGCGAACCAGGCGCCCGTGGCCGCCATCATCGGGCCCGCGGCCGGCCGGGAAGCGCCCCGGTAGACCGCCAGGAGCGGCGCCTCGAACGCGGTCACTCCGCCGCGGACGAGCTGCTCTCGCAACAGGTCGCGCTCGAGGTCGTCGTCGAACCCCCCACCGCTCTGGGTCTCGGACCGATCGACCGTTCCCACCGATCGCTGCATGGAACCCACCTCGCACCGACCCGCGGTGCCGCCATGTAGACATGGTAGGCCATCAGGGAGCGGGAGGCGTGTCTCCGCTCGTCATGATTCGGAAACAGAAACGGGGGACTCCGAAGAGCCCCCCGCGCCTGCTACGAACCAGCGAGGCTCAGGCCGCGCCGTGCTGCTCGAGCCAGCCCTTGACCTCGTCCGTGCCGACCTGCATGAACGCGAAGCCGGAGAGGCCGATGGAGAAGATGTTGAAGCCGAAGATGCCACCGACGATGCCGGCGATCGCGGCGTTCTTGGCGGCCGGGCTCGGCTCGCCGTTGTACATCTGCCAGCCGATCCAGGCCTGGTAGCCGTGGGCGGCGGCGGGGATGAGCCAGAACACGCCGATGCAAACCCAGATGAGGGACAAAACCCACATGAGGTTGAACATGACTCCGAGAGCCCCGGAGATCAGGTTGCAGATGCCAGCCGTCTTGTAGGGCGCAGGAACTTCCACGTGGGACCTCGCGAGGACTGCCCGGAAACAACCGGGCGAGTGAGTTTTAGGTGGCTTGAGGTCACGCGTCCGAAGAGGCGTGTCAACCACGAACCGAGCGAGGGTGTACCACGAGTGCCGGCGGGCGCACAGCGCGACTCTTCCAAAACGTTCCTTCGAGCAACTGGAACAACGAATCGTTTGGATGGAGGAATCCGGATCGGAACCTCCGATCCGCGGCGCGCGCGAGGATCCACACTTCGGATCGCGGCCGCGGGAACGTTAGTCGTCGACGCGGGAGTAGCAGTATGGAAATCAGGCACGACTGGACAGTCCCCGAGGTCCGCGCGATCCACGATCTGCCGCTCTTCGAGCTCCTCGATCGCGCGCGCGCCATCCACCGCGCGTCGTTCGGGACCCACAAGGTGCAGCTGTGCCAGCTCCTGTCGATCAAGACGGGCGGGTGCTCCGAAGACTGTGGCTACTGCCCGCAGGCCGCCCGGTACGACACGGGCGTGGGCGCCCACGCGCTGCTCCCGGTGGACGAGGTGCTTGCCGCCGCGAAGTCCGCGCGGGACACCGGCGCCACGCGGTTCTGCATGGGCGCGGCCTGGCGCAGCCCCAAGGGTCGCCAGTTCGAGCAGGTGCTGGACATGGTCCGCGGCGTGCGCGCGCTCGGGATGGAGGCCTGCTGCACCCTCGGCATGCTCACGGACGACCAGGCGAAGGCGCTGGCGGACGCAGGGTTGTCGGCCTACAACCACAACCTCGACACCTCGCCCGAGTACTACGGGCAGATCGTCACCACCCGCACGTACGACGACCGCCTGCAGACGCTGGCCCGCGTGCGCGCCGCCGGCATCTCGGTCTGCTGCGGCGGGATCCTGGGGATGGGCGAGTCGGTCGACGACCGCTGCGGCCTGCTGGCGACGCTGGCGAACCAGCCCGCACACCCCGAGTCGGTGCCGATCAACGCGCTCGTCGCGGTGTCGGGCACGCCGCTCGAGGATCGGGCGCGGGTGGACGCGATCGAGATGGTGCGCGCGATCGCGACGGCCCGGATCCTGATGCCGCACGCGATGGTGCGGTTGTCGGCGGGGCGCGCGGACCTCTCGGAAGAGGCCCAGCTGCTGTGTTTCCTGGCGGGCGCCAACAGCATCTTCTACGGCGACAAGCTGCTCACGACCGGGAACCCGGACTGGCAGGCAGACCAGCGGATGTTCGCGCGGGCGGGGATCGAGGCGCTGGTCCCCGCGAAGTAGCTCCCGCGAGGCGGGGGGCGGGTCGCGCGGACTACACGCCGCGCGCAGCCGCGAACGCGATCCAGCCCAGCAGCAGCGCGAGGTACGCGAACCCGGTCGCCAACGTCCGCGTGCGCTCGGCGCCGAGGCCCGCGTCCACGGGGCCCCGGGACAGGAGCCACAGCACCAGACCGAAGCGTCCCCCCGCGTGCGGCGGGGAGGCGGTCACCAGCGCGAACAGGTCGGCGCTGGTCCAGGCCCCCGGGAGCGCGATCAGGAACGCCGCCAGGCCCCGCACGGGCGCAGTGGGCACCCCGAGGGATCCGAGGCCGAAGGCGCGGTCCAGGACCTCACCCGAGGCGGAGTCGAAGGCCGTCACGCCCACGAACATCCCCGTCAAGAGCAGCCACACGAACCGCCCGCCGATCACCACCAACGACTCGGGGTGGCCCCGGCGCGCGCGCCACAGCGCGATCTCCGTCGTGAGCAGGAACCCGAACGCCATCCAGGCGAAGAGCCCCGCCCCCCCTCGGAAGGGACTCGCGACCGCCGCCACCTCGGCGGCCGTGGGCGGGCGCTCGACCCACACGATCGAGGGGCGCTCCGGCAGGTACACCACGGCGACCCCGCTCCCGACGGGCAGCGGGGCGTGCGGCGACGACTGCTGGTAGCGGGTGCCGCCCACGTCGTAGGCCACCTCGACCCGCGACACACCGCTCTCGTGCCTCACCCCGGTGACCACCGCCCGGCCGACGACCCCGTCGGCGCCCAACCGCGCGTAGGGCCTCGTGAGCAGCCACCCGCCGCCGAGGAGCAGGGCGGCGAGCACCCCGCAGATCACCAGCACGCGGGCCTGGCCAGCGCGGATCTTGTCCATGGGTCGTTATCGGCTCGCCAGGAACGCGTCGAACCGCCGCAGGGTCTCGTCCCGGCCCAGGAACGCCAACGTGTCGGCGAGCTCGGGGGACACGCCGTCGCCGGTCACCGCCACGCGCGCAGGCTGGGCGTACCTGCCGATCGGGAGGCCAGCGGCCCCACACAGCGCCTGGAGCGCGGTCTGCACCGTCTCGGGCGTCAGCGCCGGCAGG
>JBIKWC010000303.1:0-8905 GCA_044356535.1 Myxococcota bacterium
GTCGAGGTGGGACCGTACGGGACCAGTCCCCCGCACCCCCTGCCAGGGGGCGCTCCCCCCTGGACCCCCGCGTACCGAGGTCGATCGAACCTGGATCAATTCGGCTCGCGCCAGCCCGCAGGCTCCTTCCAGGCGCCCTCCTCGGGCTCGGTGGTGGAGTAGGGCACGTCGCGGTGGGGCAGCGCCTTCTCGCCGTCCTCGACGAAGGTGTAGTGCCACCACTCCTTCGAGTAGTTCCGGAACCCGCAGCCCTCCATCGCAGCCTTGAGCACGAGCCGGTTCTTCAGCGGCTCGCCGGTGGCGTTGCGGGTGTGGGCGCGCTCGTCGAGGGTGTCCCAGGGGGTGCCCATGTCGAGCTCGGCGCGGGTGTCGGCCGCCACGACCGAGAGGTCCACGGTGTTGCCGCGGTTGTGGCCGGAGTACCGGGAGACGTAGCCGTCGTCCAGGAGGTGGACCTGGCCCGTGCGGTGCGCCCACGCCACCATCGCGCGGGTGGCGCGGAGCGGGCGGTACCCGTCGTAGATGCGCAGCGCCAGGCCCTGGGTCTGCAGCTTCGCCTGCGTACACACGAGGCCGTCGGCGGCGCTGCGACGGAGCCACGCCCCGGGGGTCGCGTACCCGGGGAGCACGCTGCCCACGAAGTTGTCGGCCGTGGCGTAGCGGATCTCGAGGTCCGCGCCCGCCACGTGCACCGCGAGGTCCACGAAGCCCTCCGGGGGCGCGTGCCCCACCACCACCGGAGGCGGCGGGGGCGCAGGGGGTGGCGCGACGACCTCCACCACGGGCGCAGGCGCAGGTGGGGGCGCCACGACAGGCGCGGGGGCGGGTGGAGGGGGGGGCGCGGGGGCGCAGGCCAGGAGGAGCGGGATCAGGGGCGTGGCTCCGCGGGAGCGTCGTCACCTCGGGGCGAGGCCGAAGCGCTCCACGTAGTGCGCGTAGCGCGCCCGCACCCGGTCGGCATCGAGTCCGTAGTGCGCGGGGTCGTAGCGGTGCTTGCCGCGGTCGTCGGCGCGCTTGTGCCCGAGCCAGGCAGCCATCTGGTCGCGGTACGCCGGGGTGCAGTCGAAGCCGAAGTGGGCCGAGAGCCGCTCCACCACGCCGATCGGGTCGGTGACGGTGTCCGTGAACTTCGCGTCGAAGAACGAGGCCTCGCCCCGGCGCGCGCGCACCTCGAGGGCGCGGTCGATGCCCACCAGCAGGCGGCGCTCCATGAACTCGCCCATGCGCGGGCGGTCGATCTGCCCGTACAACGTGCGCCACTGCAGCGACATCAGCGAGCAGTAGCTGGCGATGGTCTCGTACGGGTCGCGGTGGGTCCACACCACCGCCGCGTCGGGGAACACGTCGAGGAGCGCGTCCAGGAACCACAGGTGCTCCGGGCACTTCAGCACGAGCTGGCCCGCGGGCTGCCCGACCGTACGACTGCGGTCGAGCTGGACCTGCAGGTACGTGCGGTACTCGCGGTAGGCCTGGGTCATGTCCGCGTGCGTCTGGATCCAGTCGCCGTAGGCCTGCAGGCCCGACTGGAGCTCCCAGTTCATCACCGCGAACGAGTTCCCGAACAGGGGCCAGCACTCCTCGAGGGTCTCGGTGTCGATGTAGTGGACCTCGGCCATCTCGGGGGCAGCGCGGTACGCCGCGAACAACATCCAGTCCGTGGTCTTGCGGCGCCGGCGGGCGTCCTCGACCGGGTCCTCGCAGACGGGCACGGGGCAGGTGAGCTGCCAGAACGGGAGGCCGCGGCGGTCCGGGTGGGCGGCCAGCAGGTTCTGCAGCACCGTAGTGCCCGTCCGGGGGAACCCCACCACGAAGATGGGGCGCTCCACCCGCTGGTCCCGCACGGCGGGGTGGGTGCGGAGCCACTCTTGCAGCCACAGCCGGTTGCAGACCGCCCGCACGAAGCTCTGGCGGAGGATGACGCGCGCCAGCGGCGTGAAGCCGTCTTTCTTGAGGACGCAGTCCACGACGGTGTTCAGGTTCGCGAGGAACCGCTCGTCGCCCCAGTCCGAGAGCCCCGTCTGCCGCTTCGCGTCGGCGAGGATGTCGGCTACGTCGACGCGACCGAGCGAGGTGCCGGCCCACTCCCCGACCCCGGCGAGCCCATTGGCCACCTTGAGCAGCGGTCCGTATGCGAGCTGGTGGACGGTCGGCGTCACCCAGATTCCGTAGCCGCCCCGCGGCGGGGATGCATGGCCGCCGTCACCGCGTGAAAGGAGCGCGACGGTCTCGCGGGGCCCTGGACAGCGGGGTACGTGGCGGCCGGAGGTCCGGTGATGGTGCGCGCCCTGGGCTACAGCGAGAACCGGTTCGACGTGCGCGACCCCGGTCGCCTGTGCCGCGGGCGCGAGCGCTGGATCGAGCCGTACGAGGTCGACGAGCCGCCAGGGGAGCCCGTCGTGCGCACCGTGATCAGCGGCGCCGCCTTCTCCGACGACACCGCCGCCGACGCCCGCCGCTGCACCAGCGCGTCCGGGGTGAGCGTGGCCGCCGTGGTCTCCGCGCTGTTCCCCGGCCGCCCGCTGCTGGGCTTCATGGAAGACGGCCACCCGGCCGACATCCCGGAGACCGCCGAAGGCGTGGAGGCGTACGAAGGCTACCGGAGCGGTGGGCGCCAGGAGCTCGGGCTCGTCCGCTGGCACATCCGCCTGCCCGACGCCGAAGCGCTGGCCACCCTCCTCGGCGAGGCGGCCGACGACCAGCTCCGCGGCCTCGCCGTGCTCCCCAAGACCGGGGGCCGCGCGAAGGACCGCGTGACGGTCGACGAAGACGCCCTGCGTGACGCGCTCTTCCACCTCGTGGGGTACTCCACCCTCGACAGCCCGCCGGCCCGGTACCAGCCCATGGCGCTGCCCGACGTGTTGCGCCACGTCGAAGCGGTGGTGTTGTTTCACCGCGACAAACACGGCCCCGCCATCGCCATCTACTCGCGGGAGCCCCTCCCGGAGCTCGGGGAGCGCCTCACCACCGTGGTCGCCGCCGCCCCCGAGACCCTCGTCGTGCCCTTCGCCATCCCGCCCATGCTGGCCCGGTGGGACCGCGCGATCTACGAGCTCCGCGGCCAGTGGCAGGGGCCCGGGGAGTTCCCCGTCCCGCGGGGGGTCCCGCAGCACGACAACCGGCGCAGCCGCAACCGCTGGCGCTCCGAAGACGAAGACGACTCGCCGGTCCCGCCGCTCTCCGACGAGCCGCCGCCCGAGGCCGAGGACGCGGCCGAGGAGTGAGCCTGCTCGCGTGGCTCGGCGGGTGTGGCGAGACGCCCGCACCCGCACCTGCGCCGATCGTCGCGACGCCCGCCGCCTCGACGGCCCGGACCGCCACCGACCGCGACCTGCGCGCCGACCGCGACGCCGTCCGCCAGCCCGGGGACGGTGGTGGGCACCTCGTCCTGGCACCTCCACCCGCGCCCCTGCCCGTCGGGAGCCCCGTGTCCCTCGAGGTCACCTGGGAGGCGGGTCCCGAGGGGGTCGCGCTCGGGGGCAGCGTGCAGCTCGTGGTGACCGGGTTCTGGGGCTGGTCTCCGCCGCAGGACACCGACCCCGAAGGCCCCGGCTTCACCCGCGTCGACGGCCCCGAGGGGGTCGTGTTCGAGACCCACTACGGCGCGGGAACGTTGTTCGCGACGGTGGGTGGGCGGCCCATCGCGGCGGGGGAGCGGGTGCACTTCGGCTACACCGGGCGCGCCGACCGGTTCGCCGAGCGGGCGCCGGCGCTGTTCGTCGGGGTCGACGCCGACGGCGACGGCGTGCGGGCGCTGGTCCCCGGCGAGGTCGTCGTCACCACCGTGCCCGGTCCGTGCGCTGGACTCGTGGCCACCGTCCCGAGCGCGGTGCAGCCCGGGGACCCCGTCCCGCTGCGGGTCGCCGCGGTAGACGCCGTCGGGAACGGGCCCTGCACCCCGGCGGCGACGACGCTCCACCTCACCCTGCCCCCGTCGCTGTCCGGTCCGGTCGAGGTGCCGTTCGACGGCCTCGTCACCGTTCCGCTCGTGGCCCGCGCCGACGGCATCGGCGTGATCGGCGTCGCCACCACCGAAGCCACCGGGCGCAGCAACCCGTACGTCGTGCGGGAGGGCGCAGTGCCCATCCGGTGGGCCGACCTCCAGATCCACACCGCGCTGAGCGACGGCACCGGAGACCCCGCCGACGTGCTCGCGTACGCCCGGGACGTCGCTGCGCTCGACGTCGCCGCCGTCACCGACCACGACCACTGGGGGTTCCGCGCCCTCGACACCGATCCGGCCGGTCGCGCCCGCGTCCGCGACGCCGTCACGGCGACCGCGACTCCCGGGTTCGTCCCCCTCGTGGGTATGGAGTGGACGAGCTGGATCTGGGGCCACCGCCACGTGTTGTTCTTCGGCCCCGACGAGCCCTGGCCGTCGAGCCTCGACGATGCCACCGACACGCCGGCGGAGCTGTTCACCGCGCTGCGCGGGCGCGACGTCGTGGTCATCCCCCACCACGTGGCCGGCGGCCCCGTGGCCCTCGACTGGTCCGTGGGCCTCGACGCGCTCGAGCCCGTGGTGGAGGTGGTCTCGGTGCACGGTCAGTCCGCGGACCCCGCGCTGCCCCACGGCGTGTGGGACCCGGTCCCCGCCGCGTTCGCCGAGCCCCAGCTCGCTGCCGGGCGCTCGTTCGGGATGGTGGGGAGCACCGACGGGCACGACGGCCACCCGGGCCTCGCGCACCTGGCCGGCGGTGGGAACGGGCTCACGGCGCTGGTGGGGGCCGAGGCCACGCCTGCAGGGGTGGCGGCCGCGCTCCGGGCCCGGGCGACCTACGCCACCAACGGGCCCCGCATCATCGTGCGGTTCGACGTGGACGGCACCCCGATGGGCGGACACCGGCCCGCGGGCGACGCCACCGCGCAGGTGCGCGTGATCGGGACGGCGCCGATCGGGCGAGTGGAGCTGTTGAGCCGCCAGGGCCCCGTCGGCTCCCGACAGGGCGCGGGCGAGGTGTTCTTCGACACCTTCCCGGTCTCGCTCGCCCCCGGCGACCTCGTGTACGTGCGGGTGCTGCAGGAAGACGGCGGGCTCGCGTGGACGAGCCCCGTCTTCTTCGACCCCTGAGGCTCCCGCCGCTGCGTCAGTGGAACTTGCCGTACAACACCGACAGCTCGATGCCCAGGTTCACGTACACGCCGGTTCCCACGTCCTTCTTGTCGAGCTCGATGCCGGACGGCGACGTGTACCGGTGCGACGAGGGCACGTTCCACTGGCCGATCACCCGGAGCTGCGGCGCCAGGTAGTCCGTGGGGGCGAACAACGCGCCGAGCTCGGCCCGCAGCGGGTAGTTCGGGACCACCAGGCGCTCCTCGCCCTGGTCCCCGCGGAAGGTGGAGCTCCCGGCGCCGACGCCGCCGCCCGCGAACACATCGAGCTGGTCCCCGTCCACGAACACGTAGTCGGCCGCGAGGATCGCGTGGACATCGGTGAACCCGCTGCCCACGTTCACGCCCGGCACCAGCCCGAGGCGGACCTGCTCGTCCACCCAGAACCAGCCCTCCACGCCGAACAGGAAGTCGCCGCGGACCTTGTCGATCGACGCCATCGCGAACCTCGAGCCGTCTCCGTTCAGGTCGACCTTGGGCAGCGAGCTCGGGTACTCCCCCGGGATCATCCAGGTCCCCACGTGCCCGCCCACGCCCCAGCTCGGGTCCTTGGCCATCGCCGACGCAGCCACCAACCAGACCATCATGTGCGCCTCCTGCCCCTCGCTATCGGTCCTGGCGGTGGCGGGCCCTGTCGGACCGCTGTCAGCGGCCCCGCTTCAGGAGCTCCTTGATGGAGTCCAGGATGCCCTCCTTGTTCGGGACCCGCGACAACACCACGCCCGGCTCGGCGGGGAAGGCCTCCTGCAGGTCCTTGATGAACTGGCCGCTGCCGTACTGGCTGTCCACCTGCGCGTAGCTGAACTGGTTCACGACCGGCAGCATCTGGTCGCGCACCAGCTCCACACACGACTTCGTGTCCGACTGGCTCCAGTTGTCGCCGTCCGAAAAGTGGAACGGGTAGATGTTCCACTCCGACGGCGGGTAGTTCGCCGAGATGATCTCCATGCACAGCTTGTAGGCGCTGGAGATGAGCGTGCCACCGGACTCCCGGGTGCGGAAGAACGTGTCGCGGTCCACCTCGCGGGCGGTGGCGTCGTGGATGATGAAGCGCGTGGCGACGTCGTCGTAGTTGTGCTGCAGCCACGTGTCGATCCAGAACGCCTGGCTCCGCACGATCTCCTTCTGCTCCTTCCCCATCGAGCCCGACACGTCCATCATGTAGATGAGGACGGCGGCGGACCGGGGCTTCTTCTCGAGCTCGTACGTCCGGTACCGCTTGTCCTCCTTGATGGGGACGACGATCGGCCGGTCGGGGTCGTACGTGCCGGCGGCGATCGAGCGCTTGAGCGCCTGGCGGTACGTGCGCTTGTTGTGGCGCAGCGACTCCGGGCCCGTGAGGCTGATGCCCGTGTACTTCGCCTTCTCGGCGGCGGCCTCGCGCTGGCCGCGCGGCTGGATGCGGGGCAGCTCGAGCTCCTCACCCAGGATCTCCGCCAGCTCGTCCACCGTCAGCTCGACCTCGAGGGCGTGCTCTCCCGCGGCGTCCCCGGCCTTCTGGCCCTCGCCGGGCCCCTCCCCTTCCCCGTCGCCCTGCCCCACGCCCGACTTGTTCTCGCCGTAGCGCAGGCGCGGGATGCCGATCTGCGGGAGCGGGATGCTGACGAGGTCCTTGCCTTTGCGCCCCACCAGCTCGCCGCTCGACATGTACTTCTTGAGGTCCTTGCGGACCCGCCCCTTCACGATGTCGCGGAAGCGTCCCAGGTCCCGGTCGATGTTGAGCACGCGAGGGCCTCCTGGGTTCATCATCACCCGCCGCGCGGGTCGGCGTCAGCGGGCGGCTGGGATCGTCCGGGTCTGGAGGGCGAAGCGCTCGCCCTGATCGGTGGCGAAGCTGTCGAGCACGACGTGGTACACGCCGGCCTCCGGGGCCGTGAACACCAGCACCTCCTGGTCGCCCTCGAAGGTGACGTCGGCAGCGGCCTGGGCCCGCGCCGGGTCACACCCACTGCCCAGCACGTAGACCGCGCCGTCGAGCCAGACCTGGCGGAACTCGACCTCGAGCGTGTCGCCATCCTGCAGGTCGACGGCGAACGACAGGTCGCGGCCGGCGGTCTGGTACCCGGTGAGCGGGTTCCCGTCTCCGAGATCGAGGTCGGCGTCGGCGTCGGCGAGGGTGCCGAAGTACTGCCCGTCGGGGAGCAGGGCCGTGGCGTCGCAGGTCTCGCTCAGGCGCGGGTCGCCGGTGAGGTCGGTGAAGCCGGTGGGGTCGAACAGGTCGACGTAGAACCACTGCTCGCGCACCACGTCGAGGCGCACGGTGTTCCCGGAGGCGTCGACCGACTGGTGGGTGGCGCGCGACAACGTGAGCCAGGTGGCGTCGACGGGGGGCACGAGGCCGAGCTCCGCGGCGGTGAGCGTGGCGCTGCCGGTGTCCTCGATGGGCCACACGGTGACCCGCTCGCCGTCGGCCCAGCGCAGCGCGGTCTCGCCGGTGGTGCCCGGGGTCCAGCCCAACATGAGGTCCTGGCCGGCGGCCAGCGTCACGAGCGCCTCGGGTGGTGGCGACACGCCCTCCAGCGGGTCGGGGACCTCGAACGCCTCGTCGGTGGCGAAGCCCAGGAGGTCGCCGTCGAACGCGAGCTGGTGGTCGGCGTTGAGCGCGAACCCCTCCCCGGCGTAGATGGGCCCCACCTGCGCGATCGACCGCTCCAGGAACGCGCCGCCCACCCGCAGGCGCGGCCCGGCGTCCACCGTCAGGAACCCCTGGGGCACGGGGACCTGCTCGGGCTCCTGGCCGGGGACCCCGGGCTCCACGAGGCACGGCGGCCCGAAGAACACGCACTCCGCGAAGTTGAGGACCCCCGGCTCCTCGTCGACGAACAGCCCGCGGGCCGTGGTCTCGGTGGTGCCGGCGTACGCGTCCGGCGGGTACTCGATCAGCAGGATCGAGCCGACCTGCCCGGTCCGGGCCTCGCCGGTGGTGGTGGGCGCAGGCGGCTCCCCGGTGTCCGTCGGGGCGGGCTTCGTCGGTTCCTCCTCGCACGCGAGGAGCCACAGGGGCACCATCCAGACCTCCGTGGAGCAGTGTACTCCGCCGGACCGTCGAAGCGCGGCTCAGGGGCAGAGCGGCAACCCTCCCGGGCCGTCGACGCCGGAGAACCAGCCCCGATCGGCATCCGTCTCGTTCAGCGAGGACTCCGGCCACGGCTCCACCATCGAGAACTCGAGCGGGAACGGCATCGGCGAACATCCGGTCGCGGTGCAGGCCTCGCCCCCGTCGAACCGCAGGCCGCCGGGCCCCGCGCCGTCAGCACCCACCACGGTAACGGTGCCCCCGGAGATCCACGCCCCCACGCCCAGGGCGGGGTCGTAGTGGACGAGATCGGAGTAGCCGGTCGGGTCCGTGCCCGGCGCCGGCATCGGGAACGGTCCGCCACCCTCGACCTCCGCGGGCACCAGCACGGAGACCCACCGCGAATCCTCAGGTCCGGCGAGCGAAGGGATGGCGTGGTGGTACTCGAGCGAACGATCGCAGTTTCCCGTCGTCACCCACCGCTCCGTGACCCAGGTGCTTGCGACCTCCGCCCAGGAAGCGGAGCCATACGTGACGTAAACCACCAGCTGACCCGAGGGAGGCTCCAGGTCGGCGTCGACCGCCTGGGGCGGCGCCTCGACTCCGTCTTCCGGGGCCGTCGCTTCCGCGCAGCCCACCATCCACAGCAGCCCACAACACAGTGTCGTACGCATGGTTATCCCGGACCATTCGCCGGGTCGTCTCGAAGGGGCGCAACGCATCGAGATGGGTCGTCGGGGTTGTTGAGAGCACAAGGTGGCGTCCTTCGAGCATAGATCG
>JBIKWC010000304.1:0-8878 GCA_044356535.1 Myxococcota bacterium
ATGCGCGCGGCCGACCTCGTGCCCCAGTTCGACCTCCTCCCTGACTTCGACGTGGCCAGGGTGGTGTCGGGGGTCCGGGAGGCCGCGTGGGGGATGTTCAAGAAGGTGGTCGTCGCCGATCGGCTCGCGTTCCTGGTCAACGCCGTGTACGCGGACCCGTCGTCCTTCGGCGGCTTCGGGCTCACGCTCGCGGTTGCGTTCTTCGCCTTCCAGGTCTACTACGACTTCTCGGGCTACTCCGAGATCGCCCGCGGGACCTCCCGCATCCTCGGCGTCGAGCTCATGAAGAACTTCGACCGCCCCTTCCGCAGCCGGTCGATGTCGGAGTGGTGGCAGCACTGGCACGTGTCGTTGTCGACCTGGTTCCGCGACTACCTGTACTTTCCGCTCGGCGGCAGCCGCGCCGGCCCCGCGCGCTGGGCGTTCGCGACGGCCGTGGTGTTCCTCGTGTCGGGGCTGTGGCACGGGGCATCGTGGACGTTCCTGTTCTGGGGCGCACTGAACGGCGGGGTGGTGGTGCTGGACGGGGTCACCCGCCGGTACCGCGACCGGTTCGCGTCCGCGGTGGGCCTCGTGGGGACGCCTCGGTTCGTGGTGCAGGTGGTGACGACGGGCATCGTCTGGGCGCTGTTGCTGGTGCCGTTCCGCTCCGAGTCGTTCGCCGACATGGTGTACGTGTACGGCCACCTCACCTCGGGCTGGAGCCACCTCGGTGATCTGGGGGCGTTGGGCGAATTCCTGAACAAGGTGGACCTCGAGCCACTCCCCCTGCTGTTCGGGGTGGCGCTGGTGCCGCTGGTCGAGACGGTGGACGCGCTCCGCCAGCGCGAGGACTGGGTGGGCTGGTGGCGGTCGCTCCCGGCGGCGGCGCGGTGGAGCCTCGACTGGGCGGTCCTCTTCGGCGTGTTGTTCTTCGGCTGCTGGGTCGACTCCCCCTTCGTGTACTTCCAGTTCTGAGCCCGGTGCGGGTTACTGGGCGCCGCGTTTCGCGCGGGAGCCAGCATGGAGCGGTTGATCAGCGTCGTCGGTGTGTTCGTGATCCTGGGGATCGGGGTCGCGATGTCCACCGACCGCCGGCGCATCCAGCCGCGGATCGTGTTGTGGGGCCTCGGGCTCCAGATCTCCCTCGCGTTGTTCATCCTGCGCACCCCCATCGGGGCGGCCGTGTTCGAGAAGCTCGGCGAGCTCGTGACCCACGTGCTCGACTTCGCGCACCTGGGCGCGGGCTTCGTGTTCGGCGGGCTCGCAGACATGAACAAGTCGGGCTTCGTGTTCGCCTTCCAGGTGCTCCCCACCATCATCTTCGTGGGCGCGCTGATGGGCGTCGCCTACTACTACGGCGTGATGCAGCGGGTGGTCGCCGCGGTGGCGTGGGTGATGGTGCGCACGATGGGCACTTCCGGCGCAGAGTCGCTGTCGGCGGTGGCGTGTGTGTTCGTGGGCCAGAGCGAGGCCCCGCTCGTCATCCAGAAGTACATCCCCAAGATGACGCGGTCGGAGCTCAACGCCGCGATGACCGGGGGCATGGCCACCATCGCGGGCTCGGTCCTGGCTGCGTACATCGCGATGGGCGTGGACGCCGCCCACCTCCTGGCCGCCAGCATCATGGGGGCGCCCGCCGGGCTCGTGATGGCCAAGCTCATCGTCCCCGAGACCGAGGTCCCCGAGACGGCGGGCGGCGCCACCCTCGAGGTGGGCACCAAGGACGCCAACGTGGTGGAGGCCGCAGCGCGCGGCGCCATCGAGGGCATGCACCTCGCCGGCATCGTCGCCGCCATGCTCATCGCGTTCATCGCCCTGGTGGGCATGCTCAACGCGGTCCTCGGGCTCGTCGGCGTCAGCATGGAGCAGCTGCTTGGCTACGGGTTCGCCCCCCTCGCGCTCGTGATGGGCGTCCCGACCGAGGACGTCCTCGTGTTCGGCGGGCTCCTCGGCAAGAAGATCGTCCTGAACGAGTTCGTCGCGTACAGCGACCTCACCTCGATCATCGCCGGCAAGACCCCGGGCCAGACCCTCACGCCGCGCGGCGCGATGATGGCCACCTACGCCTTGTGCGGGTTCGCGAACTTCAGCTCGATCGCCATCAACATCGGCTGCATCGGCGGCATCGCGCCCGAGCGCCGCGGCGAGCTCGCCTCCCTCGGCTGGCGCGCGATGATCGGCGGAGCGCTCGCCTCCTGCCTCACCGCCACGATCGCCGGGATCCTCGGCTGATCAGCGGCCTGCGGGCGCCGGCTCCTGCGGGTCGTCGAGCACCAGGGGGATCGCGACCCGGAACGTGGGCGGGTCGGCGGGGAAGGTGAGCCGCGCCACCTCCTGGGCGACACACCACTCGACCTCGCCGGGCGAGGGTGCGGCGCTCGAGACCACCACGCCGACGGTGTGTCCGTCCGCGACGGCCGCAGACACGTCCACGCGGGCTCCGCGCTGGCCCACGAGCGGCAGCAGGCAACGCTTCACGTCGTCCGAGGTCGTGACCTGGCTCCACACCGCCTTCAGCACCTCGGGCGGGACCGCCGCGATCGCCTCCCCTGCGAGCGTGATGCACCGGTCGTCCAGGGCGGTCTGGCCCTCGGGGCAGTCGATCGCGAACGCTGCAGCCACGAACCATCCGAACACGGGACCTCCGACGGAGGAGGGCTAACCGTCGCGCGGCGGGCGGGGCCGCTGCGCGAGGAGCGCCGCCACCACGAGCGCGTACACCACGGTGTCCCCGAGGCTGCGCACGAACGCCGCGAGCAGCCGACCGAGGTCGAGCGGCAGGAACGACAGCGCCGACCCCAGCGCTCCCACCACCGAGGCGCCGCAGATCTGCAGCGCGAGGCCCAGGATGGCTGCGACGCCGAGGCAGGCGCCGGCGCCCGACCGACCGCGGAGGATGCACGCGACCCCGGCGACCAACGTGGCGAGCCAGACGGCGACCCACCCGAAGGCGCCCACGACGTCCTGGAGCGTCAGGAACAGGCCGGTCACTCTTCCTCCTGGGGGGCCGGGCCCACGACCGCACCCAGGACCAGCAACACGAGTCCCAGCCCCTCTCCGAGGTTGGTGATGGCCCTGGTGACTCGGAACGGCAACGGTCCGGGCTCGAGGGCGCCCGTGATCAGGAGCCAGTTCAGGAACGGGAACGCGACGACGTCGACCGAGAGCGCGCCGAGCACGAGCACAGCGCCCAGGAACGCGAGCGCTGCCGCGGCGCGCGAGCGCCCGAACAGCCACAGGGAGCCCACCAGCGCCACCAGGGCGACCATGGCGGGGAGCGCGACACGCGCGAGCTCGGCCGCCAGGCTCGGGAGCACCACCTCGACCACCCTGCGCCTCCGTCGGCGGAGTCTACCGGATCCGGGGCCGCGTCTCGACGGCTGCGTGGATTCGCGGAAACAGATCGGAGGCAGGGTAGCGGCGGAAAGGATCGGCGACATAGGCTCCGGGACCCGCGAGGTCCCCATGTCTCTCCGTTCCGCGTTGTTCCCGGTGTCGCTCGTGATCCTGCTCGCCTGCCCACGCAGCTCGAAGGACGTCTCCACGGACTTCGAAACGGACACGGACACGGACGCCGACACCGATTCGGACACGGACACGGACACGGACACCGACACCGACACGGACACGGACACGGACTCCGATACCGACACGGACACGGACACGGACACGGACACCGACACCGACACCGACGCCACGGGCGAGACGGGCCTCTTCGAGACCGCCGACGACCTCTTGCCCGGCGACCTCGTCGTCTCCGAGTTCATGCAGAACCCGGACGCTGCGGCCGATGCCGACGGCGAGTGGTTCGAGGTCGCCAACCTGACGGGTCGCGCCATCGACCTCGACGGCCTCGTCGTGCAGGACGACAGCGGCGACACCTTCACCGTCGTGGGGTCGCTGCCCGTGTCTGCAGGCGGCGTGGTGTTGTTCGGGACCAACGCCGATCCGCTGCTCAACGGCGGCATCGTGCCGGACTACGTCTACAGCGGCGGCGCGTTCCCGCTCACCAACAGCTCGGACCAGCTCGAGCTGCGCAACGTGTACGGCGTGCTCGACCGCGTGGCCTGGGACGACGGGGCGACGTTCCCCGACCCGACCGGGGCCTCGGCCACCCTGGACCCGACCTCGTTCGATGCTGTGCTCAACGACGACGGCGCGCGGTGGTGCACCTCCGTCACGCCGTACGGTGCCGGCGACCATGGAACGCCCGGCGCCGCCAACGAGCCCTGCGCGGACGTCACGGACCAGGACGGCGACGGCTTCACGTTCCCGACGGACTGCGACGACGCCGAAGCGAGCGTGTACCCGGGCGCCCCCGAGACCCTCGACGATGGCATCGACCAGGACTGCGACGGCGCCGACGACGTGTCCGGCGGACCGGCCTCGGTCGGGGACCTCGCCGCCGGCGACCTCGTGATCACCGAGATCCTGCAGGACCCGAACGCGGTCGGTGACGGGGAAGGGGAGTGGTTCGAGGTCGCGAACGTGTCGGGCGCCCCGGTCGATCTCAACGGCCTCGAGCTGATCTCCGGCGCCACCTCCACGGTGAACGTGTCGATCGTCGTCCCGGACGGCGGCGTGGTGGTCTTCGGCCGCAACGCCGACCCGCTGCTCAACGGCGGGGTGGACCTCGCCTTCGCCTACGGGACCTCGATCACGTTGTCGAACACCTCCGACTCGGTCGCCCTCGCGTTCGGCGGAGTCACGTTCGACGAGGTGGCCTGGGACGACGGGGCCACGTTCCCCGACCCGAACGGCGCGTCGATGAGCCTCGATCCCGCAGCCACGGACGCTGTCTCCAACGACGATGGCGCGAACTGGTGCGCGGCGTTGCTGCCGTTCGGTGACGGCGACCTCGGCACCCCCGGAGCCGTGAACCCCTCCTGCTCGGGCGGCCCGCTCGATCTCGACGGCGACGGGTTCGCCTCCGACCTCGACTGCGACGACGACGACGACGCCATCTACCCGGGCGCGCCCGAGATCCTGGGCGACGGCATCGACCAGGACTGCGACGGCGCCGACGACCTCACCACCGACCCGACCGTGGGCGACCTCGTCGCCGGCGACCTCGTGATCACCGAGATCCTGCAGAACCCGGACGCGGTGTCCGACACCGACGGCGAGTGGTTCGAGGTCCAGAACCGGTCTGCGCTCACCGTCGACCTGCAGGGCCTCGAGCTCGTGTCCGGCGCCACGGTCACCGTCGGCCAGCCGCTGGTGCTCGCGCCCAACGCCTTCGCGGTGTTCGTCCGCAACGCCGACCCGCTGCTCAACGGCGGCGTGCCGGCCGACTACGGCTTCGGCACGGCCATCTCGCTCGCGAACACCGGGGACTCGCTGTCGGTCGAGTTCCAGGGCACCGTGTTCGACAGCGTCACCTGGGACGACGGCGTGACCTTCCCCGATCCCAACGGCGCCAGCATGAGCCTCGATCGCGGCGCCACGGACGCGGTCCTCAACGACGACGGCGCCAACTGGTGCCTCGGCGTGGACCCGTACGGCGCGGGTGACCTCGGCAGCCCCGGCTCGGCCAACCCGCTGTGCGCGGTGGTCGGCACCGACCTCGACGGCGACGGGTTCGACGACACCGTCGACTGCGACGACCTCGACGAGAACGTGTTCCCAGGGGCCACGGAGGTCGCGAACGACGGCATCGACCAGGACTGCGACGGCCAGGACCTGATCACCGGCGGAGGCCCCACGGTGGCCGATCTCGTGACCGGCGACCTCGTGATCACCGAGGTCATGCAGAACCCGAACGCCGTGTCCGACGGGGACGGCGAGTGGTTCGAGGTCTTCAACGCGTCCGCGCTCGACGTCGACCTGCAGGGCCTCGAGCTCGTGTCCGGCAACACCGCCACCGTCACTGCGAGCCTCGTGGTCCCGTCCGGCGCCCGGGTGGTGTTCGGTTCCACCACCGACCCGCTCCTCAACGGCGGCGCGCCCGTGGACTTCGGCTACGGCGGGACCATCTCCCTGGCCAACGCCTCGGACGACCTGTCGCTCGAGTTCCTGGGCACCGTGTTCGACAGCGTCACCTGGGACGACGGGGCCACGTTCCCCGACCCCACCGGCGCCGCGATGAGCCTCGACCCGGCGTCGACCTCCGCCGTCGCGAACGACGCAGGGAGCGCGTGGTGCGAGGCAGTCACGACCTTCGGCTCGGGTGACCTCGGTACACCGGGCGCGATCAACCCTTCGTGTGTCGGCGGCCCCGTGGACGCGGACGGCGACGGCTTCGACAACACGACCGACTGCGACGACGGCGACGCCGCGATCTTCCCCGGGGCCACCGAGATCCTGGACGACGGCATCGACCAGGACTGCGATGGCCAGGACTCGGTCTCCGGTACCGGGGACACCGTGGCCGACCTGGTCGCCGGCGACCTCGTGATCACCGAGATCCTGCAGGATCCGAACGCGGTCGGCGACGGCGCGGGCGAGTGGTTCGAGATCCAGAACCGCTCGGGCCTGACGGTCGAGCTGCAGGGCCTCGAGCTCACGTCGGGCGGCACCACCCGCACGGTCACGAGCACGCTCGTCGCTGCGCCCGGCGACTTCGTCGTGTTCGGGATCGAGGCCGATCCGCTGCTCAACGGCGGCGCGCCCGTCGACTTCGCGTACGGCACCTCGCTGGTGCTCGCCAACACCGTGGACGACCTCTCGCTCGGGTACCTCGGCACCACCTTCGACAGCGTCTCGTGGGACGGCGGGGTGACGTTCCCCGATCCGACCGGCGCGTCCATGAGCCTCGATCCGGCGTTCTCCGACGCAGCGTCGAACGACGACGGCGTCAACTGGTGTATCGGCGCCACCCCCTACGGCAGCGGCGACCTCGGCACCCCCGGCGCAGCCAACCCGAGCTGCGGCGGCGGCCCCATCGACGCCGACAACGACGGCTTCGACACCACCACGGACTGCGACGACTCCGACGCCGGCATCTTCCCCGGCGCCACCGAGGTCCCCGGGGACGGCGTCGATCAGGACTGCGACGGCCAGGACGACCCGCTGCTGGGCGACACCGTGGCCGATCTCGTGGTGGGCGACCTCGTGATCACCGAGATCATGCAGAACCCGAACGCCACCGTCGACGGGGACGGCGAGTGGTTCGAGGTGCTGAACACGTCCGGGCTCACCGTGGACCTCGACGGGCTCGAGCTCGTGTCGGGCGCCACGGTCACCGTGAACTCCACGCTCCTCGCCGCCCCCGGCGCGCGGCTGGTGTTCGCGGCCTCGGCCGATCCCGTGCGCAACGGCGGCCTCACCGTGGACTTCGCGTACGGTTCCGGCATCACGCTGGCCAACGGCGCCGACGCGTTGTCCCTCGAGTACACCGGGACCGTGTTCGACGCGGTGGCCTGGGACGACGGCGCCACCTTCCCCGACCCGGACGGGGCCGCCATGAGCCTCGACCCGAGCGCAGAAGACGCGGTGTCCAACGACGCGGGCGGGAGTTGGTGCGAGGCCGTCGATCCGTACGGCCTCGGCGACCTCGGCACCCCGGGCTCGGCGAACCCCGCGTGTGTGTCGGGCCCGCCCGACGCCGACAACGACGGGTTCGACGCCGTCGCGGACTGCGACGACACCGACGCCGCCATCTTCCCGGGCGCCACCGAGGTCCCGTACGATGGCATCGACCAGGACTGCGACGGCGACGACCTCGTGGACGTCGACGGCGACGGCTCCGACTCCCCGGCGGATTGCGACGACGCCGAAGCGACCGTGTTCCCTGGGGCGACCGAGATCCCCGACGACGGCATCGATCAGGACTGCGACGGCTCCGACCTCGTCACCGGCGGCGCCGTCCCGGTGAGCGACCTCGTCGCCGGTGACCTCGTGATCACCGAGATCATGCAGAACCCGAACGCGGTCCTCGACGGGGTCGGCGAGTGGTTCGAGGTGCACAACACGACGGCGGACGACGTACTCCTCACCGACCTCGAGCTCGTGAGCCTCCCCGGGACCAGCACGGTCACCGGCGCGTTGGTCGTGCCCGCGGGCGGCTACGCGGTGTTCGGCGCTTCCACCAACCAGGCCGTCAACGGCGGCGTGACCGTCGACTTTGCCTATGGCGGGGCGCTGGCGCTGGGCAACACCAGCGACACGTTGTCGCTCGAGTACCTCGGCACCGTGTTCGACACGGTCACCTGGGACGACGGGGTCACGTTCCCTGACCCCACCGGCGCGTCGATGAGCCTCGACGCCGCGGGGGACGCCTCCACCAACGACCTCGGGGCGAGCTGGTGCGAGGGCGTGGCTGCCTACGGCCTCGGCGACCTCGGCACGCCGGGAAGCGCGAACCCGGTGTGCCCCGTGGGCCCGCCGGACGGGGACGCGGACGGGTTCGACACCACCACGGACTGCGACGACACCGACCCGGCGGTGAACCCCGGCGCGACGGAGGTGCCGTACGACGGCCTCGACAACGACTGCGTCGGCGGCGACGAGACCGACGTGGACGGCGACGGGTCGGACTTCCCCGCGGACTGCGACGACACCAACGCTGCGGTGTTCCCCGGCGCGACGGAGATCCTGGGCGACGGGATCGATCAGGACTGCGACGGCTCGGACGCCACCTCGGTGGGGCTGTCGGCGCTGGTGGCCGGCGACCTCGTGATCACCGAGATCATGCAGAACCCGGCCGCCGTCGCGGACGCCGTTGGCGAGTGGTTCGAGGTCACGAACGTGTCCGGCGTGGAGGTGGACCTGCAGGGCCTGGAGCTCGACTCGACCGGGGACGTCGGGTCGGTGGTGGGCGTGTCGCTGGTGGTGGCGGACGGCGCCAGCGTGGTGTTCGCGCTGAACGGGAACACGGGCACGAACGGCGGCGTGGTCGCGGACCACGTGTACAGCGCCATCGTCCTCGGCAACGCGACCGATGGCCTGACGGTGG
>JBIKWC010000552.1:0-2507 GCA_044356535.1 Myxococcota bacterium
CGGACCTCGACGCCCGGGTCGGTCGGGGCTTCGTCGCCGGGGATCTCCGCCAGGCACTTCGGGCAGGTGCCGCCGTAGGCCACCAGATCCGGTGCGACCTCCGAAGCGCAGAACGGACAAGCGGTACCCATGACGCCCCACTCCCGCAGTGCCGCGGGCGTCCGCAATATAGCGGCCGCGCGCGCTTCGCACCACGGGTCACCCTCCCGGAGGGACGATTCCGTAGAGCGTGTCGAGGGTGGCCACGGTGATGTTGCACCAGGCGTGGAAGAACGCGCCCGCGATGATCCCGTTGGTCCTCGCTCGCAACCAGCCGAACGCGAGCGACGGGACCACGATGAACACGTGCCACCACTGCAGGATCACGATGGAGTGGCCGAACGCGAACAGCACACAGGTCACGAGGAGCGCGGGCCCCACCCGGGTGCCGAGCACCGTCCACCGCGCAGGGAGGATCTCCTCGAGCCGGGACTGCAGGTACCCGCGGTAGAACATCTCCTCGGGGATCGCGACGTAGAACAGGTGGTACGCCACGAGCTTGAGCGGGTTGGACGGGAACGTCCACGCGAGGTGCGGGACCTTCGGGTACAGCCGAAGGCCCAGGGACTCCTGGAGCCAGGCGACCCCCCAGGTCTGCCAGGCGTGGTACCCGAGCACGAACGGCACCGCGACGACCGCCCAGATCACGAGGTTCAGGCGCAGCGCCTCGACCCACGGCGCGCGCTCCTGGAACGAGGGCAACGCCATCGGGTAATCCCACGGATCTGCGCCGCGCAGGCGGCAGGACCACACGGGCACGTACATGAACAGGATCGGGACGATCGCCAGGAGCAGCTCGAAGCCGGGCAGGCCGCCGACGACCTGGACCGCCACCCGGATGGCCACCAGCGTGCCGAGGTACACCACCAGCACCTCGGTCCAGACGCGCCGGGGGGACTCGACGGCGGGGGTGGTCACCGGCGCCTCGGCTCGTAGCGGTCGGACCACTCGAGGGATCCGCCCAGCTGACCGGCGAGGGCCTGCAGCGAGGCGAGATCCTCGACCGGTGCGTGGTCGCGGCGGGCGAGCGGCAACAGCGCCACCTCGTCGATGCCTGCAGCAGCCAGCGTCTGCAGCCGGGCCTCGAGCGCCGGGTTCCCCGCGGCGCCCACGAACGTCCGACCGCCGACCGTGACCCCGAAGGCCCAGCAGTCGCGCACGTTCTCGGGGACCCCTACGGGCTCGGTCGCCCGGAGGTACACGGTGGGCACCGCGCTCGGGAGCTCGAGCGCCTCGCGCACCCGGGCGAGCCCCCTGGCGTCGTCGGCGCGGAGCCACACGCCCCGGTTCCGCAACGCCAGCGGCCCCACCGCACCCCGATCGCGGCACCGGATCCAGGGCGCCCCGCCCGTGAGCACTGCGACCACGTCGTCGTGGGTGGCCACCTCGGGCCCGTCGCCCGCCGGCTGCACCCACGCGCCGAGGTCCACCGCGAGCGGGGTGGGCGCGACTCCCCCGGCGTCCACGGCCGCGCCGAGCGCGAGGGCCTCGTCGCCGCGCCAGGCAGCCACGCCCAGCGGCGCCGCTCCCGGCAACCCGAGGACGCCGAGGTCGGCGAACCAGCCCCCGGCGAGCTGGGTGGCGCCGTCCAGCTGGTGGTGCGACACGAGGTCGGCGACGAGCTCGCGGAGGTGCGCGATCACCGTCGCGGCCCCCACCGCAGGCGCCTTCCGGAGCGCGCTCCAGGGCTGGTCCCCGCGGCGCTCCGGCCCGGGGCGTCCCGTGTACCGCCCCGTGTACGCAGCCACCTCGGAGAGCGCGCTCCGCAGGGCCGGATCGGGCTCCGCGGTCCCGGCGAGGCGCGGGAGGGCGGACAGCTCCGGCAGCCCGAGCGCCGCGAGGGCACGCTCCAGGTACAGGTGGACCCCCGTGGTCGCCCGATCGGCCAGCACGCGGTCGACCTGCCCGCCCTGCGCCCGGTGGACGGACGCGAACACGCCGTCGCCTTCCGGGTGGACCACCACGATCGTCGCCCGATCGTCGGGCCGGGTCCGGTACACCGACGCGGCCAGCGCCCGGTGCAGGTCGATCAGGACCACCTTCTTCGGCTGGTAGCCCCGGGCCACGAGTACCCCGGAGAGCCAGTCCCGCGCGCGGTCGGCGTCTGCCGCCCCCAGCCCGGTGCCCCGCAGCCACCGCTCGGCGCGGGTGGTGAACGCGCGGGCGGGCGAGAAGGGGTCGGTGGCCCACCGCCGCACCCGGGGACGGCTGCGGACCGCCAGCGGTGGGCTGTAGCGCCCGGCCAACGACACCAGGGAGACGTCGGCCACCTGCAGCCCCGACTGCCGGAGCGCGCGCTCCGCCGCAGCGAGCGGGAGCCGGAGCCCGGAGAGCTCGGACGCGCGCGCGGGCTCCACGGCCACGACGCGGTCGTCCACCACCAGCGCGGCCCCGGGGGCGGCGCCGTCGGAGAGGCCGAGGATCACCACGAGTTGTCGACGCCGCGCAGGTAGTCGGGGAGCTCTTCG
>JBIKWC010000553.1:0-2501 GCA_044356535.1 Myxococcota bacterium
CGATCCTGGACCGCTGCGACGAGTCGATGGACGTGGTCCGCGACGAGACCTTCGGGCCCGTGTTGGCGGTGATCCGGGTCAAGGACGCCGACGAGGCGGTGCGCCGCGCGAACGACAGCCGCTACGGCCTGAACGGCTCGGTGTGGACGGCGGACACGGCGAAAGGCGAGCGGCTGGCGCGCCGGCTGGACGTAGGGGTGGCGCTGGTGAACAACCACAGCTTCCCCGGCGCGGTGCCCCAGGTCCCGTGGACGGGCACGAAGGAGACGGGCACCGGGGTGGCCGCATCCCGCCACGCGTACCCGACCTTCGTCCGCCGGCGCACGGTGCTGGTGGACACGAGCCGGGATCCGGACCCCTTCTGGCGCCCGGTGGACGCGGAGCTGGCGGCGTTCGGCGACACGGCGGCGCGCTTCGCCCTGGGCTCCTGGACGGCGGTCTTCTCGCTCCTGGGGCTCCTCCGGCGGCGCGTCGCGGCGGTGAAGCAGCTGGTGGCTGCCCGCCCGTGACGTCGTGGTAGCGTCCGCCGCCCGGAGGTGGATGTGTCGGTGATCACAGCGCTGGAAGCCCTGCCGCAGAGCGGCGTCACCCCGACGGTCCTGCAGACCCTCGACAAGGTCGTGCCCGGGGCGTGGTCGAACGTGACCCGGTTCGACGACCTGGTGGCGGAGATCCTGAAGGAGTCCTCGCTCCCGGCCACCCCGGGCCTGATCGCCGAGGTGCGCAAGCGCGCCCTGGCGCTCGAGGCCGCGAACCCGCGGTTCGGCCAGGCGGTGGCGGTCTACACGCTGGTGGACACGGTCGACACGGTGGCAGCGGGCGCGGTGGCGGCGGCGAAGGTGGGGTCGCTGTTCTCGAGCCTCGGCTTCCTGCAGGACCTCACCCCCAAGCCGGACACCACCCAGGCCATCGACGCAGGCGCGAAGCTGATCGCGGAGATGATCGCGTTCGGGCTCACGAACGGGGTCCCGTCGATGTCGGTGGACGGCATCGCGCGCTTCACGGGCGCGCTCGCGGACTACGCCAGGTACGACCTGATCCGCGTGGCGGCCTGGGTGACGTTCGACGGGCTGGTGCCGCTGGGGCCGGACTTCGTGTCGAAGATCGTGGGCACCTGGAAGGGCCTCGCCCAGGACCAGCTGATGGGCAACGCGGCGTTCGCGAAGCTGGCGAGCCAGGTGCCGGGCAACTCGGCCGCCGAGAAGCAGGCGTTCGTGGTCCAGGCGCTGGACCAGACGGGGGCCTGGGTGTCCCGGTTCGTGAAGGAGAAGGGCCTGACCCAGGAGTCCACCCTGAAGCAGGTGCAGGCGGCGCTGGGCGTGGCCGATGGCGGCCTGGACTACGTGGCCGCCGCGATCGACGCCTCGACGACGTACTTCTCGCACACGGGCACCCAGACGGTGGCCCGGGCGCTGGCCCGCCGCGCGCTGCACGAGCTGCGCGACGAGGTGTGGTCGCAGTGGGTGAAGTCCCGGTAGGGCTCCCTCAGGGCACCGTGAGCCAGCTGAAGGCCTCGTCCGCCCAGCTGGCGAAGTGGTCGAACACCACGACGTCCGTGGTCGCGTCGAGCGGGAACACCACGGGGCTCCGCAGGGTGCCGATGGCGCCTGCGCTCCCGATCGCCAGCTGGTCGCTGTTGTCCGTGGTGATCGCGACCGGGGTGTTCGAGGGCGGAAACTGCGTCAGGTCGATGCGGAACACGAGGCCGCGGTCGCTTATCCCGCGCCAGATGGGGGAGCCCGAGCAGGCCACGAACAGCTCCGAGCCCGTCACCGCCACGTCGATGCAGTCGGGGTACGGCAGGTCGAGGACCACGTCTGCCGCGGTGTCGGCGGCCACCCGCTGGGAGCCCGCGTCGTCGACCACGTCGTGGAACACGTACACCCGGGCCCGGACGTTGTCGGTCAGGCCCATCACCAGGTCGGCCTCGTCGGGGTCGCCGGCGAAGGTGCCCCAGGTGATCCGCGGCCCCCGCTCGATGCTTTGCGCTGGCGCCCAGTCGGTCGTGTACCACACGGTCCAGGCGGTTCCCACGGTCGTGTCGACCGTGAGGGCCGAGCCCGCGAAGACCAGGGCGGCGGGGCCGTCCGAGGTCGAGCCCAGCGCGGTGAGCGCGAGCGCCGTGTCCGTCGCGTCGAGCGAGGGCGTGAAGGCCGCGTTCACCCCCAGCAGGTCGGCGAAGAAGCCGTCGTCCACCACCTCGATCACGGCCGCGTCCTCGAGGCTCGTCATCGTGGCGAGCGCTGGCCCCGGCACGACGTAGAAGAAGTCGTCGTCGTACCCGAGCGACGGCGCCGTGAGGACGAGGTCGTCGGCGCCGTCCTGATCGAGGTCACCGCCCAGGACGGCGAACCCCGGCAACTCCCGCTGGCTCGGGACGTCGGCTGGGGGCATGGCGATCCGGTGGCCGACGCCGACATCCGCCAACTGCACGACCGCACCGTCCACGGGCGTCGGCGGATCCGCCACCAGCCACAAGGCGCCGACGGTCGGGTTCCGCC
>JBIKWC010000306.1:0-8776 GCA_044356535.1 Myxococcota bacterium
CCGTGTACGCGCCCCCGGTGAGGAACCCGAGCGCGACGGGCACCGGTGCGCCTTCTCCGCGCGCCCAGACGGCGTAGTCCACCATCGTGGTGGTGCCGTTCGACGCCCCGAGGATCGTGAGGGGGCCGTAGCCTTCGTCGCGGAGGAACAGCGCCGCCGCGTGGGCATCCAACCGACCCCGCGGCCCGAGGTACGCGTCCTCCGGCGTCCCCTCCGACCCGCCGGCACCGCGACGGTCGGGTGCCAGGACCGCGAAGCCTGCGTCCACGAGCGCATCCTGAAAGGCGCCGGGCCAGTTTGTGCGGTCGTTCGCGGGCGGGATCATGTGCAGCAACAACACGGCCGGAGCGCCACACGCCGGGGCCGGTCGGAAGTCGCCCTCCAGGCGCAGACCGTCACGCGTGGTCAGCGCGACGACCCCCGCCCCGGTCCCGCACTCCCCGGTGGGCGTGGGCGTCGCGGCGTCTCCGCCCGTACAGCCCGCGAGCCCGGAGAGCAGGAGGAACATGGTCAGTGCGTTCCGTGCCCGTCCGCGCCGTGGGCGTGCCCGTGGGACAGCTCCTCGGGGGTCGGGTCGCGGACGACGAGGAGCTCCACGTCGAAGTCGAGCACCTTGCCGGCGAACGGGTGATCGACGTCGATCCACACGCGCGAGCCCTGCACCTTCGTGACCCACACGCGCACGGGGCGGCCCGCGGAGTCCTTGAGCTCGAGCGGCATCCCGACCGCGAACTTCGTGTCCTTGCCGAACTCCTTCCGGGGCACGGCCTGCGGCCCGCTGCCCTTCCGCTCGCCGAACCCGTCGACCGCCGCCACGGTGACCTGGAAGCGATCGGGCGCGCTGCGCCCCGCCAACGCCCGCTCGAGGCCCGGGACGAGCTGCCCCTTCCCGTGGAGATACGCCATCGGGTTGCCCGCGGTCCGGGTGTCTTCCGAGAAGCCCCCCTCCGTGGTCAACGAGTAGTGGAACACCACGATCTTTCCGTCTTCGACCTGCACCGTGCACCCCCATCGAACGGGCGCGACGGTATCCCGTTCAGGGCGCCTCGGACGGCGGCAGGCCCAGGAGGACGTCGTCGAGCGGTTCGATCATCGGCGCCCGACAGCCCATCCGCAGGAGGGACTTCATGGCGCGGTGGCCCCCCGCCGCGCGGATGCGGTTGACGCGGTCCACCAGGGCCAGATCGAGCTGCTCCCCCTTGCGGAACACGCGCAGGCAGAACGCGGGCCACACGTTGACGAGCGCGCTCACCAGACCCGCGAGCCCCGGCACCGACCGGGCCTCGAACGACACGCGATCCCCCACGGCGAAGACCGAGCCCGGCAGCTCCTTCCCGAGCCGCGCCAGCCGCCAGAGGTCCTCCGACGCGTCGAGCATGCCCGTCACGAGCTTGTCCGCGCGCATGGAGGCGAAGAGCCGCTCGGACACGGGGCTGCCGAACGCGGCGGGGTCGTGGTACGCCCGCACCGCGATCCCCTTCGTGGCGAGCGACTCGAACGTGCTCCGGATGACGCGATCGTCGACGCGGTAGGCGACCGGGGGCGAGAACACCACCCCCGCTGCGCCGTGGTCGCGTGCAGAGTCCACGAGGTACGTCACGGTGGCCGGGTTCGGGTCCCACACGCAGGGCCAGACCTGCCGCCCGCGCGCGGTGTCGAGGACGGTGCGGTGGACGGCCTCCCGTTCGCGATCGGCCAGGTACAGGAACTCGCCGTCGACCGCCGTGGGGACGAAGCCGTCCACCCCCTGCGCGGCCAGCCACAAGACGTGGGCCCGCAACCGGGCGAGGTCGACCCGGCCGGCCTTGTCGAACGGCGTCAGCAACGACGCGAGAATCTGCACGGGCGCCTCTCGGGACGAACGTTCGCAAGGAGCGAGCGCCCCGTCAAGCCCGCGCTCCACGAGGAGGTGATGCGTGGAGGCGGCACCGGGCATACAATGGGGGCACCACGCTCCTCTGGTGAATCATGCGTCGCAGCTGGCTCCCCGTCCTCCTCTCGCTCGTGGCCTGCAAGTCGGACCGCGACCTGTTCGCCCAGGAGCAGACCGACACGTTCCGGCAGGCGCCGAACAACGAGGTCGACATCCTCTGGGTGATCGACGACTCGAACTCGATGCAGGAGGAGCAGGAGGTGCTCCAGAACGGGTTCGCGAGCTTCGCCGCGCAGCTCGAGGCGTCCGGCACGGAGTTCCACATCGGGGTGATCTCGACCTCGTTCGAGTACGACGACCCCGCGCGCGGCGTGCTGAAGGGCTCGCCGTCCTACCTCACGAAGGAGGACGACTACCTGGCCCTGTTCGCGGACCGCGCGGTCGTGGGCACCGAAGGCTCCGACAAGGAGAAAGGGATCGAGGCCGCGCTGTACTCGCTCCAGCCCGTGCTCAACGTGGACGGCGGCCCGAACGAGGGTTTCATCCGCCCGAACGCGCAGCTCCTCGTGGTGTTCGTCTCCGACGAGGAGGACTGTTCGGACCGCGGCGCGCTCGAAGGTCAGCCCGGCACCGCCTGCTACTCGGCCTTCGACGACCTGCCGAGCGTCAACGAGTTCGTGCAGGACTTCCGCGACCTCAAGCAGGACCAGGATCTCGTGTCGGTCGGTGCGATCATCGGTACCCCGCAATCCACGTGCGCCGAGCAGGTCGAAGGGACCCGCTACGCCCAGCTCGTCCGGCTGATGGGCGGGATCATCGGCGACATCTGCGACGACGACTGGTCGAACGTGTTGTCCGCCTTCGGCGTGAACGCGTCGGGCATCCGGAGCCGGTTCCAGCTGTCCGAGGCCGCGCAGCCCGAAACGATCGAGGTAATGGTGGACGACAAGGTGGTCCAGGAGGACGCGGGCGCCGGCTGGACCTTCGACCCCGAGACCTGGTTCCTCGAGTTCCACGGGGCCAGCATCCCGCCCCGGTCCTCGGTGATCGTCGTGACCTACACGATCCAGCCCGGCGTGCCCGTCCCGCCCGCCGACGACGAAACCCAACCCACCACGGACCTCACGCCTTACTGACGGCGCAGGAAACGCTGGACGAGACGGGGGCGCCCCGTACACAATGGAGCCCACTGCGTGGGGGCGACATGTTCGATCGGTTCGGGCTCCGGGTGACGATGTTGGTGGCGCTGGCTGCGTGCCGCAGCGAGAACACGGTCGCCGTCCAGATCCAGGTGGACTCGTTCAGCCAGGCGCCCAACAACCAGGTCGACATCCTGTGGGTGATCGACGATTCGAACTCGATGCAGGAGGAGCAAGCCGCTCTCGCCGCCGGGTTCACCGCGTTCGCGGACGAGCTCGAGGCGACCGGCACCGATTTCCACATCGGCATCATCACCACGAGCTTCGAGTACGACAACGTCGAGCGGGGCAAGCTCGTCGGCGATCCCCCGTACCTCACCAACGCCGACGACTACGAGTCGGAGTTCGTCGAGCGCGCCACGGCCGTAGGCACCGACGGCTCCGACAAGGAGAAGGGGCTCGAGGCCGCGATCTATGCAGCCTCTCCGTTCAACGCGGTGCCCGGCGGCATCAACGAGGGCTTCGTGCGGCCCGAGGCGCAGCTCCTCACGGTGATCGTGTCCGACGAGGAGGACTGCTCGGACGGCGGGGCCCTCGAGGGTCAGGACGCGAACGCCTGCTACGGCCAGCGGGAGGAGCTCACCCCGATCTCCGAGCTCGTCACGAGCTACCGCGATCTCAAGCCGGCCGAAAACCTCCTGTCGGTCGGGGTCATCGTGGGCCTGCCGAACCCGTGCGCCGAGGTCATCCACAGCGAGCGGTACCTCTCCTTTGCGCGGACGATGGGCGGGCTGCAGGGCAACATCTGCTCGAGCGACTGGACCGGGATGCTCGGCTCCATCGGCCTGAACGCCGCCGGCATCCGCGAGGAGTTCCAGCTGTCGCGCGCGGCCCAGGTCGACACGCTGGTGGTGCTGGTCAACGACGTAGAGGTCGTCGAGGACCCCACGAACGGCTGGACCTACGACGTGCCGAGCTGGACGCTGTCGTTCCACGGCACGGGGATCCCGCCCCGCGGCGCGACCATCGTCGTCGAGTACTCGGTCGACGTGTCGAAGGTCGACCCCGAGATCCCCGCGACGCCCTGACTACTCGCCGAGCATCAGCCAGACGCTGCCCTGGAGCGCAGGGCCGAGCTCGAGCCACGCCGGGCCACCGGACGTGGTGATCTGCTGCACCTCCGCGATGTCGGCATCACATCCGGGGTTCGGCTCTCCGGGCTCGAACGCCACGCGGTCGCCGCCGTCCCACCAGGCTGCGGCGACGTCGGCATCGCTGAGCAGGAGGGTGAGGTCGGTCGCGCCGTCCGTCTCGAACGCGACGAAGCCCGGCACCCCGGTCAGCAGGTTCACGCGGTAGGGGGTTCGGCCCACGGTGAGGCTGCGGGCCTCCTCGCGGACGGCCGACACGTCGAGGATGTCGCCCACGGCGATCTGCGTACACGCATACGATTCGATCGGCTCGTCCGTTCCCTGCGTGTCGTCGTCCCCGCCGTTGCAGGCGGCGAGGCCAAGGGCCACCGAGGTCGTCCACCAGCGCATCGTCGCCTCCTGTTCGTTCTACCGGTCCTGCTCCGCGTCGAGCTCGACCTCCACGGAGATCGGCTCGTCGTCGTCGTCCCAGTTGATCCCCGGCGCCACCTGCGTGGGGTCGAACGGGCGATTCTCCACGAGCGTGCACCGCGGCGTGGACAGGAACCGCACGAGGTCGATGCCGGCGGGCATGCCGTTGCTGGACCGACCGAGGCCGACCGAGGGGAGGCGCAGGCTGGCGCTGATCGTGGCGCGGTTGATGTTGAGCGCGCCCGTCTTGAGGCGGCCCACGATCTCCGGGAGCTCTGCGAAGTCCTGCGCCACGAACAGGCTCGTGGTGAGGCGGTAGAACAGCCGGTTGTGCAGCGCGACGGCTTCTTCCCAGTCGCGCACCTTGTACAGCAACACGGTGGGCCCAGCGGGCTCGTCGTTGAAGAAGCTGTTCCCGTTCTCCCAGTTGACCTGGTAGATGGACGGATCGACGTAGAATCCACGGCGGCCCTGGACTTCACGATTCCGGGCCTCGGCGAGGGCGGAGTGACCCCGCTGGACGAGCGCGCGGCCGTACCGCCGGTACCGGGTGCGGAAGTTCTCGCTGATCACGGGCCCAAGGAGGACCTGGGGATCGAACGCGTACCCGACCGACAGGCGCTTGGCGCGGCGGGTGAGCTCCTCGGCGAACTGGTCGAACACGTCGGCGGTGACGATCACGCGGCCCGTGGAGTTCTGGCGCTGCCCGGCGGTGAGGAACGAGCCGAGCAGGATCTCGTACACGGCGCGGTTCATCTCGCAGCCGCCGATCACGAGCGCGGCGCCTTTGCCCCCGCACTGGAACAACACCGGGAGCTCGGGGCGCTCGAACGTGGCTTTCCGGATCTCGACGGCGGTGCCGTACGAGCCCGAGAACAACAACGCGTCGATGCCGGGGTGGGTGACGAGCTTCTGGCCGATGGAGCTGCCGGACCCCTGGACGAGGTTCACGGTGCCGCGGGGCAGCTTGCAGCGATCGAGCACCTCGACCAGGGCCTGCCCGACGCCCGGCGTGAACTTGCTCGGCTTGACGACGACCGTGTTCCCCGCGAGCAGCGCGGCCGCGATCTGCAGGGTGGGGATCATCAGCGGCATGTTGTACGGCACGAGGATCGCGACCACGCCGCGGGGGCGGTAGTCGGAGCGGGCCTCGCGCTCGTTGAGGATCCGGGCTTCGAGCAGGCCGAGGCCCTCTTCGAGCAGGACGTCGATCGACCGGACGGCGGCCTGGACCTCCTGCTTCGTCTCCCAGAACGGCTTGCCCGTCTCGCGGGCCAGCAGCGCCGCGAACCGGTTCTCGCTCTTGCTGAGGATCTCACGGAACTTCCGGAGCGCCTTCGCGCGGTCTGCGCGCCCGACCCGGCGCCAGAACGCGAGCCCGCGGGACGCGCAGTCGACCGCGTCGTCCACCGAAGCCTCGGAGAACGGGAAGCGCCCGAGCACGTCGGACCGATCCCCCGGGTTCACGCCGACGATGTACCCGTCGACGCGCTCCGGCTTGGTCCACGAACCCCAGATGTAGTCGCCGCGGCGAAGCAGCCGCTCGCGGAGCTCTTCCAAGTCCTGATCCTCACGCCGGCCGACCGCACCCGCGGCACCGCAGCCCACCCTACTACCACGAACGGTGGCGGTGTCGCCTCCCCGACGGTTACGGCCCCCTCCCTTCCAGGCCGGAGCCCCGAACGTGCGGAACGTCCACGAGAACGTCCTCTCCTGCATCGGCGACACCCCGATCGTGAAGCTCAACAAGGTCGTCGAGGGCGTCGAAGCCACGATCTGGGTCAAGCTCGAGTACCTCAACCCGGGCGGCTCGGTGAAGGACCGCATGGCGGTCAAGATCATCGACGACGCAGAGAAGAGTGGGGCACTCAAGCCGGGCGGCGTGATCGTCGAGGCGACCTCCGGCAACACCGGCGCGGGTCTGGCGATGGCCGCCGCGGTGCGCGGGTACACGTGCGTGTTCGCGTTGCCCGACAAGCAGTCGGAAGAGAAGCGCGCGGCGCTGCGCGCGTATGGGGCGAAGGTCGTGGTCACTCCCACGAACGTGACCCCCGAGGATCCCCGCTCCTACTACAAGGTCAGCCGGCGGATCGCCGACGAGACGCCGAACGCGTTCTACTCGAACCAGTACCACAACCCGTCGAACTGGATCGGGCAGTACGAGTCGATGGGCCCAGAGGTCTGGGACCAGATGGGCGCCGAGCTGCACGTGCTCGTGTGTGGCCTCGGGACCGGCGGGACGGTCACGGGCACCAGCAAGTACCTCAAGGAGAAGAACCCCTCGGTGAAGACGGTCGGGGTGGACCCGGTCGGGTCGCTCTACTACGACTTCTTCAAGACCGGGCAGATGACCGAGCCGTTCTCCTACCGGATCGAAGGCATCGGCGAGGACTTCCTCCCCTCCACCATGGACTTCCAGTACGTGGACGACGTGGTGCGCGTGGCCGACAAGGAGGCGTTCGCCATGACGCGTCGGCTGGCGCGCGAGGAGGGCATCTTCGCCGGGGTGTCGTCCGGGACCGCCGTGATGGGCGCGATCAAGTGGGCGAAGGCGCACGGCAAGAAGGGAATGAACATCCTCGTCGTGCTCCCCGACGGCGGTAGCAAGTACCTGTCGAAGGTGTACAACGACCAGTGGATGGCCGAGTCCGGCCTGCTCGAAGAGGCTCCGAAGCTGGGCACCATCCTGGAGATCCTCGACGCGCAGGGCCAGCGCACGCCGATCACCGTGGACGAGTCGGCCCCCCTGGCGGCCGTGGGCGCGCTGCTCAAGCAGCACGACATCAGCCAGGTGCCCGTGCTGCGCAAGGGCAAGATCATGGGCGTCCTGCACGACAAGAACCTGTTCGAAGCGGCGCTCCAGGGCAAGCCCGTCACGGCCGGCGAGGTCGCGACCATGGACTTCTGCGTGGTCGACCGCAGCACCGACGTGGTGGTCCTGTCCGACCTCCTGCGCAAGTTCCGCGTGGCCCTCGTCACCGAAGGCGACGTGCTCACCGGCATCGTGACCCGGATCGACCTCATCGACCACGTGGCGCGCAAGGCCCACCCCGTGTCGTTCCCCTCCGACGGCTGACCCCGCCCCTCCCGAGGAGCCCCCATGGCCACGCACAGCAAGCACCCCGAGACGCTCGCCATCCACGGCGGGCAGCACCCCGAGCCCGTCACCGGCGCCGTGATGCCGCCCGTGTTCCAGACGTCGACGTACGCGCAGGAGGGCCCGGCCAAACACAAGGGCTACGAGTACGCGCGCACGCACAACCCCACCCGCGAGGCCCTGGAGCGCTGCGTCGCCGCGCTCGAGGGCGCGGACCACGGCATCGCGTTCGGCAGCGGGCTCGCCGCAACGTCGACGGTGTTGCAGATGCTGCCCGCCGACGCGAAGGTGGTGGGCGGCGACGACCTGTACGGCGGCACCTTCCGGCTGTTCAACCGCGTGTACGCGCGGCGTGGGATCTCGTTCTCGTACGCCGACTTCACCAAGGTGGCCCCGGAGGACGCGATCCCCGCCGGCACCCACCTCGTCTGGATCGAGACGCCCACGAACCCGCTCCTCAAGGTCACCGACCTCGCGGCGGTCGCGGCCCGCTGCAAGCAGATCGGCGCCCTGCTGGCCGTCGACAACACCTTCGCCACCCCGTTCTTCCAGCGCCCGCTGGCGCTCGGGGCCGATCTGGTGGTCCACAGCACCACGAAGTACCTCAACGGGCACTCGGACGTGGTGGGGGGCATCGTCCTCACGTCGCACCCGCAGGTGAGCGAGGACCTCCGGTTCCTCCAGAACGCGTCGGGCGCGGTGCCGGGCCCCTGGGACAGCTGGCTCGTGTTGCGCGGCCTCAAGACCCTCGGCGTACGCATGGCGCGTCACCAGGAGAACGCGCGGGTCATCGTGGACTGGCTGGCGAAGCACCGCCGGGTCACCCGCCTGCACTACCCGCTGTGGGAGAAGGACCCGGGCTACTCGATCGCCAAGCGCCAGATGTCGGGATTCGGCGGCATGATCTCGTTCGTGCTCGACTGCGATCTGCCGCGCGCCGAGCGGTTCGTGTCGTCCACGAAGCTGTTCACCCTCGCCGAGTCGCTCGGTGGCGTGGAGTCGCTGATCGAGCTCCCCGCCGCCATGACCCACGCGAGCGTGCCGCCCGCGCAGCGCGCTGCGATCGGCATCGACGACGGCCTCGTGCGGATCAGCGTCGGCATCG
>JBIKWC010000308.1:0-8765 GCA_044356535.1 Myxococcota bacterium
GAGGGTCGTGTTGGTCTCGACGCCGTCGGACAGGCCGTCGTCGTCGGAGTCCGCGTCGAGCTCGTTCGTGGGGCCGTTCACCTCGACGAAGTCGTTGAGGCCGTCGCCGTCGGTGTCGGGGTTGTTCGGGTCGGTGCCGGCCGTGGTCTCGGCGCCGTTGATCAGGCCGTCGCCGTCGGAGTCGATGCGGTCGTCGAGGCCGTTCAGGGGGTTGGTGCCGTCGGTGTTGACCTCGACGCCGTCGGTGACGCCGCCGTTGTCGGAGTCGGTGTCGACCGCGCTCGTCCCGGCGGTGAACTCGGCCCCGTCGGTGAGGCCGTCGTTGTCGGTGTCGGCCAGGAGCGGGTTCGACTCGCCGGTGCCCGAGGTCGTGGAGCCGCCGATGGTGTTGATCGTGCGGCCGTCGGCGTTCGTGTCTTCCTGGCCGTCGGTGCGGCCGTCGTTGTCGGTGTCCGTGTCGTCCGGGTCGGTCCGCGTAGCGGGGTCCTGGTCACCCGCGAACGGGGTCTGGGTGCCGACGAACGGGATGCCACCGGAGGAGCCGGCCGGGATCGCCGTGGTGGCGCCGACCTCGACGCCGTCGCGGACGCCGTCGCCGTCGGTGTCGGGCAGCAGTGGGTCGGTGGGGCCGAAGGTGGCGAGGAGGCCGGTGCCGTTCACTTCGTCGCCGTCGGACAGGCCGTCCTCGTCGTCGTCGGCGTCGAGCGGGTTGGTGAGCTCGACGAGCACCTCGTCGCCGTCGGTCAGGCCGTCGTTGTCGGTGTCGGCGTCGTTCGGGTTGGTCCCGTGGATCGTGGTCTCGTCGGTGTCGGACAGGCCGTCACCGTCGGTGTCGGCGATGCAGACGGACGGGCTGCCGGTGCAGTCGAAGCCGGGCTCCTCGACGCAAGTGGAGGAGCAGCCGTCGCCGTTCACGTTGTCGCCGTCGTCGCAGGCCTCGTCGGCCGACACGACCACACCGTCGCCGCACACCGTCTGGCACTCGGAGACGGTGGTGGGCGGCAGCCAGGTGTAGCGGACGCTCGGTTGGGAGTAGTTGAGGAAGCCGAAGGTCTCGGTGAGGGAGAAGGGCCCGGCGACGTCGATGTCGAGCTGCTCGACGCCGGTCGTGGTGTCGGTGACGAACACCTGGAGCCGGGCGCCCGAGTACAACACCCGGAACCGGTAGGTGCGCTGGTCGACCCACCCGGTGGAGCCGAACACGCTGCCGCGGGCCAACTCGGCGACCCCGCCGCCGCCGACCGGGTTGTCGACGTGCCCCCACAGCTCGTTGTTGGACGGCCGGCCCGTCACGCGCGAGATCGCGGAACCGCGACCAGCGAAGAAGCCGTTCGTCTGATCGGCCTGCTTCCAGGTGTACATCAGGTAGTTGGCGCCGACGTCGGTGGCGTCGTCCGCGTCGTACCCGATCGTGAAACCGATGAAGTCGTCGTCGCTGTTCGTCTCGACCCGCATCTCGAACGACAGGGGGTCGACGATGGCGGGGTAGTCGGTGACGAGGACGGCCGGGCCGTCGGTGTTGGCGGTCTCGCGGGTGGTGTTGGCCTCCGGCCCGAAGGTCCACACCGCCGGGGTGTTGCCCGAGTACTGGACGATGTCGGCGAGGCTGAGGTCCGGGGTGTCCGCGCACTGGAAGCCCGCCTCGACGACGCAGGTGGCGTCACAGCCGTCGCCGTCGACCACGTTGCCGTCGTCGCAGGCCTCGGTGATGCCGAGCGAGCCGTCGCCGCACACGAAGTCGCAGGCGTCACCCAAGCCGTCGCCGTCGGCGTCGGCCTGCGTGGGGTTCGAGATGGTGCGGCAGTTGTCGACCGAGTCGCCGTCGCCGTCGCCGTCCGTGTCGGTGTCGCGGTAGTCGTCGAGCCCGTCGCAGTCGGTGTCGATCGGGGGCGAGCCGCCGGCCTCGACCGAGTCGGGGATGCCGTCCCCGTCGGAGTCCGTGTCGAGGAAGTCGGCCTGCGGACCCCCGTCCGTGTTGTACGGGAACTCGGGCATGCCCGCTTCGATGCGGTCGGAGATGCCGTCGTTGTCGGTGTCGGAGTCGTTCGCCAGCGAGCCGATCGCGACCTCGACCGCGTCGGAGAGTCCGTCGGCGTCGGTGTCGAGGTCGTACGTCTCGACGAGGACGTTGTCGAACAGCATGTCGCCGGGGCTGCCGCTGTCCCCGTTGCCGTTGTCGTACGAGCCGAGGCCCATCCTGCCCGCGGGCAGCGGCGTGGCGTCGATGTAGGTGAGGACCACGTCGGTGCCGACCCCGAGGCCGTTCTGGTCCTCGTCGATCGTGCAGGTGACGATGCTCTGGCTCGGGTTGGCGGTGTTCGTCACCACCTCCAGCCGGAACCGGTAGGGCTGGCCCGAGACGAACGCCGCGGAGGTGTCCTGGTCGACCACGTAGTCGTTCGCGCACGCGACCGAATTGACCTCCCGCAGGTAGAAGCCGTCGGTGGTGGCTCCGCCACCGGAGCCGCAGGTGGGCTCGCGGTCGTTCGTCGCCGAGCAGTAGTAGTACGACGAGTTGCTCGAGAACCGAGCGACGAGGCCCATCGTGTCGTTGTCGACGTTGGTGAGGTCAGCCTCGATCGCCTGCTGCAGCATCAGCGGGTGGCCGGTGAGCAGGAAGTTCTCGTACTCGTCGGACGCGCCACCGAACGTCCCGCCGCCCGCGTCGCGAAGCGGCGAAACGCCCCCGTTCTCGTCGGTGCTCCAGGGGTCGGTCGAGTAGTTCGTGGACCAGCCCCAGAACCCAGCCGGCGTGCCGAAGGTCGCGTCGTCGTTGCACTCGAAGTCGTCTTCGAAGGCGACGGACTGGGCGCGCGCGGTAGCAGCGAGGAACAGGACGGAGGTGACCATGGAGCACTCCAAGACGCGACCGGCGAGACATGCCCGCAGCGAGGCGCCACATATCCAGGCGCTGGTTACCGCGGGTTACGTGTTCGGACCTCGCGCCATTGTACGCCGGGATCCGTCCGAGGTGGACGCCCCCCTCGGCCCGGTCCACCTGGGTTGACAACCCGCCGCTGCCGCGCGACGATCCTCTCCCCGCCCTCCCCCTCCCCTCCCCTCCCTCCACCCCTTGGGGTCCTCATGCGACCGTCCCTCCCACTCCTGCTCGTCGTCGCGGCGTGCCTGCCTTCTGCCGATGCCTCGGGACCCGTTCGCGGCCAGCCCGCCGGTGACACCCCCACCGACCTCGTGCTCGACCCCGCGCCTCCTGCCCCACCCGCGCCGCCACCGGTGGTGGTCGCCCCCCCCGAGCCACCGGCACCTGCAGCGCTCGAATACCGCTCGTCGGTCCGGAGCCTCGAGATCCGCAGCCGGCCGGACGCAGCTGCGCCGCGCCGAGGGCTCACGGCCGAAGGTGGTGTGTTCCGCGTCCTCGAGCACGTGACCGGACCCGGATGTGCAGCGGGCTGGGCGCGCCTCGAGGCCGACGGCTTCCTGTGCCTCGCCAACACCGAGGTCGTCACGTCGGACCCCGTCCAGCTCCCGGCGATGGTGACGTTCGACCCGCCGCGGCCCGAGGAGTTCGAGAGCTACATGGCCACCGGCCTGTACGACCATGGCCAGCCCGACGCGTTGACGCCGGCCGTGTACGCCAAGCGGTGGCGGCGCTTCACGGGCAAGTTGTACTCGTCGCTCGAAGCCTACGAGAGCGGTGCGACGCCGGTCGGGCAGCTCACGCCCGGGGCCGGCATGAAGTACCGGTTCGAGGAGATCGTGCCCACCACCAAGGGTGAGGTGCTGACCCGCAGCGACGGCCAGGTGGCGCGGATCGACGACGTGTACCTGTACCCGATCACCCGCTGGAAGGGCCGCGACTTCCCGACCGAGCCCCCGCCCGAGGGCCTGTGGCCCGCGATCACGGTGGACTACGAGGGCGCGCAGATCCTGGCCGAGCCCCGGGCTGATGCGGCGGTGTTGCAGAGCCTCCCGTTCCACACGCCGCTGTGGGTCGAGCGCGAGCCGGTCTCCGCCGACGGGCACTGGTGGCGGATCCCCGACGCCGGCGGGCCCGGGATCCCCGGCTACGCCGAGGACGGAGAGGCGCTGCGGCACCCGACCTCACCGCCGTCGCTCCCCGACGGGGTGGGCGCCGAAGACCTGTGGGTGGACATCGACCTCAGCCAGCAAGGGCTGATGGTCCGGCGCGGCCAGGAGCTCGTGTACTGGACCGTCATCGCGTCGGGCGCCCCACCGATGGGCACGCCGCTCGGCACCTACCGAATCCTCGCGAAGTACGCCTACAAGGACATGCAGTCCCGGCCCGATGCCGAAGACGTGTACCGCGTCGAGGACGTGCCGTGGACGATGATCTTCCGCCCGGCCTACGCCCTGCATGCGGCGTACTGGCACTGGGGCTTCGGCCACGTCGCGAGCCACGGCTGCGTCAACCTCGCCGTGCGCGACGCCAAAGAGCTGTTCGAGCGGCTGGGGATCGGCCTGCCGGCGGGCTGGCTCGCGATCTTCCCGACCGAGTCCGAATCCGTGGTGGTCCGGGTGCGTCGGACGACCGACGTGGGCCGTGATCGCCGCGCCGAGTTCTCGTCGCTGTGACGCCGCGATAGTACGAATCTGCGCCGGGGAGTGACAGCGCTTCGTTCCCCCGGTGTCTTCCCTCCAGACGCCGAGAGAGAGGTCCGTTGGGCGTCGATGTCCGAGCCTGGTACCACAACCACGGTCCGATGGTCTTCCGTCGGTGCCGCGTGCTCCTGCGCGACGAGGAGGAAGCCATGGAAGCGATGCAGGACGTGTTCGTCGAGGTGACGCGGCGGAGCACCACCCTCGAGGTGGACGCGCCGACCTCGTTCCTCTACCGGACGGCGACGAACGTGTGCCTCAACCGCATCCGGTCGCGCAAGCGGCGTCCCCAGGACGCGGACACCGACCTCGTGGAGCGCATCGCCACCGCTCCGGAGCAGGAGGAACGCACGCTCGTGGCGAGGATGCTGGACCAGATCTTCGCGCGCGAGCAGGTCTCGACCCGGGAGATGGCGGTGCTGCACCTGGTGGACGGCTTGACGCTGGAGGAGGTCGCTGCAGAGACGGGCCTGTCGGTCTCTGGCGTGCGCAAGCGCCTCCGCCTCCTCAAGGAGCACGTCGCCGAGCTCGCCGCGGTCGGGGGTGACCGGTGAGCGGCGAGGCGCCCGACCGGCGCGTGCCCGATCTGTTCGTCGAGCGCACGTTCTCCGGCGAGGCCTCCGACGCCGAGCGGGCCCGGGTGCAGGCCGATCCGGACGCCCGGAACCGCCTCGACGACCTCATGCGCCAGAACGTGGTCTTCCACGTCAAGCACGACCCGGAGGCCACGCTCCGCGCCATCGACGCCCGCGCGAAGGAGGTGACCGCGCGCGAGGCGCTGGCGCCGCGACGGGCGAACTGGTGGCCGGTCCTGGTGGTGGGCGCGCCGCTGGCCGCCCTCGCGCTGCTGCTCGCGCGGATGCCGGAGCCGACCACGTCTCCGACGGGGCCCGGCAAGGAGCAGACGACCGCCAAGGGGCTCAAGGCGCGGCTCCGGATCAGCCAGAACACGCCGCGCGGCATCGAGCGGGTGTCGACCGACGAGGTGCTGTTCGAAGGGGACGAGATCCAGGTGTTGACCGTGTCCGGAGACGCGACCCACGGGGTCGTGGTGTCGATCGACGGACGAGGCTCCGTGACCCGGCACTATCCGCGCGAAGGGGCGGACACGGCCCTGCCTCCTGGTCAGCAGCCGCTCGGGGAGGCGTTCCAGCTCGACGACGCGCCCGAGTTCGAGCGGTTCGTGTTGGTCACGGACGACGCCCCGATCGATGTGGACGCGGTGGTCGCTGCAGCGCGGGAAGCCGCGGGAGGCGCCGATCCGCGCAAGGGGCGGTTGCCGCTGCCGGCCGGGCTCGAGCAGTCCTCGTTCGTCGTTCGCAAAGGCCAGAAATGATCGCCGCCCTGCTCGCGGGGCAGGCGCTCGCGTCCGATACGCACCGTTACGCGCTCCTCGTGGGCACGAACGACGGCGGACCGGACCGCGCCACCCTCCGCTACGCCCACGACGACGCCCGGGCCATGGAGGAGGTCCTCGTCGACCTCGGGGGCGTGGCGACCGCGCGCTCCGTGGTGCTGCTCGACCCGACCTCCACGGAGCTGCTGCAGGCGTTCGACACGCTCGCGGACGAGATCGGGGCGGACGCGGCCCGCACGGAGGTGGTGTTCTACTTCTCCGGCCACTCGGACGAGGAGGGCCTCCTCCTGGGGGAGGAGCACCTGCCCTGGAAGGAGGTGCGCACCGCCATCGAAGGCCTCGGCGCCAGCGTGCGGGTGGCCATCCTCGACTCGTGTGCCTCGGGCTCCCTGATCCTCGCCAAAGGTGGCACCCACGTGTCGCCGTTCGTCGTGGACGTGGGCACCACGGTCGAAGGGTCGGCGTACCTCACCTCGAGCTCGGCAGACGAGGTCTCGCAGGAGGGCGAGCGCGTGGGTGGCTCGTACTTCACCCACGCGCTGCGCACGGGCCTGCTCGGCGCCGCCGACCTGTCCGGCGACGGTCGGGTGACCCTCACCGAGGCATACGCCTTCGCCCGCGACGAGACGCTCCAGCAGACGGAGCGCACGCAGCACGGCCCCCAACACGCGAACTACGACCTCCAGCTCGAGGGGAGCGGAGAGCTCGTCCTCACCGACCTCTCCCGGCGCTCCGCCCTGCTGGTCCTGGGTGAGGGCGTCGCTGGTAGGGTGCTGGTGCGCACCGAGGACGGCGACCTCGTCGCGGAGCTGCAGAAGGCGGGCCCCCAGGTCGTCGAGCTGGCGTTGCCCGCTGGCGACTACGAGGTCGCGGTGCTGCCGCCGGACGCAGACACGTTCGGCACCTCCCCGGTGACCCTGGAGGACGGCACGTCGTCGCTGGTCGGCACCGACGACCTCACCTTCTCCGCGCGCGAGTCCACCGTGGCGCGCAAAGGCGGGGAGGCCACCAGCGAGCTCGACCGGATCCTGGCGCGGTTCCCGCTCGACCCGGTGCGGGAGGCGTCGGGTGGGCTCGACACGATGGTGATCGGGTGGCTCGGCGCCCGGTCCAACGCGCTCGACGGGTTCGGGTACGGGACCGTCTGGTATGCAGTCGACGGGCGCGCCTCCGGCATCTCGACCTCGTTCGGGTGGACGAAGGCGGGCGACCTGTCGGGGGCGCAGCTCTCGATGTTGGCGAACGTCGCGACGGAGGGCTCGGGCGTCCAGTCGACCGTGGGCGCGAACGTCGTGACCCGCGGCTTCGACGGGGTCCAGCTGGCGGTCGGCGTCAACGTCGCCGGACACGGAACCCGCGGCGCACAGCTCGCTGCCGGGGCGAACCTGGCGCCGGGGGGCCTGCGCGGTCTGCAGCTGTCGTCCGGGTTCAACGGGGCCGGCGATCGGGTAGTCGGAACCCAGATCGCCCCGGTGAACATCGCCGCCGACGTAGGTGGCGTGCAGCTCGGCGTGGTGAACGGCGCCCGCGACGTCCAGGGGACGCAGCTCGCCGTGATCAACGCAGCCCGCGACGTGAAGGGCGTCCAGCTCGGCGTGATCAACGTCGCACGGTCGGTCGAGGGCATCCCGATCGGGGTGTTGTCGTTCGTGCAGGACGGTCGGCACTCGGTGTTGCTGGGCGCGTCCGACGCGGACCCGCTCGGCGCGGAGTTCAAGCTCGGCGCCGCGTTCCACACGGGCGTCGGCGTGGGGTTCTGGCCCGACCGCCACGCGTCGGTGTCGTTCACGGCGGGCGTCCACCTCACGCCGAAGCCCGTGTGGGTGGACCTCGACGTGGGGCCTCGCACCTGGATGCCGATCGGCACAGCCCTCGGTGACCGCGGTTGGAACACCACCACCGCGACCGTCGCGGTCCAGGGTCGGGCCACGCTCGGCGTACAGGTAACCCCGTGGCTGGCTCCGTACGTCGGCGCGGGTCTGAACGTCCGCGCGCTCGACGGCGAAGTCGCGCCGTCTGCGTTCGGGCGGACCGACCCTGCGGTGTGGCCCACGGTGTTCGGCGGCGTTCAGCTGCTCTGACCGCGCCTCACGCGCCCACCCGTCGCACCTTCAGGGGTGTGCGGCGCAGGCAGCTGCGTTCTGGGTCACGGTGACCTCGTCGGGGTCGGCCGTGAGGGCGGTGAAGTCCACCTCGAGGGTCACGTCGTAGTCGGTGACCACGAGGCCGGTCAGGACGAAGCTCCCGACGGCCTCCTCGGGCCCACCCGCGTCGCAGGTGAGGTCGTTGTCGAGGTCGACGGTCACGGCGAGGTCGACCGTGGAGTCACCCGCGTAGGCGCCGGGGACCTCGAGCGTCGCGCCCGTGGGGGAGATGGCGCCCACCACGTGCACGACGGGCGGAGTGCCATCGTCGATCGTGAGCAGCAGCGTGGCGCCGTCGCTGCCCGGGGGCAGGTTCGTGGCCACGAAGAGCAGCGACCAGGAAGCTTCGGGCTCCGGCTGCGGGCTCGCGCAGGTCTCTGCGGCGGGGTCGAGGTAGTCGGCCGGGTCGTAGTCCCCGGCGTCGACGATCGTGTTGTCGTTCGTGGGGTCGCCGTCGCCGTCCGCGTCCTCTTCGAGGGTGGTGCAGCCGTCACCGTCGTCGTTGGCGTCGCGGTAGTTGGGGCGGCCGTCGCCGTCGAGATCGTACACCCGGGTCTCGACCGGGTCGGTCTCGGCGGGGTCGGCCTCGCCAGCGCCGGTGACGCCGTCATTGTCGTCGTCGTCGTCGCGGTAGTCGAGGATGCCGTCGCCGTCGCTGTCGTGGTCGAGGGCGCTGCCGTCGCCGT
>JBIKWC010000307.1:0-8765 GCA_044356535.1 Myxococcota bacterium
GTGGGCCCAAGTACGTCTCCCGCCACGTCGAGCGCGGCAAGCTGCTGCCCCGCCAGCGCGTGGACCTGCTGCTCGACCGCGACTCGCCGTTCCTCGAGATCGGTCCCCTCGCCGGCTGCCACGAGGGCGGCATGGTCCCCGGCGGCTCCGTCGTGGCCGGCATCGGCTGGGTGAAGGGCGTCGCGTGCGCCATCAACGCCAGCGACGCCACGGTCCAGGGCGGGGCGATCAACCCCTGGGGCCTCCAGCGCGGGCAGCGGTTCGCGGAGATCGCGTGGGAGAACGGCCTGCCGGAGGTCCACCTCATCGAGAGCGCCGGCGCCGACCTGCCGCGCCAGGCCGAGCTGTTCGTGCCGGGGGGCGCCGCGTTCCGCCACCTCACCCAGCGCTCGGAGCGCAAGCTGCCCACCGTCTCGTTGGTGTTCGGCAGCTGCACCGCGGGCGGCGCCTACATCCCCGGCATGTCGGACTACGTGGTGATGGTCGAGGAGCAGGCCTACCTGTACCTGGCCGGGCCGCCGCTCGTGAAGATGGCCACCGGCGAGGTGGTGGACGACGAAGCGCTCGGGGGCGCCGCGATGCACAGCCGCATCGCGGGGACCGCCGACTTCCTCGCCCGCGACGAGCGACACGCCATCGCCCTCGGCCGCGAGCTCGTGGGCCGCGTGCGCCCGCCGGACCCCACCCGGCCGCCAGCGGAGCCGCCGGTGTACGACCCGGAGGAGCTCCTGGGCATCGCGTCCGCCGACGTGAAGGTGCCGTTCGACGTGCGCGAGGTGCTGGCGCGGGTCGTCGACGGCTCCCGGTTCACCGAGTTCAAGCCCGGCTACGGGCCCACGCTCGTGTGCGGGTGGTGCACCATCGCCGGCCACCGCGTCGGGGTGCTCGGCAACAACGGCGTCCTGTTCACGGAGAGCGCCGAGAAGGGCGCCCAGTTCGTGCAGCTCTGCAACCAGAGCGACACGCCGCTCCTGTTCCTGCAGAACATCACCGGGTTCATGGTGGGCCGGGCCGCCGAGGAGTCCGGCATCATCAAGGCCGGCGCCAAGCTCGTGAACGCCGTGTCCAACAGCACCGTGCCGGCGATCACCCTGATGATCGGCGGCTCGTACGGCGCCGGCAACTACGCGATGATGGGCCGCGCGTACCGGCCGCGGTTCCTGTTCTCGTGGCCCAACCACCGCATCGCCGTGATGGGTCCCGAGCAGCTGTCCGGCGTGCTCGACCTCGTGAAGCGCGAGGCCGCCGCCAAGAAGGGCGAGGCCGTCGACGAGCCGCAGCTCGCGATGATGAAGCAGATGCTCGCGGGCAAGATCGAACACGAGTCGAGCGCGTGGGCCTCGACGGGGCGGCTGTGGGACGACGGCGTCATCGACCCGCGCGACACCCGCGCCGTGTTGATGATGTGCCTCGATCTGGTGCTGCGGAACGGCGTCGTAGGAACAACATCCTACGGTGTGTTCCGGCACTGACCTCCATGCCTGATGGGAATGTGACCATGCGCACCGTGTTCGTCGCGAACCGCGGAGAGATCGCTCGCCGCGTGTTCCGTACCGCCCGCTCCCTCGGGTACCGCACCGTGGCGGTCGCGAGCGAGGCCGACCGGAACCTCCCCTACGTCCGGGAGGCCGACCGCGCCGTGCTCCTGCCGGGCCCCTCCGACGTCCGGGCGACGTACCTCGACCCCGCCCGGATGATCGCGGCCGCGAAGCAGGGCGGCGCCGACGCCGTGCACCCCGGGTACGGGTTCCTCTCCGAGAACGCCGACTTCGCGCAGGCCGTGCTGGACGCGGGCCTCACCTGGATCGGCCCCTCTCCCGCCGCGATCCGCGCCATGGGCGACAAGGCCAGCGCGCGGCGGGTCGCCGTGGCGCACGGCGTGCCCGTGGTCCCCGGGTGGGACGGCGACCAGGACGAAGCCACGCTCGCCCGGGAGGCGGCGCGCATCAGGTACCCGGTATTGATCAAGGCGACCGCGGGCGGCGGGGGGCGCGGCATGCGGCGCGTCGACGACCCCGCGGACTTCGCGGACGCCCTGCGCTCGGCGAAGGCCGAGGCCGGGTCGGCGTTCGGCTCCGACCAGGTGATCGTCGAGCGGTACGTGCTCCGACCGAGGCACATCGAGATCCAGGTACTGGGTGACGCCGCCGGCACCGTGTTGTTCCTGGGTGAGCGGGAGTGCAGCATCCAGCGTCGCCACCAGAAGATCGTGGAGGAGGCGCCGGCACCGGGCGTGTCCGTCGAGCTCCGGCGGGCGATGGGCGAGGCCGCGGTCCGCGTGGCGAAGGCCGTGGGGTACACCTCCGCCGGCACCGTGGAGTTCGTGGTCGACCCCGAAGGCGCGTTCTACTTCCTGGAGATGAACACCCGCCTGCAGGTCGAGCACCCGGTCACCGAGGAGGTCACCGGGCTCGATCTGGTCGCGCTTCAGCTGCTCGTCGCCGAGGGCCGCCCCCTCCCGCTCCGCCAGGAGGACGTGCAGCTCACGGGGCACAGCATCGAAGTCCGACTGTATGCAGAGGATCCGCTCCGGGACTGGCTCCCCGCCACGGGAATGCTTCGTGCACTTTCCATTCCCCCGGGAGATGGGATCCGCATCGAGGCCGGGTTCGAGGGCGGCAACGAGCTCTCTCCCTACTACGATGCGATGCTCGCCAAGGTGATCGCGACCGGCCCGGATCGGGCGACCGCGGTGCGGCGCCTCCAGCGGGTGCTCGACGGCACCTGGGCCCCCGGCATCGTCACGAACCTCCCGCTCCTCCGCCAGATCGCGCACCACCCGCAGTTCGCGGCGGCCGACCTCGACACGTCGTTTCTCGCGCGCGCCGGGCTCCCGCTTCCGCCGCCCGCGAACACCGCGCTCGGCGTGGTGGGGGCGCTCGCCCTCGGGTTCGCCTCCCGTCGCCCTCCAGGACCCGCCGCGTACCGCGTCTGGGGTCGGGCCACGCAAGAGGACACCTTCCGCTCCGGCGCCGACGAGGTCACCGCCAGCTGGACCCCCGCCGGGACCGGCTTCGACGCCCTCGTCGGAGGCGCCGAACACCGGGTCCGCGACGTGCGGCTCGAGGGCGGTGCGCTTCACCTCGTCGTCGACGACGTCCGCCAGTCCTGGCAGGTGCTCCGCGCGCCCAAGGAACCGACCCACGGCACCCTCGACGACGGTGACAGGGTCTGGGTCCATACGGGCGACGCCGAGGCCTACGTCGAGCTCGTCCCACGCTTCCCCGCGGCCGACGCCGTGGAGGCCGAGCCCGGCGCCGCCGTCGCGCCCACGCCCGGCAAGGTCGTCTCCGTGCGGGTCGCCGTGGGCGACGTGGTCGAGAAGGGGCAGCTCCTGGTCACGCTCGAGGCCATGAAGATGGAGCACCGGGTGGTCGCGCCCGCCGCCGGGAGGGTGGCCCTGGTGCGCACCGAGGTCGGCGCTGCCGTGCGCGAAGGGGAGCTGCTGGTGAGGATCGAGGCCTGATGCCCCTTGACCCCGGGTCCCCCGCGTGGCACGCGCTGATCACCTTCTTCGAGCAGGGGATCCCGTTCAACACCTGGCTCGGGATGAAGGTGGTGGAGCTCACGCCGGGTCACGCGGTCGTCCGGATCCCATTCCGCCCGGAGCTCGTGGGGGACCCCTCCCGCCCCGCGCTGCACGGCGGCGTGTTGTCGACGCTGGCCGACACGGCCGGAGGCCTCGCCGCGTTCGCGATGCTCGACAACCCGCTCGTCGATCGGGTGTCCACGCTCGATCTGCTCGTGGACTACCTGCTGCCCGGGCGACCCGAGGACCTCGAGTGCGAGGCCCGGCTCATCCGGCTGGGGAACAAGGTGGCGCAGGTGCACATGACCCTCCGCCAGGGCCCCGACCACGTCTGCGCCGAGGGCCGCGCCGTGTACAACCTCATCCGTCGGTCGTGACGGGGGCGGGAGGCCGGCCCGCGGTGATGGCCGCGACCCCGCCCAACACGAGCGCCGCGGCCACCGCGGTGCGGGGCCCGAACGCTTCGCCGGCGAACCACCAGCCCAGGAGCGCGGCGACGACCGGGTTGACGTAGGCGTAGGTGGTCGCGAGCGCGGGCCTCGTGTTGCGGAGGAGCCACGAGAACGTGCCGAAGCCCACGAAGCTGCCGCCGACCAGCAGCCACGCGAACGCGAGCAGGGGCCGGAGCTCGAGGGTGGGGGGCAGCCGCTCCCCGCGGGCCAGCGCCACCGCGAACAACACGGCGCTGGCGACCACCATCTGCCAGCCCGCGCTCTCCGTCGACGACGCGCGGGACGGCCGGCGCTTCGACCACACGGTCCCCAACGCCCACGACGCCGACGCCGTCATCAGCGCCGCGGCGCCGTACGGGTCGAGCGCGGCTGCGCGGGGATCGGCCAGCACCCCCACCCCCACGAGGCCCACCGCGACGCCGGCGAGCTGCAGCGCGCTGGGCCGGACGCCGAACAGCGTCTCCAGCAGGGCGATCCACACGGGCGTCAACGCCACGAGCAGCGCGGTGACCCCGGAGTCCACGCGCGTCTGGCCCCACATCACGAGGCCGTTCGACACCACGAACAGCAGCAAGCCCGCCACCGTGGCGTGCAGGACCTCACGGAGCCCGCCCGCAGGTGCCTGGAGCGGGCCCTGCAGGCGCGCGGCGCCGAGGAACATCCCGGCCGCGAGCAGGAACCGGATCGCGGCGGTGAGGAGCAGCGGCCAGTGCGCCACCACCACCCAGTGGATGGCCAGGTAGGTCGAACCCCATACGACGTACAACGTGAGCAGCGCCGCCCCGACCCGCATGCGCGTCCCTAACGAGCCCCGCCAGCGAGCCACAGGGCCACGAAGGGCAGCGGCGCGCGCGCGAGCTCCAGCGGGAGCGCCCAGGTCTTGCGCTCGAACCAGCCGCTCCACGCGGTGATGGTCGCGGCGACCCACAGCGCGGCGACGGCCTGCGCACCCACCGGGATCGCGCGTTCACCGAGGAGGAGCGCCTCCACCACGACGCCCACCACCAGGAACTCCGCAGCGACCCGCACCGCGAGCGCCCGGGACACGGGCGGCTCGAACTTCACGACGTCCCTCGGGTGGACCACCGCGGGGGCAGGGTGCGGTGGAAGGTGTGCGGGCCGCCAGGCCGGCGGCGCCACCAGCACCCGCGCGGCGTCTGCCCACCGCCCCACCGCCACCGCCGAGCGGGCGTCCGAGAGCACCTGGCCGAGCCACCACCAGTTCGCCGCCACCGGGTTGGTGCTCTGGAACCGCTCCACCGTCCCGTAGACGCAGGGCTCGGTCTCGGGCACGTACGTCCCGAACCACCGGTCCCACACGATCAGCACGCCGGCGTAGTTCTTGTCCAGGTACCCCGGGTTCACGGCGTGATGGACCCGGTGCGCGGAGGGCGTGTTGATCACGTACTCCAGCGGCCCCAGCGCAGGCACGAGCTCCGTGTGGATCCAGAACTGGTACAGCGTGTTGAGCGCCGAGTGCAGCAGGACGACCTCGGGAGGGACCCCGAGGAACACGAGCGGGAGCTGGAACGGCCACGACGTGACCGCGCTCGACACGCTCTGGCGCAGCGCAACCGCCAGGTTGTAGTCCTCGGACTGGTGGTGGACCACGTGGCTCCACCAGCCGAGGTTCGACTCGTGGGTGAACCGGTGCCACAGGTAGTAGACGAGGTCGACGCCCAGGAACGCGACGAGGTGCTGAGCCGCGGTGGGCAGGTTGGGGTGCCACGCGAGCCCCCACAACCACGCATACGGGCCGTGGAGCACCACGAGCCACTGGACCGTGACCTGCTGCAGGATGCCGCACGACAGGTCGGTCACGGTGTCCGCGAAGCGGTACACCCGAACGCCGCGCCTCCGGGCGACCGCGAACTCCACGCCGATCGCGACGAAGAACAGCGGGATGGCGATGGCGATGGGGTTCACCACGCGCCGAGTGTATGCTGGCCCACTGGAGTGTGGACATGCTGCTGCTGTTGTGGGCCGGGTCCGCCGACGCAACCGAGATCGGGAGCCGCCCCTTCGGGCTGGGCCTCCAGCTCGGGGAGCCCTTCGGCATCACGGGCAAATACTACCTGGGTGGCCGCCGCAACGCGATCGACTTCCTGGTGGGCGGCAACTACGACGACGACAACTTCGACGACGACGACCTGTACGCCCACGTGAACTACCACTGGCACCTCGTGGAGCTCACCTCCGGTGGGGGGGTCGCCATCCCGTTCCGGCTGGGGGTGGGAGGGTTCGTGGCGTTCGGCGACAACCGGTGGGTCGAGGGCGACGAGGACTTCCTGATCGGCGCACGCATGCCTGTCGGGCTCGACTTCGACCTCGAATCGGCCCCGGTGCAATTCTACATCGAGATCGGCGTACAGCTCGTGATCCTGCCGCCCGTCGACTTCGGAGCGGACGCAGGCATCGGCGTCCGCTACTACTTCTGAGCGCCGCTCGTACCGCCGCGGAGGGACGCCCGTGACCCAAGAGAAAGAACTGCCCGCGCCCATCGTGGCCTCCGAGGTCGCAGCGCGCTGGGAGGTGGCCGCCTCCGAGGTGGGGCGCGCCCTCGAGCAGACCCTCACCATCGCGTTCCTCGGGTCGGCGAGCTCGGGCAAGGACAGCGCCATCCGCGCGCTGTTCGGCATCGACTTCGGCCAGATCGACCCCATCCCGGGCTCGACCCGCGAGATCAAGGTCGCCGCCGTCGACGTCGAGCGCCACCTGCTCGTCGTGAACGCGCCGGGGTTCGGTGACCTCCGGGCCCAGGTGCAGGCCGAGGCCGAGCGCGCGCTCGACCACCTGGACCTCGCGATCTACGTCGTGAACTGCGACGGCGGCGCCACCATCGACGAGAAGCGTGACCTCGAGCGCATCCGAGCCCTCGGGCGTCCGGTGCTCGTGTGCCTCAACAAGATCGACCTCATCCGCGAGCACGAGCGCGAGATGTTCGTGCGGGCCACGCGCCTGCAGCTCGGCGTCGCCGAAGGCGAGGTCGTGGTCACCGCGTTCGATCCGATGCCGCAGCTGTCTCCCACGCCCATCGGCGTGGAGCGGGTGCTCACCTGGATCCACGAGCACCTCGCCGACGGCGGCAAGTCCCTCCTGTTCGCCAAGAACGTGCGGAACAAGGCCGCAGCCTGCGAGCCCATCATCCAGTCGGCCGCCAAGAAGGCGGCGCTGGCCGGCGCCATCCCCATCCCCGGCGCCGACGCCACCGCGATCACCGCGATCCAGGTCAAGCTCATCACGGACCTCGCTGCCGTGTTCGGCCGGCGGATCGACAAAGACCTGGTGCTGTTCATCCTCGGCCAGGCGCTCGCCGGAGGCTCCAAGGGCTTCGTCAAGTGGGCCCTCGAGGCCGCGAAGGCCGCGGGCTGGCTGCCGGGTGGACAGGTCGTCGGCCTCGCGGTGAGCGGGCTCGGCGCGGCCATCGCCTCCGCCACGACGTACGGCGTGGGCAAGGCGACGGTGGCGTTCCTGTCGCGCGGCGACCAGATGAGCCCCCAGGAGCTGCGCGACGTGTTCGACGCCGAGGCGTTCGACTGGCGCCAGAGGAACTCGGGCGGGTGACACGATGACCGACGAGCTCGCGGAGCTCCTGCGGCGGTGTCATCGCAGCGAGCTCGTGCCCCTCGCCACCCAGCTCGGCATCGCCCACCAGGGTCTGCCGCTCGCTTCCCTCGCGAGCGCGATCGGCCTGCGCCTGCGCCGGGCCGCGAGCCACGAGCTCCTGAACATCACGCGCCGCTGGGGCGCGCCACCGCGGTACGGCGACGTGCTCCGCGAGGTCGGGATGCGGCTGTCGCTCCACGTCCCCGCAGATCCCGAGCTCGCCGAGCTCGCCATCGTTCGCGACCAGGTGATGAAGACGTGGCGGGCGCTGCCGCCCGAGCTCCGGGAGCAACGCTGGCGGGAAGCCGCGGGAGCGCCGCCCGTGCCGCTCGACGGCGCCGAAGCCATCGCGCTCCTCGAGCGCCGCGTGGAGCCGGGGGTCGCCTTGTTCGTGACGCGGCTCGCCACCGAGCCGGTCCTCCCCTTCCCCGGCTGCATGTTGTTGTTGTGGCTCGGCCGGGCGCGCGACGACCTCGCCATCCCCGCGATCCTCGAGGTGGCGCGGCTGCGGCAGGCCCTGCGCCACCGCGTGACGATCGGCATCGTCGGGAGCCCGTCCTCCGGCAAGGACGCAGCGATGGGCGCGATCTTCGGCCTGCCGACGGGCAACATCAGCCCCGTGGCCGGGTCGACGAAGCAGGTGGAGATCCGTCGCCTGCCGGGCTCCACGGCCCTGTACGTCGTGAACACGCCGGGCATGGGGGACGTGGTCGAGTCCGTCACCGAGGAGGCGAAGCAGGTCCTCGATCACATCGACGTCTTCGTGTACCTGGTGAACGCGCAGGGTGGAGTCCAGGCCCGCGAGCTCGCCGACCACGCCGCCTGCCGGGCGCGCCGCAGACCCGTCCTGGTGGTCGTCAACAAGATCGACACGCTGCGGGAAACCGACCGCGACCGGTTCCTGGACGACTGCCGCACCAAGCTCGGCGCGGCGCAACCGGACGTCCTGGCCGCCGCGTTCGACCCGCTCCCTCAGCTGTCGCCGCAGCCGCTCGGGGTGCAGGCGGTCCGGGAGTGGATCCGCCGACACCTCGAGGCGCTGGGGAAGGATCCGAGGGAGCTCCCCTGGCTGCGACCAGCCGTGGTGGACGATTGATCCTCGCCCGCGCTTCGCACGAGCGAAGCTCAATCTCCGTGTCTGTCGTGTGGGTCAGGGGCTCCGCCCCCGACACCCCCGC
>JBIKWC010000055.1:0-32230 GCA_044356535.1 Myxococcota bacterium
GAGCTCGTGTACGCGTCCCACGCCCACCCGAGGTTCTTGCCCCACCGCTCGCGGAAGTACTGCCCCCGCGTGAAGTACACGTCGCCCAGCAACCGCCAGGCGCGGGCGTCCTGCGGGTTGTCGTTGAGGCGCCGCTTGAGCTCCTTCTCGGCGCCGTCGTAGTCGCCGCGCAAGCGCTTCTGTTCGGCGCTGTCGGCGGCGTCGAGCTGGCCCTCCTCGGCCACCGGATCGGGCCCGGCGAACAGGCCTCCGCACCCGAGCGACACGAACAGGACGACGGCGAGGGTTATCGGTCGTGGCATCGGGGAGAATAGTACACGCGTGCGTGCCCGCTGGCTCCTGTCACGGTTGCGGCGAGAACCGGTCGCGGCCTGGCCCGGTCGCGTCGGTCGCTGGTTCGCGCCGCCCTACCGCCAGGAGACCCGCGAGGGTGTGGCCACCTGGCCCTTCGGCGTCGCGCGCCCGGAACTGCCTCCGCCCGAGCCCCAGGTCCCGGGTGACCTGCGCGCCAGCTGGAGTCCCGACCGCGGCCAGCGCGTCGCCTTCGCCGTGTTGCGGGGAGAGCGGCCCCTCCCCTTCCCCACCGCAGCGCCGGCCAACGCGCACGAGGCAGCGTTCCGCCTGGTGTCCGCGGCGCTGGCGGGCGTGGGCGACGTCCGAGGGCTGGCCTCGTTCGTGGCTGCACACCGCTCGCGGGGGACGAGCGCGCGCAACCACGCGGTGGCGGAGCGGGCAGCCCTGGCCCTGGCCGCAGTCCTCGGCCTCCGGGCCCACCTGCCCGCAGCGCTCGAGCTCCCCGCCCTCCTCGCCGGCGAGGTCGACGCAGACGGCGCCGGGGTGGAGCAGTCCGCCGGGTACCTGCTCCAGGACCTCGAGTGGGGGCTCCTGGCGTGGCGATGCGGGGTCCCCGACCTCGAGGGGCCGCTGGCGCGGGGAGCGGGCTGGCTGGCCGATCACCTGGACGCGGACGGCCGGCTGCCCGACCTCGGGGACGACGACGACGGGACGGTGTTCCCCGCGACCACGTCGCACCGCGAGCGGGTGGGCGCCGTGCTGCAGGCCCTGCGCGCGGCGGTCCCCGCAGGCTACGTCCCGGGCTTCGTCGCCGGGCTGCTGTCCCTGCCGGACGTGGTCGGCGTCCGCGCGCCTGCGCCCCGCACCGGGCGATCGACGACGGTGCTCCGCCGGGGCCCCCACCTGGTGGTGCTGGACCACGGCCCCTTCGGCGCCTCCCCGCTGTTCGGCCACGCCCACGCCGACGCGCTCGCGGTCTGGTGGTCTCCGGACGGGCGTTGGGTGGTCGGGGGGCGCGGCACCCACCAGTACACCGCCGACCCCCACGATCGGCGCTTCCGGCGTGGCGCCTCGGCAGTGGCGACGGTGGTGGTGGACGGCCGCGACCCCGCCGAGCCCCACGACGCGCCGTTCCTGTGGCGCTCGACGGTGGACGCGGAGCGCGTGGCGGTGGACCTCGCAGCGGCCACGGTGACCGGCCGGTCGAGGACCGCGGTGGGAACCCACACCCGGACGGTGACGCTCGCCGCCGACGGGACCCTGCGGCTGGACGACCACCTGGAGGGCGCAGGCCGGCACCACGTGGCGGTTTCCTTCCCGCTCCGCCCGGGCGCGGTGGTGGACCTGTCCTGCGACGAGCGCCTCACGGTGGGCGTCCGGGCCGACGTCCACAGCCCCCGCTACGGCGTGCTCGTCCCGGCCACCACCATCACCGCGAGCGCGGTGCTACAGTTCCCGGCCACGTTGTCCTGCGTCCTGCGGCCCCGACGCAGCGCCGGTACGTGACGGAGGAACCCATGGCCAGAGGCTTCGATCGTCGGCAGCTCCTGCACGGAGGGTGCGCGTTGTTCGCGCTGGCCTGCGGCGGCGACACCACCACCCCGCCGACGGACTCCGGCGACCCCACCACCCCGCCGGACGACCACACCGGCACCACGGAGACGCCGTTCGCCGGGTATCCCTGCGACCAGGCAGTCACGCCGGATGGCACCTTCACCGAGCTCCCCTTCACCGACTACCCGGACCTCGCCGAGGTCGGGGGCTGGTACGGCGTGACGGCAGGGGGCAAGTCGATCGTGGTCGCCCACGTCGCCACCGACTGCTATTCGGCGATCGACCGCGCCTGCGCCCACGAGGGCGTGGAGATCAACTACGACGACCTGGGGAAGCGGTTCACGTGCCCCCGGCACGGCGCCGTGTACGCCCCGGACGGCTCGAAGGTGTCGGGCCCCCAGGCGACCGGGCTGCCGCGGTACTCGTGCGTCCGCCAGGGCGACTCGGTGTTCGTCAAGGTCGTCTGACCCGCCGCCACGCGAACGCGAGCGAGGGGTTGCCGGTGCCCCACGCGAGTCCCAGGTAGACCACCGCGCCCACGACCACCTCGAGCGGCAGCAGGGCGCCCTCGGCGAGGCCCCGCAGCGCGAGGTCGACGCCCCACACGGCCGCGTACATCACCGCGCCCGCTCCGAGCGTGGGACCGAACGTGCGGGCCTGCGCCGACAGCGGCAGGTCGCACACCGCCCCGAGGCGCAGCTGCAACCACGGCAGGGTCAGGGCCGAAGCGGCGAACCGACCCGCCACGACCCCCACCAGCCCGAACGGCAGGCCGGCGACCAACGCGGCGAGGCCGAGCACCTGCCGCCCCACGCGGATCTTCAGCTCGTCGGCCGACCGGTTCCCCGCGCGGAACATGGACGGAGACAGCGTGACCAGCGCCGCCGTCAGCGCGTAGAGCCCCGTCCAGGTGAGCACCGGGGGGAGCCCCTGCCACTCCGGCCCGTACAACAACGCCACCAGCGACCGCCCCGTGGCCGACAACCCCAGCAGGAGGGGGGTGCACACGAACAGGACGAGCCCCGAGAAGTCGAGGTACAGCGACGCCATCCGTGGATGGTCCGCCTGCACCCTGGCAAGCGTGGGGAACAACACGCGCGCCACCACCCCGGCGATGTTGCTCACCGGCACCAGCGCGAGCCGCGAGGCCTGGTCGAGCAAGCCCACGGCGGTGTCGCCGAGCCACCAGCCCACGACGACGCGATCGAGGTTGGTCGAGAAGTAGCCGAGGGTCTCGCTGCCGAGCACGTTCCCCGCGAACGGAGCCATCTCACGGAAGGCGGCCCACGAGAAGCCCGCTGGCAGGAACCGCCGCGATGCCGTGTACCCGAGCGACGTGACGAGGCCCCGCAGCAGGAACCACGCCAGCAGCCCCATCGCAGCGTGTCCTGCCGCCGCCAGCGCCAGCGCCGCCACCCCGGAGACCGCAGCCGCCGCGATCTCGACCACCGCCAGCGCGCGGAACCGCAGGGCCTTGACCATCAACACGCGCTGCACGAAGCCGAGCGGCGTGACGACGAAGAACGCGCCCACGCCCCGGCTCAGCCACACGAGCTCGGGCTCGCCGTAGAACGCGGCCAGGAGCGGCGCGCCCCCGACGAACGCTGCGGCCAGGGCGCCCCCGAGGGCCAGGTTCACCCAGAAGATCGTGGACAGCTCCTCGCGGGAGATGTCCTGCTTCTGCAGGATGACGGCGCCGAAGCCGAAGTTCGCCAGGACGCCGGCATAGTTCGCGAACACGAGCACCATGCCCATGCGCCCGAACACGTCGGGGCCCACGAACGAGGCGAGCCCGAGGCCCGTGACGATGCGCAGGCCCTCCCCGCCGATCTGCCCGAGCGCCGACCACGACACCCCGCGGACGAGCGCGGCGTCCTCCGTTCCGGCGGGAGGCACCTCAGGACACCAGGAGCCCGAGCTCCGCGTACCGCGCGAAGCGCTCGGGGAGCGCCTTCAACACGCGCTCGCGCATGGGGTCGTCGGCCAGGACCACGAGGTCCAGGGCCTCCTGCACGGTCCGCGTGCCGTCGAGCAGCGGGAGCAGCTCCCGATCGAGGCCGTCCGTGCGGACGAAGTCGTGGAACACGCTGGTCACGCCCTCCCCGAGCGGCGCCATCGCTCGCACCAGCGGATCGACGACCGGCCTCGGGCCGGGCCGGCCCTGCAGCCCGAGCGGCGCCGGGTGGACCTCGAGGCCGCCGCGGATCCAGGCGACGACGAGGTTGCGCCCCAGGAGCTCGCGCTGGCTCTCGGGCGCGGAGACGGCGGCGAGCACGCGGTCCTCGAAGGTCACCCACGGCACCGCGCCGGGGGTGACGGTGAGGGTGCGCAAGGCGGCGCGCACCAGCGGCACGTCGGAGGAGAGGGTGTCGCCGAGCTGGGTCCGGAACGTGTCCTGGGTGGGCCCGGACTCTTCGGGGACGAGCTTGAGCGTGCCGCGCAGCGCCATCGTCCGGAACACGGTCCAGTCGAACGGGCGCGCCTCCTGGGGGCGGCCACCGACGGAGCGCCGGAAGTACCGCCCGACCAGGAAGTCCATGTACTGCTCGCCCGCGACCGGGTCCTCGAAGAACGGCAGCAACACCTCGCGGGCCTGGGTCGGCAGCCGCTCGGGGAGCATGGACGCTACGTCGGCGTCCGCGACGTACTGCAGTCCGTGGCGCCCGAGGTCGGCCACGAACTCGGACAGCAGGAACCGGAAGTTGTAGGGCGCGAGGAGGTCGTGGAACACCCACGGATCGGGCTGCCGGGCCACGAGCTTCGCTTCCTTCTGCAGGATGGCGCCGTAGGGGTCGCCAGCGGGAACCTGTTCGGCCAGGAACGCGAGGATGGCGCGGGCCTGCGCGACCTTCTTCCGCGGGTCGTCGAATCCCTTCGTGTGGTGCTGCAGGATCTCGGCGATCATCCCGCGGAGGTGCCACCCGGGCCGGGTGTTGTACGAGAGGTAGAACAGGCCGCCGGGCGACAGGACGGCCGCACACACGGCGAGGATGGCCTCGCGGACCTCGGGCGGGACCCACGAGTACAGGCCGTGGGCCAGGACGTAGTCGTACGCCTCCGGCAGGTCGGGGCGGCGGAGGGCTTCGACCGCGTGGAGCACGTCGAGCTCGAGGAACGTGGCGGTGGCGCCGAGACGCTCCGCGAACGCGCGGGCCTCCGTGATGGCGTGGCCCGACAGGTCGATCCCGACGCAGCGGGCCCCGGGGTAGCGGAGCGAGAGGGGGACGAGGTGCCCACCTTCACCGCAGCCGAGCTCGAGGATGCGTGCCTGTTCGAGGGGGACCGGGTCCCGGCCGAACGCGCGACCGGCGACGTACAGTCGGTCCGGGTGGGCGTCGGGAAAGGGGCGCTGGCCGTAGGGCAGTGCGTCGTACGGGTTCACCGGGCCCGGGTAACACGCTACCTTCGGGGCTCTGATGATCCACCTCGACCACAACGCCACCACTCCCGTGTTGCCGGCCGTCCTGGACGCGATGCTCCCGTGGCTGCGGGACGACGGCTCGGGCAACCCGTCCTCGGACCACGCCCTGGGTCAGCGGGCGCGCGCGGCCCTGGAGGCTGCTCGCAGCGAGGTCGCCGCGCTGGTCGGGGGGTCGCCGAGCGGGGTCGTGTTCACCGGCAGCGGCACCGAGGCGAACCACCTGGCGTTGTGGGGGACGTGCCGTGGGCGCCCGCCAGCGCGCATCGTGTCGACCACGATCGAGCACCCCGCCGTGGACTGGCCGCTGCAGGTCCTCGCGCGCGAGGGGCACCCGGTGGTGCGCGTGGGGCCGGGCCGGGACGGTGTGGTGCCTGCGGAGGCGCTGCTGCGCGCCCTCGAGCCCGGGACGCGCCTCCTCAGCGTGATGTTGGCGAACAACGAGACGGGCGTCGTCCAGCCGATCGCCACGGTGGGGCCCCGCGCCCGGGCGCTGGGCGTGCTGGTCCACACCGACGCCGCCCAGGCCGGCGCGCGGTGGCCGATCGACCTCGAGGCGGACGGGTTCGACCTCGTCACGCTGGTGGGCCACAAGATGGGCGCCCCGAAGGGCATCGGTGCCCTGGTGCTGCGCGACGGCGTGGAGGTGGAGGCGCAGCTCGGTGGCGGCGGCCAGGAGCAGGGCCGGCGGGCGGGCACCGAGAACGTGGCCTCCATCGTGGGACTGGGCGTCGCGTGCCGCCTGGCCCGGGAGGCGGTGCGGCGCGGACTCCACGACCTCGCCCGGCGGCGGGACCTCCTCCAGGCGCGGCTCGAGGAGGGCCTCCCGGGGCTCCGGGTGAGCGGCGACGGGTGTCCGCGGCTGCCCAACACCCTCCACGTGTGTGTGCCGGGGGTGTTCGGAAGCGCAGTGCTGCGCAGGGTCCCCGAGGTGCTGGCCTCGACGGGCGCGGCCTGTCACGCCCACGGCGTCGAGGCCTCGGCAGTGCTCGTCGCGATGGGGGTCGAGCCCACGCTCGCCCGGGGCGCGCTCCGGTTGTCCCTGGGCCCCTCGACCACCGACGCCGACCTCGAGACCGCTGCGCGCGCGTTGATCGTCGCCATCACCGAGGTGCGCCGTGGCGACTGACAGCCTGCTGATCGAGGTCGCCCCGACGACCAACCACCCCCTGCACGCCGAGAACCGCGCCGATCGGTTCGTGGCTTCGAAGGTGCATCGGCGACTGTTCGAGCCCGCCGGGGACACGTTCCGGAGCGAGCTCGTCGCGGAGTGGTCCGTCGCCGACGGCGTCCTTTCCCTCACGCTCGGGGACCGCAAGTGGTCCGACGGAGCGCCGATCGTCGCCGCGGACGTGTGCGCCACGATCGACCGCCTCTCCGATCTCGCGCGTCCCTCGGAGAGAACCGGCCTCGTGCGCGCCGTCGTCTCCGGTTGCGCGGTGGTGGACCAGCACCACGCGACCCTCCCGCTGCGACGGGAAGTCGCCGATCCGCGGGGGTGGCTCGCCGTGCCGTTGCTGCCCGCGCACCGCCAGGACTGGCTCGACTGGGTCCCGGGCGACGGTCCGGAGCCCGCGTTCGTGGGGTCCGGGGACTGGACGCCGCGTCGCGACAAGAAGGGCTGGAGCCTCGAGGGGCCGGGCGCCCTGCGGCTCGTGGTGGTGGAGGACCCTGTCGCCAGCTTCGTCGCCGGCGAGGGAACCCAGGTCTTCGTGGAGCCCGCCCAGCTCGGCGAGGTGCGCGCGCTCGACGGGGTCACCCTCGATCGCTTCGGGCCGCCGATCGTGTGGGCGCTGGCGTTGGACACCGCGCACCCGCCGTACGCCGACGCCACAGCGCGTCTCACGCTCGATCGCGGCCTCGACCGCGTGGCCCTCGCCGAGGCCTGGCTCGGGCGGGACCCCACGCTCGAGAAGCAGCCGTGGCGCGTGGTCTCCGGACCCTGGCCCGCGGGGTCCGCGATCCCGGCTCCGGGGATCGAGGTTCCGATGTTCGACGCGGCCGCGCAGCAGGCGGCGGGGTCGATGGCGGCGGCGCTGGCCGTCCCGCTCACGCTCCCGGACGCGGCCCTTGCAGCGCTGCCCGGCCTCACGGCCACCGTCGTGGACGGCCGGTCCTGGGTACACTCGGTGCTGGCGGGCGGGCACGTGGGGACCTCGCAGGCGGCGCTGGTGCGCCTCGACGGTCCGCCGTGCGCGTGGTTCGAGACCCGGGACGACACGACGGGCCCACGGAACGTGTTCGGGTTCTCGGACCCCGAGGTGGACGCTGCGTGCCGCGCGCTCGACCGGGGTGACCCCGACGCCGCCTGGACGTTGCACGGTCTGCTGACCGATCGCCGCCCCGCGCTGTTCCTGTTCTCGACCCAGGAGCGCCTCGCGACGCGCCGGTGACTACGGGCTCGCCGCCCATCGTTCGATCTCGGCGCGCAACGCGGAAGGCTCGAGGGGCAGCGGATCGGTCCACACCCGCACCCCACCCGATCGATCCCCGCTGTACAGGCGGGTCCCGTCGGCCGACCAGGTGAGCGCGGTGACCGCGTCCGGGTGCCCGCGCAGGGGTCGGCCTGCAGCCGGGACGGCGTCGAGGTCCCACAACCACACGGTGTCGTCCCACCCGGCCGTGGCCACGAACCGCCCGCCGGGGTGCACGGCGATGACGGACACGTATTGCCGATGCCCCACCAGGGGCTCCGGTTCGCCGCGACCGCGCCACAGGGTAAGCCCGCCCTCCTCGTCCCCCGCCATCACCCCCTCCCCCACCGGGGCCAGCGCCGAGACCATCCCCGACATCGTCCCCAGGAGGCGACGCGTGGGTGCGAGTTGCCACACGGCGCCGCCGAACGAGCCGGTCCAGCTCCCGTGCGCCGAGGACACCGCCAGCGTCGCCTCCTCGTCGTCGTCGCCCACCTGTCCGAGGTCTCGGCCGAGGAGCAGCGTGCCGTCGGGGGCGAACATCACGGCGCCGACGTTGGGGCGCCGCACGTCGCTCACCACGGCGCCCGACGCGGTGTCGAGCACCCCGATCGCGCCCTCGGCGACGAACGCGACCCGGCGCTCGTCGCCCGAGCACACGATGGGGTGGACCTTCCCGGGGAGGTGGACGATCGGCGGCTCCCCGAGCCGCGACACGCTCCCGTCTTGCCCTCCGAGCCAGAGGTGCCCGCCACACCAGGCCGCTGACCGCCCCGGCAGGTCCGAGCGGTGCGTGACCGAACCGTCCGGCGACACCTCGTCCACGCCCCCGAGTCCGACCACCAACAGCGCACCCGCAGGTGTCCACGCGAACTCGTCGATGCGGCCGGCGCTGCGGTGGACGACCCAGCGGTCGTCGGGGAGGGCGTGCCATGCGACGTGGCGGGGCGTGGCCGCCAGCACGGCGGAAGCGTCGGGGGCGGTGACCAGTTGGACGATGGGCTCGTCCGCGCCCGCCATCGACCTGCGGTCGCCGGTCACCGGGTCGAGCACGTACAGCTCCCCCGACTCCGTCCCGACCAGCACGCGTCCGCCCCCCGCTGCGCCGAGCGAACGGAGCCGGTCCGGCACGACGAGCCTGCGGACCGTGTCGCGCTCGAGGTCCACCACCAGCACCAGCTCCCCGCCACCGCCGACCACGGCGGTCGAGGGCGTCACGAACGCCGCGTGCTGCAGCCAGTCCACGTCGACGGGCAGCGGTGCGGCGCGGAAGGTCCCCCCCTCCCACGACAACCGGGTCAGCGGCGGATCGGCCCCGAGGCGCAGCCCCAGCGGCAGGGACGGAGACGCGACGAGACCATAGGTGGCGCGCCCGAGAGTGAGGCGCTGGCTCCGTTCCCCGGAGCGCAGGATGACCGATCCGTCCGCCTGGTCGGCGAGCAGCAGGCCGCCGTCCGCGCTCGCGCTCACCACCAGGAAGGTGGAGGACGAAACCTCCGCCTGCGCGTGGACCCGCCCGGCGGGGTCGATGCTGACCTGCCGACCCTGCAGGGTGACGGCGACCACGTCCCCGCCCGACGACACCATGGCGCTGCACGGCACGCCGAGGGGGGCGTCGAGCCGCGCGCCCGTGTCGAGGGTGACGACCGAGACGGTGTCGCCCGCGCAGAACCCGATCCGGCCCGGCATCGCGACGAGGTCGATCAGGCCGGAGACCGGGGTGACGGTGGCGGGACCCTCCGGCGGGTAGGCGCGGATCTCGGTGTCCCAGCCCACGACCGGGACCTGCCCCGCCCAACCGACCCCCACCACCACGCCCCCGGGTGGACCCGGCAGCGACCGGGGAGGCCCCGCCGCCAGGGCGGCCGCGGCGATGGTGCGGACCTCGCCGCCGAACCGCACGCCCGGCGACAACGTGGCCAGCAGCGCCAGGCTCCGAATGGGATCGTGGTCCACGACCAGCCGGGCCTGCTCGACGGTCGCGGTGTCGAGGCGGTCCCGTTCCGAGCGCTGGAGGGTCTCGGCTTCGGCCCGGGCCACCTCCGCCTCGGACCGCCGCAGCTCGGCGACCCGGTACGCTTCCGCCAACGCGGCGAAGGCCCCGGCGCCCACCACCACCAGCAGCGCGGCGAGCAGGCTGGTGGCGGGGTTCTGGCGGACGAGCCGCGCGGCCCGCTCCGCGAGCGTGTAGTGGTGGGCGCCGACCAACCGACCCGCCTGGAACTGCTCGACCTCGGCAGCGAGGGCCTGCGCGTCCGCGTACCGGTCGGCGGGATCCCGGGCCATCGCCTTGTTCACGACGGCGACCAGATCGCGCGGAGCACCGGGCGCGAGCGCGTCGACCGCGGTCGGAGGGCCGGCGAGCACCGCAGCCACGGCGTCGGTGGCCTGTGCATACGGCGGGTGCCCCGCGAGGAGGTGGTACAGGACCGCGCCGAGCGCGTACACGTCGGCCCGCACGTCCACCGGCTGCCCTGCTGCCTGCTCGGGCGGCATGTAGGCGGGCGTACCCACCACCGCCCCGACCCGCGTCAGCGACGCCCCCGACGCCCCCGACACTCCCGACGCCCCGTCTCCGGGGTCGGTCGGCTCGTCGAGCGCGTCCAGGTCCTTGGCCAGGCCCCAATCGATGACCAGCGTCTCGCCGAAGTCGCCCACCAGGATGTTGTCCGGCTTGAGGTCCCGGTGGGTGACCCGCTGGTGGTGGGCGTAGGCCACGGCGTTGCAGGCGGCGATCACCTGTGGGAGCAGCCGCAGCCGTCCCGCCAGCGTGCCCGCGCGCTCGATCTCCTGGGTCAACGTGACCCCGCCGACGAGCCGCATGGCGAGGAACGGCTGGCCGTCGGCGTCGACGCCGCCGTCGTAGACGGGCACGATGTTCGGGTGCTGCAGCCGCGCGGTGAGGCGGGTCTCGCGCTCGAACCGGGCCCGCGCGGACGGCGACGTGCGCAGGAGGGTCTTGATCGCCACGACGCGATCGAGGTGGGTGTCGTGGCCGCGCAGGACCCGCCCGAGGCCACCGCGCGCGAGCTCCCGCTCGACGCGGAAGCGGTCGGGCGCAGGCGCCGCTGCAGCGGGGCTCCCGTCCTCGAGCTCGGTGAACGTGGCGTTGGGATCCGACGGTTGCACGGTCCTCGCCTAACGCCCACGCGCCGTCGCCTCGACGTCCGGATCCCGCCGACCGCGCCTCGCGACCGGAGCTACCTTCCGCACGTGACCCTCGACCCCGACCATTGCTGGGAGGCCCTGGCGACCCGCGACCCGCGCTTCGACGGCGTGTTCTTCGTGGCGGTGTCCACGACCGGGATCTACTGCCGCCCGATCTGCCCCGCGCGGACGCCACGCCGCGACCGGTGCTCGTTCTACCGGAGCGCCGCGGAGGCCGAGTCGCAGGGCTTCCGCGCGTGCCTCCGATGCCGTCCGGAGCGCGCCCCGGGGACCGCGAGCACGGACGCCCGGTCGCGCCTGGTGCGTCGCGCCATCCGCCGCCTCGCGAGCGGCGCCGTCTCGGTCGCGGGCCTCGCTGCGGGGCTCGGTGTCACCCCCCGGCACCTGCACCGGGTGTTCGTCGAGGAGCTCGGGGTCCCGCCGACCGAGGTGCGCGACAGCCACCGCGTGGCCGTGGCGCGCCAGCTCCTGGCGCAGACCACGTTGCCCGTGGCCGACGTGGCGCGCGCGAGCGGGTGGCGCAGCGAGCGGGCCTTCCGGGACGCCTTCCGGGCCCGGACCCGGACCTCGCCCACCGAAGCCCGCAGGCCCGGCGCAGGGCGCGGCGACGGGATCCGCGTCCAGCTCGACACGCGCCCGCCGTTCGACAGCGACCTGCTCCTGCGCTTCCTGGCCCAGCGCGCGTTCGCCGGGGTCGAAGACGTCCGGGACGGATCCTGGACGCGGAACGTGCGGGTGGGTGCACACGTCGGCGCGATCTGCGCCACCCCCACGGATCGCGGCCTCACGCTGGAGGTGGATCGCTCGCTGCTGCCGGTCCTGGCGCAGGTGGTGGCCGCCGTCCGCCGGGTGTTCGACCTCGACGCGCGGCCGGACCGCGTCGTCGCCCAACTCGGGGCCGATCCGCTGCTGGCGGCCAGCGTCACCGCCCGACCGGGGCTGCGGCTGCCGGGCGCGTTCGACCCCTTCGAGCTCGCGGTGCGGGCCGTCCTGGGCCAGCAGGTGTCGGTGGCCGCTGCCACCACCCTCGCCGGCAGGCTGGTGGCGAGGTTCGGCGAGCCCCACGCCGACGGGCGGTTGTTCCCCGCGGCGGCTGCGCTCGGCGCCGACCCGGGCGCGCTCCGGGCCCTGGGGCTCCCGCAGCGGCGCGCGGACTGCCTCGCCGGGCTCGCGCGGGCGGTGGACAGCGGCGCGGTGGTCCTCGAGGCCGACAGCGATCCGGACGAGGTGATCACCTCGCTGGAGGCCCTCCCGGGCATCGGCCCGTGGACCGCGGCGTACGTGGCGATGCGCGGGCTCGGCTGGCCCGACGCCTTCCCGGCCGGCGATCTGGCGGTTCTGCGGGCCCTCGGGGTCCAGACGGCGCGCGAGGCGATCGCCCGCGCAGAGACGTGGCGTCCGTGGCGGGCGTACGCGGTGATGCACCTGTGGAGTGGCACATGACGGCGTGCAGGACGATCGGGAGCGGGGTGGGGCGCGTGCAGGTGCGCGCCGACGACCTGGCGGTGCGGGAGGTCCGGTTCCTGGAACCCGAACACGACGCGCCGGACGCCGGCAGCTCCGTGGTCCTCGACGAGGCCGTGCGGGAGCTCCGCGCGTACTTCGCGGGCGACCTGCGGCGGTTCACGGTGCCGGCGATGCCCGTCGGGACGCCGTTCCAGCAGCGGGTGTGGGCCGCGCTGCAGGAGATCCCGTTCGGGGAGACCCGCTCCTACGCCGACCTCGCGCGGCAGCTGGGCACCCCGGCGGCCGTGCGCGCGGTGGGCGGCGCGAACGGGCGCAACCCCGTGGCGATCCTGGTGCCCTGCCACCGCGTGATCGGCAGCGACGGCACGCTCACGGGGTACGCGGGCGGTCTGGACCGGAAGCGCTGGCTCCTGGCGTTCGAGCGGGGTCCGGGCATGGGCCTCGTGCAGGCACCTGCGCCGGGGTAGTCGGGCGCATGTTCACCGCCGACACGTTCCGGTTCCTCGAAGACCTCACCGAACACAACGAGCGCCCGTGGTTCGAAGCGAACCGGGCCCGGTACGAGACCACCTGCCGGGAGCCCGCGCTCGCGCTGATCCGCGCGATGGTTCCGGTGCTGGCCACGCTCGCGCCGCACTTCGTGGCCGACGACCGCAAGGTCGGGGGCTCGCTGATGCGGCTGCACCGGGACACGCGGTTCGGCGCCGACAAGCGCCCCTACAAGACGAACCTCGGCATCCAGTTCCGCCACGACGGCGGCGCCGACGTGCACGCGCCGAGCGTGTACCTCCACGTGGCGGCGGGCGGGTGTTTCCTGGGCATCGGCTCGTGGATGCCGGAGCCCCCGATCCTGGAGCGGCTCCGGCGCGCGATCGTCGACGACCCGGCAGCCTGGCGCGCAGCCATGGCCCCGCTGGCGGGCTGGGACACGAGCGGCACGGGCGAAGGCCTGAAGCGCGCGCCGAAGGGCTTCGACCCTGCACATCCGCTGGTCGAGGAGCTGAAGAAGAAGTCCCACCTGGTGATGCGGCCCCTCCCCCGCGAGGAGGTCGTCGGGCCGGGCCTCGACGGGCGCGTGGCGGACCACCTGGAGGTGGCGCTGCCGTGGCTCCGCTGGCTGACGGAGGCGTCGGGCGCTGCGTTCTAGGGGGCCCGACTTCCTGCTCCCGTCCGAGACCGGCCCCGACCCGCAGCCGACACCACCGGAGGTGGCCCCCTCGGCGAGGTCCCCGCTGGCCTGACCCCACCCGGACTGCCGATTCGCCCTACCGGTGGCGGGTGAGCTCCAGCAGGAACACCGCGTCCGCGTCGCCCACCACGTCGACGGAGACCAGGAGCCCGCGGGCCCGCGCTGCGTCCGCGAACTCCTGGAGCCACGGCCGGCCCGGATCCGTCACCCACCCCGTCCCGCCCGGCGCCAGGAACCGCGCGAACGCGTCGGCGAGGACCTCCGGCATCTCCCGGGTGTACAGGACATCGCTCGCGACCACGTGCTCGAACGTCGGACCCAGATCCGCAGGCACCTCCCCCGCCCAGTCGAACCGCTCGTAGCGCACGCGGACCCGGTTGCGGGCGCAGTTCTCGTCGAGGAACCCGGGCGTGTGGGGGTGCTGGTCGGTGGCGACGACCCGCGCGCCCTGCGAGGCAGCGACCAGCGACGGCAGCGCCAGGCCGCACCCCAGCTCCAGCAGCGTGTGATCGCGCAGGGGCATCCGGCCCAGGAGCTCCGCGAGGTGCAGGGCCGACGGCCACAACGCGCCGAACATCGGGCACCAGTCCTCGAACCACCGCCGGTCGCCGCCGCGCGCCACCTCGTCGGCGAGGGCCGACACCGTCGCCTCGAAGTCCCGCAGACAACACAGGTCGAACCGGCGAGCTCCGATGGTGACGGGGCGGACCCACAGGTCGTACGGGAAGGAGGGTTCCATGGCGGTCCCGGAGGCGCCGCGCTAGTTCGCGCGGGGGTGTGGGATGAACACCTACGACGCATTCCGGGCGGGCGTCGAGGACGAGTCGGCGCGGCGGGCCCTGTTGTTCCGCGACGGTCGGCCGCGTTTCGTGCTCTTCGCCCAGCAGTTCGATCGCCCCGAGCTCGATCGGCTGTGCGCCACCGCCACCGCGATCCGCCGGCTCGATCGCCACCGCGAAGGCGTCCCCTTCCTGCGGTCGCTCCTGGCCGGCAAGCGGGTCCTCAACCTGTTCGCGCAGCCGTCCACGCGCACCAACGAGTCCTTCGTCGCCGCCGCCGAGAAGCTCGGCGCCTCGGTCCGGGTCGTCGCGGACCTCCGCACCAGCTCCTTCGTGAAGGGCGAATCCGTCGAAGACGCCGTCCGCACCTTGTCGAGCTTCTACGACACCCTCGTCACCCGCCACCCCGACGACGACTTCGCGATCCGCGCGTCCTGGGCGCTGGCACGGTCCCGGAGGCCCATCCCCGTGATCAGCGCGGGCTCGGGCCGGTCCGAACACCCCACGCAGGCCCTCCTCGACGTGTACACCCTGCGGTACTCGTTCGCGGGCCGCGGCGGCATCGACGGCAAGCGCATCCTCATGGTCAGCGACCTCGGCCGCAACCGCGCCGCCCGGTCCCTCGCGCTCCTGCTCACCCGGTATGCCATCCGGCGGCTCGACGTGGCCTGTTTCCCCGGTCACGGCCCGGATCCCGCGTTCGTGGCCTCGCTCGCCGCCGCAGGCATCGAGCTCGTGTTGCACGCGTCGGCCCGCGCGGCCCTCGAGACCGTCGGGGCCGAGCTCGACGCCATCTACGTCACCCGTCTGCAGCAGGAGTGGGATGTGCCCGGCGCCTCGCTCGGCACCAGCGACGACTTCGTGTTGTCCTGGGACCTGCGGCACCTGATCCGGCCCGACTGCGTGATCCTGCACCCGCTCCCCCGCGTGAACGAGCTGCCGGACGCCTGGGACGACCACCCGGGCTTCGTGGTGTGGCGGCAGGTGCGCAACGGGATGTGGATGCGGGCCGCGCTGCTCGCGCACGTCCACGGCGCCGACGACGAGATCACGGCCCGCGCCCGCCGCCTCGAGCTCGTCTGACCCGGCCCGGAGGATAGAGGTCCCCCATGGCCAAGCCCGATCCCAACGCAATCCGCGTGCTCGTCGAACACCGTCGGGCGAGACACGAGTTCTACCTCGAGCAGTCGTTCGAGGCCGGACTGTCGCTGCTCGGCTCCGAGGTGAAGTCCCTGCGCGCCGGGAACGCCAACCTCGCCGAGGCATGGGTGCGCCTCACGGCCGACGGCGCCTGGCTCATGGGGGCGCACATCGCGCCGTACGTCGAGGCCAACCGCCAGAACCACGATCCACTCCGGCCGCGCCGCCTGCTCCTCCACCAGGCGGAGCTCGCCAAGCTCGATCGCGGGACCCGCCGCGAAGGCATGACCATCGTCCCCGTCCGGCTGTACCTCAAGGGCTCGCGGGTGAAGGTCGAGATCGCGCTCGCACGCGGCAAGAAGCTGCACGACAAGCGCGAGTCCATCAAGGAGAAGGACGCCCGCCGCGAGATGCGGCGAGCAGGTCGGTAGCCGATCGGGATACGCACGCGGGCCATGGAAGCAGTCACCCGGTACGGTGCGTTCGTCCTCGCTGCGGTCGCCGCGCTCGCAGGGTTCGGGCTCGGTGACTACGGCCTGCTCGCGTGGGCTGCAGGCGCCGTGTTCGCCTGCCTCGGCGTGATCCTGAACCAGCCCCGCTGGGGCCTCGTCGCCACCGCAGCAGTGGGCTTCGGCGCCAGCGCGTACCTCCTGGTGCGCAAGCTCGACGCCAGCGGCACCTCGGTCTGCAACGTCGACGCGACCATCAACTGCGACGTCGTGAACACCTCCGCAGCCTCGATGCTGGGCGGCATCCCGATCGCCCTCTTCGGCTCTGCGTTCTTCCTCGGCGTGGCCGTCGCGGCGGTGGCGCTGGTCCCGTCCCGGGGAACGCGGCTCTACCAGGCGGTGGCGGCCTTCGGCGTCGTGGGCGTCGGGTACTCGGCGTGGCTCGGCTACCAGGCCTGGCTCATCGGCGCGGTGTGTGTGTTCTGCCTGACGATCTACGCGTGTACGGCGCTCCTGATCGTCGCCGGCGCCCGCGGGATCCGCGAAGAGGCCGCGTCGCTGTTCGACGGCCTCGACGAGCTGCCGAAGTCGAGCGCCTGGCTCACGGTGGCCGGCGTGTTCGTGGCGGCCACGTTGCTCGGCCAGAGCTGGTACGCGAGCCGCGCGCCGGTGGACGCCGCCGTGTTGTTGGCCACTCCACCGCCCAAGCCCGGCGCTGCCGCAGGCCCCGACCTCTCCAAGGTGTACGTCTCCCGCGAGTCCGTCCCCCTCGAAGGCGACGAGCCCCTGCTCGGCAACCCGAACGGCCGCATCCAGATCGTGGAGTACGCCGACTGGATGTGCCCACACTGCGCGCAGGCGTTCCCGTTGATGCACCAGCTCGTCGAGAGCAACCCCGAGATCGGCCTGCGGTTCCGCGTGTTTCCGCTCACGGGCGAGTGCAACCCCGTCACCGGGCCCGGCAACCACCCCGAGCGGTGCCGCGCGGCCATGGCCGCCCAGTGCGCGCACGATCAAGGGAAGTTCTGGGAGTACGGCGGCCTGTTGTTCGCGAACCAGAACCAGATGAGCGAGCAGCTGTTCGCCGCGGCAGCGGTCCAGCTCGAGCTCGACATCGACAAGTTCTCGGCGTGTATGCAGGACCCGAAGACGCTCGAGCAGGTCCAGCGGGACGGGTTGTCCGGCGGCGCCCTCGACCTGCACGGCACCCCGGCCTTCTACGTGAAGGGGCTGACCCCGGACGGGCGGTGGGCCGAGAGCTGCGAAGGCCCCATCGGTGTGGTGCAGCTCGTCAAGGCCGTCGAGGCCGGTCAGGTGGTGCCGAACTCGTCGCTGCCGACGTGCCCGCACGAATGACCGCGGAGCTCCGGCTTCCGGCCCTCGCTCGCAGGCGGGTGGAGCGCGTGTCCGCCCTGCTGTTCGAGCTCGGCGCGCTGGGCCTGCAGGAGGCGTGGCTTCCGGGCGAGGCGCCCGAACCCCTCCAGCCGTGGGACGAGGGGCCGCCGCCGCCGGAGCCCGAGCGCGTCGTGTTGATCGCGTGGTTCGACGAGTCTTCGGCGCCTGGTCCCGATCGCGCGGCGATCGAGCGCCGCCTCCGACCCCTGACCGGCCCCGTCGTCCCGGAGTGGGGTTCGGCGCCGGAGGTCGACTGGGAGCAGTCCTGGAAAGACAGCTTCCCACCGATCGTCGTGTCCGAGCGCCTCACGATCGCCGCGCCCTGGAACGCCCCGCCCGGCGCGTTGATCGTCGAGCCCGGCCAGGGCTTCGGCACGGGTCACCACCTCACCACGCTGCAGGCGCTGCGCGCGCTCGACGCGCTGACCCCGGAGAGCCACGACCTGCAGACCGCGATCGACGTCGGGTGCGGGTCGGGGATCCTCGCGATCGTGGCGGCCGCCCGCGGGATGCGGGTGATCGGCGTCGACGTGGAGGAGGCCGCGATCCGCGAGGCCGCCGAGAACGCTGCACGCAACGGCCTGACCGGGCACTTCTCGACGGAGCCCGTCAGCGCCCTCGCGGAGCCCGCCGACCTCGTCCTCGCGAACCTGCACGCCGAGCTCGTCCGCGCGCTGGCTGCAGACCTCGTGCGGCTCACCGGACGCTGGCTCGTGGTGGCCGGGATCCTGCAGGACCGCGAGGCCATCGTCCACGAGGCGCTCTCCGGGCTGCTCCTCGCGCAACGCGCCGCGGAGGAGGGGTGGGTGTCGCTCGTCTACCGGAGGGCGTCGTGAGGCGCGTACCGGTCGACCAGCTGCCGGACGCAGGGAGCGCGACGGCGCTGGACGGTCCGACGACCCACCGTCTCACGCACGTCCTGCGTCTCGGCGTCGGCGCCCGGGTGGTGTTGTTCGACGGCCAGGGGCGCGAGGTGGACGCCGAGCTCACCGGCGCGCCGGCAGGCCTCCGCGCGACGCCCGTGTCCGCGGTCCGCCAGGCGAGGCCGGACCACGAGCTGCACCTCCTGTTCGGGGTCCCGAAAGGCGCGGCGCTGGACAACCTCCTGCGGATGGCGGTGGAGTGTGGCGCCACCCACCTGCACCCGCTGGTGACGCGGCGGACGGTGCCCAAAGGCGACCACCCCGAGCGGTGGGGCCGGATCACCGCCGCAGCGAGCGCGCAGTGTGGGCGCGCCGACGTCCCCCACCTGTCCCCGCTCCGCACCCTGCGGGAGGCGCTGGATGTCTTGCCCCCAGGCCTCGAGCGCTGGGTCGGGGTTCCGGGGGCAGCACCCGCGAGCAGCCCGAGCGGTGCGGGCGCGTTCTGCGTGGGACCGGAAGGGGGGCTGACTGCGGACGAGTTGGCGGCGCTGCTCGACCACGGCTTTCAGCCCGTGGGGCTCGGGCGGTGGGTGCTGCGGGTCGACACCGCTGTGGTCGTCGGGCTCGCGCGGTGGAGTGGGGTCGGCCGAGAGTTGGCCTGACCCTTCCCGAGCGCCTGAAAAATGAAAAAGCCGCTGCGCGAACGCAGCGGCTCGGACCCTCCCGAGGGAGGGCGACCCGTCGGTCTCAGCTCGGGTTGAGGGCGTTCTTCAGGCCCTTTCCGGCGCGGAACACGGGGATCCGGCGCTCGGGGACGTGCATCTCGAGGCCGTTCTTGGGGTTGTGGCCCTTGAAGGCGTTGCGGTGCGACACGGTGAAGGTGCCGAAGTCGGAGATGGTGACCTTCTCCTCGCGGACGAGGGCCTCCTGCACGGCATCCGTGAGGATGTTGATGTAGGTCGCAGCGCGGACCTTCGGGATCCCGGCGCGAGCGGCGAGCACTTCGGTCAAGTCGGCCTTGTTCATGATGAACTCCACAGTTGGGGGGTTGTGCTACCGCCCGGTCCCCACCCGGACGGCTCGAGATCGGAAATCCCGCCTCCGCGGTCGCGGAGGACTGGCGGCACCATCGGCACCGACGCCCTTTCTTTAGGAAGAATCTCGACGTTCTGCAACCCGTCTCCCGGGGCCCCCACAAACCCCGGCTTCCCAAAGTTTGAAACTCTATGAGAATTATGATTTTACCTCCGAGCGTCAGGTTGTGCGCCCTGTTCCGCGACATCAGTCCATTTGTCCAGCTATCAAGAGCACTTTTCGGAGAACGTCGATGGAAACCGGGAGCAAACCCGGTTGTTCCCCGTCTACGTCCATCCGGACTTGTGTTTCCGAATCTGCAAGTGCCTCTACCTGGACGACCCTGGTTCTTGACACTTCCTTGACATCTCCAAGCGTGCCCGAGAACAGCCGTCGTCCCTGGATGATGGCCCGCAGGATGGGCAGCTCCGGCACCACCAGGAGATCCGCGGCCCCGTCGTGCATCGATCCCCCTCGTCCGACCCACATCCCGCCGCCGCAGTACTGCGCGTTCGCGACGAACACCGTGGACAGGCGTCCCTCCCACGTCCCCGTGCCCCCGCGATCGTCGGTCCACCGCACCTGGACCCTGGGCGGGCGGTATTCGAGGAAGCTGGCGATCGTGGCTGCGAGGAAGGTCACGCGTCCGCCGAACCGCTTGCTGCTCCGGTTCGCGCGGGCCACGACCTCGCCGTTCAGCCCGAAGCCCACGACGTTGATCCCCAGCCGGCGGACCGCGCTCCCGTCGGGCGCCGTGCAGGTGACGGACAACACGTCGCAAGCGACCGGCGGGAGATCCCGCACGCGCTGGAACGCCTCCTCGGGGTCCCGCGGGATGCGCAGCGTCCGGGCGAGGTCGCCGCCGGTCCCCGACGACACGAGGCCGAACACCACCGAGGGCCGCAGCGGTCGCTCACCGTCGAACAAGCCGTTCACCACCTCGTTCGCGGTGCCATCACCACCGACCGCGACGATGCGCGTTGCCCCCGCCGCACACGCCTCGCGGGCGAGGTCCGTGGCGTGCCCCGGGTGGGCGGTGACCCGCCAGCTCACTGCTCCGAAGACACGTGTGGCTGCGGTCTGCAGCGCGGCCAGCCGAATCTCGGTGCCGCCCCCGCCCGACTTCGGGTTCACGATCACCCAGGTCTCGGGGCTCGTCGGTTCGCCGCTCATCGTGCCTCCAACAGCCGGTCGAGGGTGTCGGCCACCACCACGCCACACGCCGCGAGGTGCGACCGGCACCGGGCGTCGCGGACTGCGCCACCCCCGCGCTGGGCGAACAACACCGCGACCCTCGCGGCGTCGGCTGCATGGTGGGCGGCGAGCGGCCCGCGCGCGCCACAACACGCGAGCCCCCGGTCCCCGCCGGCTACGCAGCTCCCCTGCGCGGAGGTGGGGTCGGCGACGACGTCCCACAACCACCGGAACGGGACCCCTGCGGCAGTCAGCACCTCCCCGACTCCGCCGTCGGCGACGACCACGGTCCGGCCCGCCAATCGCGCGCGGAGCTGGGCGAAGTGCAGCTCCAGCTCGCCATGCTCCAGCGCCGCCGCCCCGAGCCGGTCGGGGGTGCGGAGCACCGCCACGGGACCGAGGAAGGCGACGGCGGTGGCCAGGTCGCGGCCGTCGGCCTCGACGACCACCACCAGCGCGTCGTGGGGCCCGACGAGCTCACCCACGGGAGCCACCTGCGTCCGTGGGAGGAGCCGGGTCCGGGCCTCGCGCAACCACGCCGGAAGCGGGCGGTGCAGGTGGCAGTGCTCCTGGCACCGGCCGCAGTCGGTGCAGCGGGTGATCACGTCGCGGGCCGTGTCGTCGTCCACGAGACCCCGCTCGTTGCGGTCCAGGATCTCGGCCAGGAACGTGGGCACCGCGGCCTCGGAGCCGGCCGTCGCGACCGGGCAGGCGTCACGGCACAGGCGGGGACACAACCGACAGGTGTCGTAGCGACTCATGGCCGGGCCCTCTGGAAGACGTGTTGGGTGGTGGCGTGCACCGCGGCCGGATCGTCGTCGGCGCAGGGCGCGAGCGGACCGGCGGCGGCGGGGACGACCTCCCACGGGACACGTTCGAGCGCCCCCACCCACGAGGCCGCGATCGCCAGGAACGCCTCGGCAGCTGGGCCCCGGAAGCCGACGTAGAGGTGCCCGTCCCGGACGAACAGCGCGCCGGGCCGCAGATCGTTCCGGAGGAGGAGCTGCGCTGCCCGCCATGGGGCCTCGATCCGCACGCGACCCAGCGCGCGGGGGCCTGGTGGCGCAGTGGGCACCGAGACGTGGCTGGCCCCGTGCATGAAGAGCCAGGGTCGGAGGTCGGGACCCGCCGCAGACCGTGGTCCCCGCCCGAGCCGGCAAGCCACGCCGTCCACCACCCCCTCGAGCTCGGTCCACGGCTGTTGCCAGGGCTCCCGCTGCCACCTCGGGAGCCCCGGGAGCTCCAGGGTGGGCCACGAGGGCTCACCGGCAGCACACCGCTCCTCGAACGTGGACCCGGCCGGCACCCGCGTGAGCCCGTCGGTCGAGGTCGGCCCTCGGAAGGCAGGTGCGGCGGGGACCTGGTCGGACGGGAGATACAGGCGGCCGGGGTTCAGGATGCCGTGTGGATCGAGCACCGCGCGGAGCGCCCGCCACCCCTCCACCGCGGGCCCCACCTCCTCGGTGGCGGCGGCGGCCTTGAGCTCCCCGACGCCGTGGTGGTGGGTCGTGGTGGCGCCGGCGTCGAGCACGGCGCGCATCGCGAGGTCCCAGACCGTCCGGTACGTCTCGGCGTCTCCGGCGCCCGCGAACGAGAAGTAGATCGAGCCGCCCTCGGGGTAGAGGTGCGACATGTGCGCCATCACGACCGCGTGGGGCGCCAGCGCCCGCCGGACGGCGGACCACGTCGCCTCGAGCTCGGACCACCGCACGCCGACCTCCATGGTGTCGGCGAAGCCACCGCGCTCGAACACGGGCATGAGCTTGTACGACACGGCGTGCCGGGAGGCGTACCACCGCTCTCCGGGCTCGGGACCCAGGTCCTCGGCCCCGGCGGCGAGCAGCGGGAGCGCGGCGGCAGCAGCGGCCTCGACGACCCGGGCCTCCCCCTCGAACCCGACGACGAGCAGGCACCCCGAGGCCATGCCATCGAGCAGCCGGTTCACGAGACCCGGGAGCGCCAGCGGCAGCGCCAGGGTCCGGCGGTGGACCGCAGGCAGCGCGTCGACCCGCTTCAGCCAGCGCCGCACGAGCGACGCCGAGCGGTCGCCACCTTTCCCCTTCGGTGTGGTCCGGCCACCGATCCTGGTGTCCACGGGATCGTAGAGCCTCACCGCCGACGGATGGAGCTCGGCCTGCAGCAACCGCCGCATCAGGTCGACGGCCGTGCCCACGTCGGCGACCCGGAACCCGCGCAGCCAGCGGGCCTCGGGGCGGCGCCAGACCCGGAGCGTGAGCTCGGTGACGACGCCCAGGGTCCCCTCGCTGCCGAGCACGTACCCGAGCCACTCCGCAGGGGCGTCGCCGCCCTCACCGATCCGTCGGGGCCCCCCCCCCACGCTGACCAGGGTCAGGCCCAGCACCATGTCCTCGAACACGCCGTACTTGGAGCTGAACTGGCCCGCGGAGCGCGCCGCGGCCCAGCCGCCGACCGTGGAGCACGCAATGGAGGAGGGGGAGTGCCCGAGGGTGAAGCCGCGGGCCTGGAGCCAGTCCTCCAGCTGCTGGCCGTTGACTCCCGCCTCGACCGTCACGGTCTGGTGGACCTCGTCCAGGGGACCGATCCGGGCCATCGCCCGCGTGTCGAGCACCCACGCCCCGGACCGCCCCCGCGCCGCCCCGCAGACCCCGGAGCCGGCGCCCCACGTGACGACCGGTATCCCGAGGTGGTCCGCGGCCAGGAGCACGGCCTCCACCTCCCCGGCGTCCCTGGGCCAGAAGACGCGGTCGGGGAGCGGACCGTCCTCCCTTCGGGTCCACAACGCCAGCGTGCCCGCAGGCCACAGATCGCGCGAGACGGCGAGACGCTCCACGAGGGCGTCGGAGTTCCGGACTGCGGGGAGTTGCATGGCGCCCCGCTAACGCGCGGGAGACGCGCCTCCAGGCCCAAAACAAAGCCGCCCGGCCGTCTCCGACCGGGCGTCTCGAGCGGTGCCGGACGCGCCGGCATCACAAGGTCTTGCGTCTCTGAGCCCTTTCCTCAGCAACTACCGTGCCACGCGCTGTGCGCTACCGCATCATCGGCGTACCACCTGGAGCCAGGCGCTGGCAGGACGCTGCGCTTCGGAAGCGCCGCGCGAGAAGTGCGACACCCGTGTCGTGCCCCCCCCTCCTGTGGGGTGTCGGCGCCCCGACGCTGGCCGGACCCCGTCGACGGCCCCAGCTGCGGTTCCGAAGATAACCAGCCAGCCAACAATGTTATGGCGGAAGAACACGAGGAGCGGGAGACCGTGACTTCCATGTCGTGGTGCCGTCGGAGGCGGCGTGCCCGTGGTTGTCGGGAGACCGAAACCGGATACGTCCCCCCGTCTTGCTCTCTCGCAGGAACTGCGGGGAGAGCCAGCGAGCCACGAGGTTCAGCGTGTACGATCTGGTCATTCGCGACGCTACCATCGTGTCCTCCGCCGGTCGGCTGGTGGCCGACGTCGCCATCCAGGACGGCCGAATCGCGTACGTCGGACCTCGCCCGCCGCGCGCTGCCGGCTCGGAGATCTCGGCCATCGGGAAGTTCCTGATGCCGGGCGTGATCGACACGGCCGTGCAGTTCGACCCGAACGGGGACCCGGGGATCTGGGAGCGCGAATCGCGGGCCGCGGTCACGGGCGGCATCACCACCGTGGTCTCCCTCCCGTACGGAGACGCGCCCGTCGTCGACAGGAAGACGGCGAAGCGCAGGTTTCAGCACGCGTCCCAGGCCACCTGGACCGACTTCGGCCTGTGGGGCGCAGCGACCGGAGACAACGCGACGGCGCTGCGCAGCGCCCTCACCGATGGCCTCATCACGGGCATCCTGGCGACCATCCGCGCGGCGTCGGACGGCCACGGGCACGACGGCCAGGCGCCCGATCCGACCATCACCGTGAGCCAGCTCAAGGCGTACCTCGACCTGCCCGGAGTCTTGGGCGTGCAGCTCGCCGACGTGGGCCCCGACACCACCACCGAGCTCCTCGATGCAGCGCGGTCGACCGATCGGCCCATCCACCTCGTGCACCTCTCGACGGCCGCCGAGCTCGACCTGATCGACCCGGTGAAGGGCGCCATGCCCGTGACGGCCGGGTGCACACCGCACCACCTGTTCCTCTCGACCGAAGAGAACGACGCCATCCGCGTGGTCACGACCCCGCCCGTGCGCCCCGAGCACGACCGCAAGACCCTCTGGACCGCCGTGAAGCGCGGCCGGCTCGACTGCATCGCCTCCGACCACCACCCGTCGTCGGCACACGGTGGAGCCGCCGGGGTCCCGGGCGCCGAGCTCCTGTTCCCCCTGATGTTGTCTGCGGTTCGGTACGGCCGCTTGTCGCTCGAGCTGCTCGTCAGCTTGTGCAGCGAGAGCCCCGCGCGGATCTTCGGGCTCGGCACCAAAGGCCGCATCGCCCGCGGATTCGACGCAGACCTCGTGCTCTTCTCGGAGGGTGAGGTCACCCGCGTGGCAGAGGTCGAGCTCGTGTCCGGAGCGGGGTGGTCCCCCTACACCGATCGCGAAACCGCACCGAAGCCCGACCTGGTGATGGTGGGCGGCAGGATCGTCGCGCGCAAGGGCAAGCTCGTCGCCGACAAGCCGAACGGCCGCCCCCTCCAACCCGCGGCCCACTGAAGCCGCCCGAGCCGGGCAGCGCTCAGAACTCGAACTCGAAGTCCCCCTCGTCCGTCGCGGCGTCTTCTGCGGCGTCGACCACCGAGACGGAGAGGTTGAACACCACCCCGGAGAGGGCGGCGGCTGCGGCCTCGGTCTGGTCGGCGTCGTCGAGGGGCACGAACAGCCCCGCCCAGCCAGGTCGCTCTCCTTCGCACTGGAACGTCACGTTGGCGCCGGCGTCCTGGGTCTCTGTCTCGCCGTCGAGCAGGAACCGCACGACCATCGAGATCGGCTCGCGCGTGTCGAGGCCACGGGTCTGTGCCTCGATGCGGAAACCCCAGCTCCCCGACTGCGTGATGGGCACCAGGTGGCCCTCCTCCCACGGGGAGAACTCGTCGATCCCGCCGTCACCGATCGCGACCTCGGGATCCCCTTCGCCCTCGCAGGCGGTGAGCACGGGCTCGCTCTCGCCGTTGCACCCCGCAGCCGCCAGCGCCACCAACCACCACCTGATCGTGTTCATGTCGCCCCCACCGGAACTCCGACCGCCAGCCGGTACGACCGTGAGCCCACCGTCTCCATCGTGGTGAGCTCGAGGAGGCGCAGCCCGCCGGACTCGATGGTCCGCCGGAAGTCCTCCTCGTACGTCACGCGGCCGAACTCGATGGTCGTCACGCGCTTGAGGAGCGGCTTCGCCTTCTCGAGCACGGGGGACCGCCGATCCTGGAAGGTCTGCGTGAAGTAGACCCGGCCCCCGCTCGAGAGCAGCGACGAGACGTGTCGGAGAACCCGCGGCGGATCCGGCATCAACATGAACGACGCCGAGAAGTACACCGCGTGGTACGGGCCGCCGTGGTGGTCGAACACCGACTGGAGGTGCACCTCCACCTGCCCGGTGATGCCGGCCTCCTCGATGACCTTGCGGGCGCGCTTGACGTACGCCTCGTCGATGTCGACGCCGACCACCTGGATTCCCTTGCGCCGCAGGAGCTCCGCGTTCCTGGCGAGCGCCCCACCCGTGCCGATCCCCACGTCCAGGAGCCGGGCCCCGTCCGGGAGCCTGCCGAGGACTTCGGCGTACCACTGGGAAGTCAGCGGAAGGATCGTCGCATCGTAGATCCAGCCCCGCACCCGACCTCCCTAGCGCCCCCACATAGCACCGCGCCGCGCGGTGGGCAGTGTTGACTCACCACTGGGCCGCGACACAAGCTGCGCCTCGCGGGAGCACCAGCGTGAAGTTGTGGCAGAAGATGGTGTACGGCTCCGGCGACTGGTCGATCGCCAGCTTCAACACCTTCCGCCAGATCTTCTACCCGGTCTTCCTCACCGACACCCTCGGGCTCGATCCGCGGCTCGCAGGCGTGGCTTCGCTCGTGGGAATCGCCTGGGACGCCGTGAACGACCCGCTCGTCGGCGCACTCAGTGATGGGGTGCGCACGCGAATCGGCCGGAGACGTCCGTTCCTGCTCGCCTTCGCGGTGCCGTTCGGAGCTGCGTTCTCGCTGCTCTGGTGGGCCCCGCCCTGGGAGAGCCAGGCGGCCCTCGCGGCCCTCGCGGTCACCTTGTACGTCTGCACGGACACGCTGCAGACGTTGGTCTCGGTGCCGTTCTTCGCCCTGCTTCCGGAGCTCACCGCCGACTACGACGAGCGCACCGGAGCGACCGCCTGGCGGATGTTCTTCAACCTCGCGGCCTCGCTCGCGGTGGCAGTGGGTGCGCCGGCGGTCGCGCTCGCCGTGGCTGCAGCAGGCACCGGGCCGCGGGAGGTGTGGCTCGTGACGGGCACGTGTTTCGGCGTGCTCGGCATGGTCCCGCCGCTGCTCGCAGGCACGCTCCTGCGGGAGCGGGCGCGTTCGCCGGACAGCGAGGAGGGGCCAGGGTTCGCGGACTCGTTCCGTGCGGCCCTGCAGTCGCGCTCGTTCCGGCGGCTCGTCCCCGTGTACCTCCTGGCGTACACCACGTTCGACCTCGCCGCGATGATGATCCCGTTCTTCATCCGGTACGTCGTGGGGCCCGGCTCCCTCGCACTCGGCCCCGTCGAGCTCCCGAAGGAGTCGTGGATGCTGGGCTGCATGCTCCTGGTGGCGATCGCGGCGCTGCCTGCCTGGTCTGCGTTGTCCGGGCACCTCGGGAAGCCCAGGACGATGGCGGTGGGTGCAGTGGTCTGGGCCGTAGGCCACGCCGCGATCTTCGGCCTCGGCGCTGGCGCAGGCTGGAGCGCAGTGGCCGTGGCTGCGTTCATCGGGCTCGGCGTCTCCTGTGCACACGTGATCCCCGACGCGATGGTCCCCGATGTCGTGGACGAGGCCGAGCTCACGACCGGCCGCCGGGTCGAAGGCGTGTTCTACGGGGCGCGCAACCTGTTTCGGAAGATGGCCGGCGCGCTGGCGGTGTTCCTCGGGCTGCAGCTGCTCGGCTGGGCCGGCTACGACGGCACCGCCACCCACCAGCCGGACCACGTGGTGAGCGTGATCCGCGTCCTGATCGGGCCCGTGGCCGGGCTGCTGGTGGCGATCTGCGGGGTCGTCGCGCTCACGCACCCGCTCACCCGGAGCCGGCACCAGGCGATCCGGGCGGAGCTCGACCGACGGCACTCCGCTCCGAACTGATGCCCACCCGCCGAAGGGTGGTTAGTGTCGCCGGCATGACCGAACCCACCGTCACCGCAGAACTCGATCGCCTCCAGAACTCGTACCGCGTGCGCTTCGCCGGCCACGCCCGCGTCTCGCGCGACCCGGACGAGCTCGAGGACTTCCTCGCGACCCTCACCGCGCTCGAGGCGCGGGCGACCGTCGAAGAGAAGGAGCGGATCACCCGCGACCGCGACCTCTACGCCCGCGAGGTCGCCTCCATCCGCGAAGCCCACGCGGTCCCGAACGCGGTCCCGGCAGCGCGGCTCCGGATGTGGGCCGATCTGGCCCTCCACCGCTACCAGCGGTCGTTCGCGAACCAGGACCGCCGCACCCGCGACGCCCAGCTCCTGGAGTCGTTGGTGGCCGAGCTCGAGTCCATCCAGAAGGAGATGAAGACCCTCGACAGGAAGGCCCCGGACCAGAACCTGGGGGCCGCCGTCGAGACCCTCGACCGCTCCCTCGAGATCTACCGGAACGAAGCCGAGGCCATCCGGACCGCGCGCCGCACCGGCACCCTCGGGGAGCAGGGTTCGCGGTTCGCTCAGCTCGCGAACGACCAGTTCGAGGCCTACCGCGAGCACTTCGCCGGTCAGCCGCGCATCAGCCGCCACGCTCCGATCCTGACGCGCATCATCGCCTCGCTCGAAGAGCTGCTCCGCGGGATGAAATCCCTGAGGCTCGCAGGCCTCAACGACCCCTCGAACGACAACAACCAGAAGATCGTGGCCGACCGGATCGAGCAGTACCGCAAGGAGCTCGACATGATCGGGAGCCAGCAGCGGTCCACGCCGCTCGTCGACCGGGTCAACGCTCTCGGCACCGCGGCGAACAAGATCTTCCAGGAGTACCGCGAGAACTTCGCGGGCAAGGACCGCGCGTCCCGCGACCTGTCGAAGCTCGCGTTGCTCGGCGAGAAGTTGTGGCCGCTCGCGAAGGAGATGGACACCCTCGACCGCACGGCCGACAACGAGACGAACAGCCGCAACCTGCGCATCGTCACCGACAACCTCCTGCTGTACCAGCGGGAGTGGGCCTCCATCAAGGAAGCCCGGTCCGGTGCGGAGCCCAAGGCCGCGAACTGACCGAGCGCCCTCGCTCGCGACGCCCCCTCCCCGCCTCCGGTGCCCCTGCGCCCGCGCCGGTCGGGGACTTCGACTACGCGTGCGACCTGTTCGACGCCGGGTTTGCGCGCGACGCCCACGAAGAGTGGGAGGTCGCGTGGCGCGCCCTGCCCCGGGACGCAGGTGACGCCTGGTTCCTCAAGGGCCTCCTGTGCGCCTCGGCGTTCGTCGTGAAGCACCAGCAGGGGTCTCCCGGCGCCGTGCGCCTGTGGGAGCGGACCGAAGCGGCGTTCCAGGTGTCTCCGACCGGGTTCGGTCTGGATGCGCGCCTGTGGCTGCCGATGCTACGCGCGTGGTCCGAAGGGGGAGCGTGGCCGAAGCTCCCCTGAGCCCCTTCGCGCCCCCGCCCACGACCCCGGTCGCACCAGCAGGTGGCCCGCCGCTGCGGGAGGTCGTCACGTTCTTCCTCGTGCGGGTGTTCGTGCTGGTGGTGGGGCCGGCGATGTTCGGGTTGGTGCCGGCGCTGCTCGGATTCTCTACGCCCCGAGCGGCAGCGGTGGGCGCGGCGGTCGGGTTCGGGCTGTGGGTCCCGTCCTCGTCCGTGTTGTTCCGCCTCCTGTTCTTCCCAGGGCCGCCCGACTCGGGGCTGGTGGACGGGGCCGGCAGGCCGGTGGCCGCGCGAGACCTCCGGCTCGGCCTGTTCGCCCGCGCTGCCGAACACGTGCTCGGCACCGCCCCGCTCTTGCTGCTCGTGCCGTATGCGTGGCGAGCGTTCGAGCCGGCGGTCGCGATCGGGCTCTCTGCGGTGGTGCTGGGGTGGGTCGGGTGGCGCGAGCTGCACCACGCCGGGAAGGTGCTCGTCGAGGACGCGGAGATCCTGCTCCACACCGGGCAGGTGACGGAGGCGCTCGCCCGGGCGGGGTTCGCCACCCGCTGGCTCCCGCGCACCGGCGACAGCGGGGCGTTGGTGCTGGCGCGCGCCCGCTTCCGGACGGGGGACGCGCCCGGAGCGGTGGAGGCGCTGGAGCGCATCCGGGACCGCGCGGCCTACCACGCCGAGCTCTTGCGCGCGCAGATGGGGGTGGCGTTCCTGCCGCGCGACCAGGTGGAGCAGGCGCGAGCGGCGGCCGCAGCCGATCCAGACACGGCGCTCGTGGCGGACATCCTGCGCGCCCTGGTGCTGCTGCACGACGGGCGACAGGTCCCCGAGGACCTGCTGCAGCGCCTCTCCGCCGAAGAGCACCACGGGCGAGGCCTCCCCCGCCTGCTCGCCGCCGCAGGCCGGGCTGCGAACGATCCGGCGGCTGGGCGGCGGCTGCTCGCGGGCTGGGACCGCGACGAGGCCGAGCTCGCGGCGATGGCCAAAGCGTGGCCGGCCGTCGCGCAGGCGCTCGACCTGCTCCGCTGAGCTGCGTCCTCGGAACTCCCTAGTCGCTGGCGTCGACGATGCGACGGGCCGTCTCGAACGAGAACCCTTTCCGTCCCAGGCGGGCGAGCTCCTTCGCTCGGCCGGCGGGGTCCACCGGTCCGGTCCGCCACGGTCCCAGGTGGTGGCGGCGCGCAAAGGTCCGCGCCGCTTCGAGCTCGCGGTCACCGTGCTCCTCGGCGAGCACGCCGTCCACGACGTCGCGCGACACGCCCTTGATCGCGAGCGCTTGCCGGACCGCGCGGGCGCTGGCTCCCCGCCGACGCAGGGTCTTCGCGCGGGACTCGGCGAAGCGGGTGTCGTTCAGGACCCCGAGCTCGAGCATCCGCGCCACGAAGGCATCCACGTGGCGGCGGGCCTCTTCGGGATCGGCGGAGTGGGCACGCACCGCTTCGCCCACCCGGCGCTGCAGCCAGCGGCGAAGGCTCGCCTCGGTGGCGGCGTAGCGATCGAGGTAGCGGGCAGCGATGGCGCGGATCCAGGACTCGGTGGGACGGGGCGGCGGACGGGGCATGGTCTCCGGTAACGCCCGACCGACCAGATCCTGTCCGGGCAAGGTACAGTACGGAAGGAGGTCGGATGGGGCCGCTGTGGGTCGCGTCTGCGCTCGCGAGTGGTGGCTTGCTCCCACCGCGCCCCTGCGGCACGTACGAGCGCCTGCAGGAGGCGCCCGCCGCCCGGTACGGCACCGTGTTCGCAGCAGCGCGCCGCTCCGAGCGCGACGCGTACGACGTGCCGAACGTGCGCACCTCCGATCACTTCGCCCTGCGGTGGGGCAACTTCAACGGCCTCTCGAACGCCGAAGCCGACCAGCTGCTGGAGCACTTCGAGCTCGCCTGGAGGGTCCAGGTGGACGAGATGGGGCACACCCCGCCCTACGGGACGGCCGCGTTCCGCTTCAACGTCTATGTAGGCGACACTGGGTACGGCGCGCCGGGCTCGTTCGGCGCGGGCGGGTACCAGACGACCGACATCGAAGGGTGGCCGATGGTCGTGGTCGCACGGAGCAGCTTCTACGACGCCGGATACCTCCAGCAGACCGCCGTCCACGAGTTCTACCACGCGATCCAGAGCGAGACCCGCCGCTTTCCGTACGATGGCATCTCGGCCTGGTACTGGGAGGCGACCGCGGAGTGGGCGGCGATCGAGGCGGTGCCGGACAACCCCTCCAACGGCGTGTTCGTCGCCGGCTACGTCTGGCGTCCGGAGGTGGGTGTCGCCGCCTTCGACTACCCGGACGAAGGGACCCTCGAGGAGTACCACCAGTACGGCGCGTTCCTGTTCCCGCACGACCTCTCCAGCGCCGTCGGGCGCGAGGTCGTCACCGAGACCTGGAAGGACACCACGGACGAGGCCGACCCCCTCGAGGTGATGCGCTCCCTCCTGGCCGACCGCGGCGAAGATCTCGACGAGCTCTGGCTCGATCACGTCGCGCGCACCGTGTTGCTCGACCACCCCCTCGCGGACATCCTCGAACCCCACCTCACGGCCTTCTCGCCCCTGTTCCCGGGCGAGTCGGTGGTTTCGCGCGGCCTCGTGGGCCCGGAGTCCGGCCGCGTCGGCAACACCGCGCCCCAGCGGTACGGCTCGTACGTGCTCCTCCTCCGGTCGCCGCCGGACGGGGTCGTACACGTCGGGATCGAGGGCGACGCGCTCGGTTCCGAGGGGTCTCCCGCGCAGTTCGGTGGGCGCGTGGTGGTGGATCGCGATGCAGGGCCCGAGTACTTCGAGCTCCCGTTCGACGGCACCTCGGGCAGCGTCTCGGTCGACGCGGGGGGAGACGACGTGTACGTCGTGATCGGCGCCACCACGCCCAGCACGCGGTTCTGGGACTCGGAGCACTTCTCGTTCGACTACGAGCTGTCGGTCGACGAGGCGGAGGTCGAGCCCGAGCGACCGTCTCCGCGGCCGGGGCGGCTCCCGCGGCGGGCCTGTGACCAGTCGGGCGCAGGCGCAGGCATCTGGCTGATCGTGAGCATCGCCGCCAGCCTCCGCAGGCGATCGGCGCCGGCCCCGCTCCGCGCGGAGCGGTAGAGTGCCACTGGAGGGACGTGTGCGGACCTGGGCGTTCTCGTTGATCCTCGCCGCGTCGTGGGCCTGCAACGGTGACAAGACGGAGCCGCCCCCCGACGAAGGG
>JBIKWC010000309.1:0-8697 GCA_044356535.1 Myxococcota bacterium
GGCCCAGGCCTCGGCGAGCTTGTAGACGAACAGGGAGGACTGCGGGTCGGACTGGACGGCGGCCTCGAGGGCGTCGCGCGAACCGCGCAGGTCGGCCGTGCGACGCAGCAGCAACGCCAGGTTGTACCAGCCGTTGCCGAAGTCGCGGGCGGCGGCGGTGGACCGGCGGTAGGCGGTGATCGCGTCGGCCTTGCGGTCGAGCGCCTCGTAGGCGCAGCCCAGGTTGAACCACGCGTCGGGTACGTCGGGGAGCAGCTCCGCCGTCTTCTCCGACCAGCGGAGCGACTCGGCGTTCTGGCCGAGCTCGGAGGTGGCGACGGCCTTGAGGTAGGCCGCGGTACCGGGGTGGGGCCCGTCGTCGGGGGCCCGGAGCACCGCGGCGAAGTCCCTGGTCTGGAGCGCGTCGAGCGCGTCCGAGAGCTCGGGATCGGCGTCCATCGCCAGCACGACGTGGGGGTGCTCGAGGAGGGGACCGAGGGGCCCCGGATCGTCACCGAGCGCGGCCATCACCTCGTCGTCGAGCACCGCGACCTTGAGGTCCTCGACGGCGGCGGCGAACCGGCCTGCTTCGGCGAGGAGCCGAGCGCGCTGGTACCGCGCGGAGAGGTCGTCGGGGGTGCGGGCGAGGTGGGCGTCGAGCTCGGTGATCGTGGGCAACACTGCCTCCGGGGCACCTGCTACCCCCGCTCAGATGCCCGCGCCGCCCTCGAACGCTTCGGCGCGGGCCGCCGCCTGCAGGATCCGGCTGTCGGGCGGCACCGAGCGGGTGAGCCACACGCCGCCGCCGATGACGGAGCCCCGCCCGATCGTGATGCGCCCGAGGATCGTGGCGCCCGCGTAGACCGTGACGTCGTCCTCGAGGATCGGGTGGCGCAGCGCGCCGCGGATGAGGTTCCCGGCGGCGTCGGTGGGGAAGCTCTTCGCGCCGAGCGTGACCCCCTGGTACAGGCGCACGTTGGCGCCCACGACGGCGGTGGCCCCGATCACCACGCCCGTGCCGTGGTCGATGAAGAAGCGGGGCCCGATCCGGGCGCCCGGGTGCAGGTCGATGGCGGTGCACGCGTGGGTGTCGGCCGCCAGGGACCGCGCCACCAACACCGCGCCCTCGCCGTGCAGCACGTGCGCCACGCGGTGTTGGAAGATGGCCCGGAACCCGGGGTAACAGGCGAGGACCTCGGCGCGGTCGTGGGCGGCAGGGTCTCCGTCGACGGCGGCGTCGAGATCGGTGAACGCGGTGGCGCGCAGCTCCGGCATGGCGCGGACGAAGGTGGTCAGGGTGCGGGCCACGTCCCCGGGCCCGAAGCCAGGTTCGGCGGCGAGCTCGCGTTCGAGGGCCTCGACGGCGGACAGGAGCAGCGCAGGTACCGGCTGGTCGTGACCGAGCAGGTCGGCGAACCACGCGGCGCGCAGGTCGACGATCGCGTGATGGAGCGCGTCGCGGGAGGGCAGGGGACGTCCCACCCCCGCGGGCGCGAAGGCCGGCGCGACCGCCTCGAGGTCCTCGCGCCAGCTCACAGCGGGCGGCCCTCGGCGTCGAACATCCCCTCGAACAACACCGAGGAGAGGTAGCGCTCCCCGGAGTCGGGCAACACGACGACCATGGTCTTGCCTGCGTTCTCGGGGCGCTGGGCGATGCGGACGGCCGCGACGGTGGCCGCGCCGCACGAGATGCCGGACAACAGGCCCTCCTCGCGCGCGAGCCGCCTTCCCATGGCCACCGCCTCGTCGTTGGTGACCTGGAGGATCTCGTCGACCAGGGAAAGGTCGAGGATGTCGGGCACGAACCCCGCGCCGATGCCCTGGATCTTGTGGGGGCCGGGCTGGAGCGGGAGCCCTGCGCGCCGCTGGGTGAGGACGGGGCTGGCGGACGGCTCGACCGCGAACGAGCGGACGTCCGGCTTCTTCGCCTTGAGGTACCGGCTGACCCCGGTGATGGTGCCGCCCGTGCCGACGCCAGCGACGAAGAGGTTCACGGCGCCCTCGGTGTCGTCCCAGATCTCGGGGCCGGTGGTGGCCTCGTGGATGGCGGGGTTCGCGGGGTTCTTGAACTGCTGCAGCAGGACGTACCGACCCGGGTCGCTGGCGGCGATCTCCTCGGCTTTCGCGATGGCTCCGGACATCCCCTTCGCGCCTTCGGTGAGGACGAGCTTCGCGCCGTACGCGAGCAGGAGCTTGCGGCGCTCGATGCTCATGGTCTCGGGCATGGTGAGGGTGATGGGGTACCCGCGCGCGGCAGCGACGAAGGCGAGGGCGATGCCGGTGTTGCCGCTGGTGGGCTCCACGAGCTCCTTGCCTGCTCCGAGGACGCCGCGCTTCTCTGCGTCCCAGACCATGGAGGCGCCGATGCGGCACTTCACGGAGTACGCGGGGTTGCGGCCCTCGATCTTGGCGAGCAGGGTGACGGGTGCGCCGTCGAGCACCCGACGGAGGCGCACGAGCGGCGTCCTTCCGATGGAGAGGGCTGCGTCTTCGAACCACCGGTGTGCCGTCATGCGAGACCTCCTGTGCTTCCCCTACCATCGCGCCGCTCCCGCAGCGGTCGTCTCCCAGCTAAGGCACCCGGCATGGGTGAAGTGCTGCCGAAGGTGACGGTCGTGGTCCGCGGGCGGTTCCAGCCGCTCCCGGCGGCGACGCTCACGAAGGTGTCGACGAATGCGTGGTCCGTCCGGATCCCGAAGGCAGATCCCGTCCACGCTGCCGCCCGCCGGCCGGCCACGCCCGAAGGCTGGGATGGCGCGATCTTCGCGCTGGACGGGAAGGAAGCCGAGCCCGCGCTCGGCTCGGGGGAGGACGCCGTCGCCGTCGTGCTCACGCTCCTCGTGTTCTAGCGGAGCTGTTCGGCGATCTTCTGGTCGTACGCGACCCAGTCCAGGTGTTCGCCGTCGAGCCCGGGAGGGTTCGGGCCGAGCACGGTGACCGCTTCGTGGCCAGCGCAGTCCGCGAGCAGCGCGGTGAGGTCGGCCGCCGTCACTGCGCCGATCGCGGTGCGCAGCGTGGTGAGGCTCTCCGGGCTCCGGCCTTCGCGCGCGGCCTCCAGGAGCAGGCCGTGGGCCCGGCGCGCGCTCGCCGCCCGGTTGGTGAGCTCGGCGCTGGCCGCGAGCTGCCCCCACGAGAGCGCCGCTGCGGGCGTCCCGGCGTGTACGGCCCGCAGGACCTCGCGGGTCGCGTCGACGACGGCGGCAGCGCGGTCCGGCGGACTGTACACCCGCACCTCCAGCAGCCCGACGCGGTCGTCCAGGAAGGACACGCCCGCCTCGGCCACGTACAGGCCGAGCCCGTCGCGGAGCGACTGGAACAGGGCCCGGTCCACGATCGGCCCCAGCACCGCGAAGGCCGCTGCGTTGCCTTCCGTGCGGGCAGGGACCCGACACGCGGCGGTGATCGAGGAGAGCACGCCCTGGCCCTCGAGGATCCACGTCCGTGCGTCACCCGCCGCGGGGGGCGGCACCGGGGCGGGGGGAGCCACCTTCTTGGGCTCCTTCCACGACGCCAGGCGGCTCTCGGCGCCGGCGCGCACCCGGGCGGGGTCGAGCGGCGACGTCACCACCAGCACGCTCGTCGACGGGCGCCACACGGTGCGCTGCCAGGTGAGGGCCTGCCCCTCGGTGACGAGTCTGGCTGCGGTGGTCCGGTCCCACCACGGCCGGGACGCCCGGTCGAGCGGCAGGAGGTGGTCGATCCGCAGCGCGTCGGTGGTGAGGCCCGCGACCGACCCGAGCATGGGCAACCACGGCAGGAGCTGGTTGTCCAGGATCTGCTGCCTGCTCTCCATGTCCAGCGACATGGTGGTGAGGTGGTGTTGCGCCCACAACGCCACGTCGAGGCTGTCCGCGGGGCCCCGGAGGTGGACCTCCGTGGTCGACGAGCGGTAGGCGTAGGTGAGGTCGTGGGGCACGCGGTTGCGCACGTCCTCCCACGGCGTCGGGAAGGTCGGGTACTCCACGGCCTCCAGCACCTCCGAAGCTCCCGGGACCGGGCTCGTCGCCCACCCGCCGTCGGCGACGAGGCTCGCGCGCGCCACGTAGGGGGCATCCGTTCGCTGGAGGGACCACACCGTGAGGCCGTTCTCGAGCGTGCCCGCGACGGGGCGGAGGCGGGGGACGGCCGGCTTCCAGGGCGGCAGCTCGGGGAAGGCCAGCGGGTCGGTGGCCGCCTGCTGCTGCCCCGCTGCGACGGGCGGCGCGCCGGGGACCAGCAACACGGCTGCCATCCGCTCCGGGCCGAGCCACTTGCGCGCGAGCCCCGCCAGCTCCTCGACGGTCGCCTGGTACACGGTGTCCACGGTCCCGGCGGCCGGATCCGCGACCCCGCGCCAGCTGCCGGTCGCGCGCGTCGCGAGGGCGTCCGCGTCGAGGTCGTCCAGCGCTGCGAACGCGTCGAGCCAGAACTGCCCCGCCGCCTCCCGGATCACGGGGTTGCGGACTGCGTCCTCGCCCACGATCCACTGGTGGTCGAGCGTGCCGCGGATGCGCGCGAGGCTCTGCTCCGCTGCAGCCTGCGAGGGGAACTCCACTTCGCACACGACCTTCGAGGCGCGCTGCCCCGGGAACCAGGTGCACCCCTGCTGCACCTCGTCGGTGCCCCGCTGCCGGTCGAAGCCCACGGCGCGGCGCACGATCTCGTCCAGGACGGCCACCGCGAGGCGGATGCGCGTGTCCTGGGTGGTGCCCGCCGCCGGGAGGCTCCAGCCCAGGTACAGGTGCGGACGCCACATGGGTGCCTTCGCCGTGACGAGCGCGGTGCTGGGGGGCGGCGGTGGGTCCCCCTGGGTGGACGGGTGGGTGCAGGTGCGGTGGTCGCCCCGCAGCCAGCTGTCCGGCGCGACGTCCTGAAGCAGCTTCGAGACCCGGTCCGGATCGACGTCGCCCTCGATGCGGATCGCGGTGTGCTCCGGGCGGTAGCTCGCGTCGACATAGGCCCGGACGGCGGCGAGGTCGAGCGCACCCGCCTGGCCGAGCGACGTGATCGAGGCCGCGTAGGGGTGATCGGCCGGCCACAACGCGCCGTCGAGCCAGCGGATCGCGGCGCGGGCGGAGTGTTCGCCCCGGTACTGAAGCTCGGACGCGACGACCCGCTGCTCGGCGGCGACCCCCTCCTCGGTGACGCCGCGCAACGGATCCTGGAGGCGCGCCACCTCGAGCGCGAGGAGCCCGGCGAGATCGTCGGGGCTGCCCACCGTGGCGTACACCGTGGCGTCGGTCAGGGTGAGGCCGTCGAGCTGGAGCCCCGCCTCCCGATCGAGGATCCGCGGACCCCCGTCGGGCCGGGACTGGAACCACAGGTGCTCGGCGAGGTGGGCAGCGCCGCGCGTGGCGTCGGTCTCGGCGGCGGAGCCACCGCCGACCACCGTGGTGACCGCGACGACGCCGGCCTCCGGGCGCCGGACGATGTCGACGAGCAGCCCGGACGGCAAGCAGATCTCGTACAGGTCGAGGCTCCACGCGGGGCGTGGCAGGTCGAGCTTCGGCACGGCGGGCGCAGCGTGGGCAGCGGAGAGCAACCAGAACACGTCGACTCCAGGGCGCGGAGCATGACGCGGGAGCGGCTGGATGGCAAATCTCAGGACTGCGTACCGCTGGGGCGCGCTGTGGTACGCGGGCGATCGCGGCACGCGCGCGCGGCATCACGAGTGGTGTCGGTGGTGCAGGTCTTCCCCGTGCGGGTGGGTGTGGGTCCGAGCGACGTGGGTGTGGACGTGGGAGTGCACGCCCACCACCGGCGGATCGTGGACGTGATCGTCGTGGTGGCCGTCGTCGTGGACATGTGGGTGCTCGTGGGTGAGCGCCTCGTGGACGTGTTCGTGGTCGTGCGCCTCCCCCAGGTGGAGCCACACGCCGAACGCCATCGCCGCGCCGCCCGCGACGGTGAGCCAGCCCCCGAGCGGCTCACCGAGCAGGACCGCGCACAGCGCCCCCAGGAACGGCGCCACCGCGAACACCGAACCCGTCCGCGCCGCGCCGAGCACCCGCTGCGCCCGCAGATAGAGGCGGAGGCTCGCGCCGAACCCGATCGCCCCACACAGCGCGATCCCGAGCGCCGGCCCCAGCGCGGGCCAGGCCGCCCCCGAGGCCATCGCCACCACCAGCGAGGCCGCGGCGCCCACCAGGCCCTTCGCCGCCACGACGTCGCCCGGGTCGAGGTCGGACAGCGGTCGGGACAACGTGTTGTCGGTCGCCCAGGCGAGGGTGGCGACGCCGACCAGCGCGGGCCCGAGCCAGGTGCTGCCGCCGGCGCCGCCCGGCTCGAGCCCCACCAGCGCACCGCCGCCCGCGATCACGACGACGGCAGCGGCGACCCGCTTGCCCACGGGTTCGCGCCACCACAGCGCCCCGAGGACCACGGTGAACACGGCCTCGAGGTTGAGCAGCAGCGACGCGGTGGTCCCATGGGTGCGCGCCAGCCCGGCCGCGAGCGCGATGGGCGCCACGAACGCCCCGGACAGGCCCACGGCGAGCACGCGTGCCCACCACGACCGGTCGAGGCGGACCTCGGCGCCGCGGTGGTGGGGGAGGAGCGCGAAGCCCGCTGCCCCGGCGTACAACAGCGCCGCCGTGGCGGGGGGCCCCGCGTCCGCTCCGAGCCGCTGCACGAACGGAGCGGTGGCGCCGAACGCAGCAGCGGCGGCCACTGCGAGCCAGACGCCGCGGGTGATGGGGGTCATGTACGCGCCTAACCGAGGCCGGGGGACAGGTTCTGGCGCGCTGGCGGGTCACCCTGGGGCATGCGCTCGATCGCGTTCGATCTGCCCGGTGACGAAGACGAAGCCGTGGTCCTGGCCCGGCTCCGCCGCTGGCAGACCCGCGCGCGGGCGCTCGGGGGCTACGTCGTCCGCCGCACGCACCGCGAGCTGGTGGTGGTGCTCCCGGACGGGGTCGAAGTCCGGGGTGGGCGGCCGCTCACGGCGTTCGTCGCCCGCGCTACCCCTCGATGAAGGCCCGCAGGCGCTTGCTCCGCGAGGGGTGCCGCAGCTTGCGCAGCGCCTTGGCCTCGATCTGGCGGATCCGCTCGCGGGTGACCTCGAAGTCCTGACCCACCTCTTCGAGGGTGTGGTCGTGGGGCTGGCCGATGCCGAACCGGAGGCGCAGCACGCGCTCCTCCCGCGGCGTGAGCGTGGCCAGGACCTTGCGGGTCGTCTCGGTGAGGGAGTTGTTCACGATGTTCTCGGACGGAGACAACGTGTTCTTGTCCTCGATGAAGTCGCCGAGGTGGCTGTCCTCCTCCTCGCCGATCGGGGTCTCGAGCGAGATGGGCTCCTTCGCGATCTTGAGGATCTTGTGGACCTTCTCGACCGGCATCTCCATCTTGTCCGCGATCTCCTCGGGCGAAGGCTCGCGGCCGAGCTCCTGCTGCAGGTGGCGCTGCGTGCGGATGAGCTTGTTGATCGTCTCGATCATGTGGACCGGGATGCGGATCGTGCGCGCCTGGTCGGCGATGGCGCGGGTGATGGCCTGGCGGATCCACCAGGTAGCGTACGTCGAGAACTTGTAGCCGCGGCGGTACTCGAACTTCTCGACGGCCTTCATCAGGCCGATGTTCCCCTCTTGGATGAGGTCGAGGAACTGGAGGCCCCGGTTCGTGTACTTCTTGGCGATGCTGACGACGAGGCGCAGGTTCGCCTCGACGAGCTCGCACTTGGCCTGCTCTGCGAGGGCCTCGCCGCGCTTGAGCTCCATGGCCGCGCGGTACAGCTCGTCGCGGGTCATGCCAGTGGCTTTCTCGATCTTGCGCACCTTGCGCAGCTCGCGGCGGACCCGGGAGTCGAAGTCCTTCCAGTCGTCCTCGGGGATGCCGGTGCGCTCGATGACCTCTCGGCCTCCTGCGTCGAGCGAGCGCCGCACCTTGCGGATGGCGGGGCGGAGCTCGCGCACGGGGAGGCGGGCATCGCGGGCGACGCGCTCGATCTCCTTCTCGGCGCGGGCCGCGAGCATCCAGGACTCCTGGATCCGCTGGCTCACCTGAGAGATCTGCTTCTTGGTGAGGTCGAGCGAATCCATCAACCCGAGGAGCTCGTCCTCGCAGACGGCGATGTCGTCCTCGACCTCGTTGCGGCGCTTCTTGGACTTCGCCTTGTCGAGCTCGTCGCGCAGGCCTGCGAGCTTCTTCGCGTCGACCTCGGACTGGGTCTTCACCTCGAGGAGGGTGAGGCCCTGGCGGGTGCGCATGGGACGCGGGCGCTTGCCGGACTTGAGCGCCTTCTGGATGCGCTCGTCCTCCTCGAAGATAAGGTCGTCGACGAACTGCAGGCCGAGCGGGGAGGTGAGGGCGATGCGCTTGACGCCGACCTCACCGTCTTCGATGCGCTTGGCGATCTCGATCTCGCCCTCGCGAGACAACAGCGACACCGAGCCCATCTTGCGGAGGTAGACGCGGACGGGGTCGTTCGAGCGGGTGGCCTGTTCGGCGCCGGGCTTGGCTTCTTCTCCGGGCTTGGGCGGTCCGCGACGCTCGGCTTCGGCGCGCTTGCGCACCTCGTTCACGATCTCGATGTCCATGTCCGAGAACATGATCATCACGTCGTCGAGGCGGTCCGACGAGATGAGGTGCGTGGGGAGGAAGTTGTTCATCTCCTCATAGGTGACGTACCCACGCTGCTTTCCCATGTCGATGAGCTGCTGGACCTCGGGCTCGGCGGCTTCCTTCTGCTGCGTCATGGGCGAACGCTCTCCTCGGGGACCCCGCTGCACCGGGTCCGGGAAC
>JBIKWC010000056.1:0-31882 GCA_044356535.1 Myxococcota bacterium
CGGGCAAGCGAGTATCGGGCCCAAGCGCCAATTTTTGGCCGCCAGCCGTCGACTCCTCGAGTTCGACTTGGACCTCGACCTCGAGTTCGACCTCGAGTTCGACCTCGAGTTCGACCTCGAGTTCGACCTCGAGTTCGACCTCGGTCTCGGCCTCGGCCTGCGGCTCAACTCCTGCGCGGGGCGCAGTGAGTCACGGAGGGGGAGGTCCGCCCCCCGGGCCCGGGGGACCCATCCGCGACAACACCTCGTCCTCCAGCGAGGTGAACCGCTGCGCGCCCAGCGCCCGCTGCAGCACCGCGTCCGACTCCGCGCGGCTCGCCTCGATCTCGTCGCGGGCCTCGACGAAGCTCAGCGACCCGTCCCGGACCTCCTGGCGCAGCGCGCGGAACAGCTCCGCCCGGCGGTTCAGCTCCTCCTTCACCGTCGCGACCGTCGCCTCGTCCACGTGCTCCGCCGTGGCCCAGTCCTCGATCTGCGTGTCCAGGACCTCCTGGAACCGCGCGCCGCGGTCGTCCTCGCGCCGCCGCTCGCTGTCCGCCAGCACCGCCTCGATCCGCTCCCGCAGGGCCTTGTCGAACGCTTCGCGCCGCTCCTCGCGCGCTGCGTCTTCCGAGGGCCGCGCTGCGCCCGTGCGCACCACCGGGGCCAGGCCCGCCGAAGGGAGCGTCGCCAGCTCGGCCTCCAGGGCGCCGACGCGCCGCTGCAGGCCGCGCAGCAGCACGGTGTCCACGGCCACCACCACCGCCAGCCCCGCCACCAGGAGCCAGGCCAGACCCTGCAGCCAGCGTCCCACGGTCCCCCCGACGCCGCGTATCGCGCTGCCGCTCCGGGGTACCGTGTCGCCGGGGAGGCGCGCGTGCGGGTGGCGGTCGTCGGCCATGTGGAGTGGGTCACCTTCGTGCGGGTCGACCACCCGCCCACCCCGGGCGCCATCCTGCACGGCAGCGAAGCGTGGGACGAGGCCGCTGGGGGAGGCGGCGTCGCAGCGGTGGAGCTCGCGCGGCTCGCCGGGCGCTGCTCGCTGTACACCGGCCTGGGCGACGATCCCGTGGGCCAGTCCGTCCCCGCCGCGCTGGCGAGCCTCGGCGTGACGGTGCACGCGACGACCTCGCCTGGACCCCAGCGCCGCGCCGTGACCCTCCTCGACCCTGCAGGGGAGCGCACGATCGTGGTGATCGGTGCCGCCCAGGCGCCAGCCGGCCTCACGCTGGCGGAGCCCACCGACGCCGTCTACTTCTGCAAGGGGGACGCGGAGGCCCTGCGCGGCGCGCGGCACGCGCGGGTCCTGGTGGCGACCGCGCGGGTGTTGCCCGTGCTCCAGGCGGCCGGGGTGCAGCTGGACGCCCTCGTCCACAGCGCCGCCGACCCCTCGGAGCGGTACGCGCCCGGGGACCTCGACCCGCCGCCGCGGGTGGTGGTGACCACGGAGGGCGCCCGCGGAGGGCACTTCCGCACGGCCGACGGGCAGGAGGGACGCTACGCGCCGGTCGCTCCATTGGACACGACCGGGGACGCGTACGGCGCTGGGGACTGCTTCGCCGCCGGGCTCGCGTTCGCGCTGGCGGAGGGGCGCCCGCTCGAGGCGGCGCTGGCCTTCGCGGCGTCGCGGGGGGCTGCGGCGCTCGGCCGACGGGGGGCGCACGGGCGCTGAGGGCGCTCAGGCGCGGACCCGGCGGTGGCCCCACCAGTCGGCGGCCGCTGCGAGCGCCAGGCCCGCGGCGGCGTCGAGCACGTAGTGGTACCGCAGGAGCAACGTGGCCGCGGTGATCGCGAGCGCCCAGGTCCACCCCACCGCGCCCCAGCCGCGCCCCCGGCGGGCCAGGGCCAGCGCCGCCGTGGTCGCGTACGACACGTGGAGCGAGGGCAGGTAGTTGCGGTCCAGGTTCATCGCGTCCGCCATCGCCATGAACGCGGTCGTCGGCGGGGGATCGAGCCACGGCTCGCGGGCCACCGGCAGCACCACGAAGCACACCGCCGCCACCAGGGTCTGCGCCACCAGCCCGCGGAACACCGGGAGCACGTTCGCCCGCGTGCGCCCCGCCAGCGGGACGAGCAGGAGCAGGCCCGCGAGCGAGGTGTAGGGCACGGCGGCCGCCGGGACCAGCGGCAGGAAGGGCTCGAACGGGAGCGCCACGTGGACCTGCCAGGGGACGTACGCCGAGAGCGCCGACGCAGCGCCGTACACGGTCGTCCACAAGACCAGGAACGCCACCGTGGCGGCGGTGACCCACATCGTGTCGGCAGCGGTGGCGGGCGGCCCGGGTGTCACGCGGCTGGTTATCCGTCTCGCCCCATGTCGACCGATCCACTCGCCGCCTGGTACCTCGTCGCGGGCGCTGACGCGCTGCCCCGCAGCGGCGTCCTCGGGTTCCGCTGGGGTGGCGAGGGCGGCGTGGTCGTGCGGGGGCCCGGCGGGTGGTCGGCGCTCGACCGCCGATGTCCGCACATGGGCGCCGATCTCGCGGCGGGCTCCGCCGACGATGGCGCGATCGTGTGCCCGCTGCACGGCCTGGCGTTCGGACCGGACGGCGCGTGCCGGGACCCGCGCGTGGCCTCCGCGAGGCGCTACGCGGTGTCGGTGGGTTCCCGGGCGCTGTTCGTGTACCCCGCAGCGTCCACGACGGCCGAGGTGCCGGCCCCCACCCGGAAGGACCTCCGCTTCGCGCCGGCCGCCACCCGCCGGGTGCCGGTGCCGTGGCGCACGCTGATGGCCAACGCCTTCGACCTCCACCACCTCCGCACCGTCCACGGCCGCGTGCTCCTGGGGGACCCGGTGGTCGACGCGCCCGGGCCCGACCGGTTCCGGTTGCGGTACCGGAGCCGGGTGGCCGGCACCACCCGCGCCGATCGCGTGCTGCGGCGGCTCTCCGGCGAACACGTGGACGTGAGCCTCACGTGTTGGGGCGGGCCGGTGCTGGTCATCGAGTCCACGCTGAAGCACACGGGGTCGGGGGCGGTGGTGGGCCTCGTCCCCGACGGCCCGGAGGCCACCACCCTCCACCTGCTCGTCGGCGTCCCGCCCGGGCCCGGCGTCGCGCTCCGCGCCCGCATCGCCCGCTGGTTGTACCTGTCCTTCCTCGAGCGCGACCTCCCCGCGCTGCTCGGCTCCGCGTTCACCGTGCGGGGAGACCTGCCCGAGGACGCCGTGTTGCGCAGCTTCTCCGCGTTCCTCGACGCGCGGCCGACAGCCTGATGCACGCGATGGTCAACGAGACCCGGTTGTGGGCCCGCGCCGAAGCCTGGGCTGCGGCGAACGACGTTTCCCCCGCCGCGCTCGCAGACCTCGCGAACGCCGAGGGGATCGACTTCGCCACCGCCGTGTGGTTCGTCGTCACCCGCGCGCGCCACCGCCGGTTCGTGGCGGAGGTCGACGCCTTCGCGCCCGCAGCCGGGTGCCCTCCGCTCCGCGGGACGTTGTGGATCGTGCCCGCAGCCGGGTGGCGCGAGCGCCCCGAGTACGGCGGCGACGGGAGCGTCCTCGCCGACCTCGCCGCAGACTTCGGCCTCGCGGTGCGGGTGATCGAGACCCCGAGCCTCGGGAGCGCCGACCACAACGCCGTCGCCATCCGCGAAGCCCTCGCGACCGCCGCGCCGGGCAGCGCCATCGTGGCGTCGTTCTCGAAAGGCGGCGCCGACTTCACCGTGGCCATGCGCACGCCGGGGCCCCACCGCGAGGCGGTCCGCGCCTGGCTCAACGTGTCGGGGCTCATCCGGGGCTGTCCCCTCGTGGACATCGGACCGGTCCGCCACCCCTGGGTGTGGTGGAGCTCGCGGATGCTGATGTGGGTTCGGCGCATCGACCCCGCGCTCGTCGACTGCCTGTCCACGCAGAACCCGCTGCTCGCGCCGCCCATCGACCTGCCGGCCGGCGCCCGGATCGTCAGCGTGGTGGGCGCACCGCTCCGGTCCCACCTGGACGGCAACGTGGGCCGGCGCCACGAGATGTTGGCGCACCTCGGCCCCAACGACGGGTTCGGCCGGCTCACCGACGCCGCCGCCGGAGACGTGTACCCGGTGTGGGGCGCGTCGCACTACCTCCGCATCCCCGGCCTGTCCCGCGTCTTCTATGGCATCCTGGCGCACCTCGCCCGCTCCCCGGAGACCCCATGATCGCCCTGCTGCTCGGCGCGTTCGCTGCCGCCCAGGAACCCGTCGCCCTGCCGCCCGCCGCGCCCGAGGTGGTCCGCGAGACCCCCGAGCAGGTCCACGATGCGCTCCGCGCGCTGCGGGCCGAGCTCCTGGCTGCGGTGCAGGCCCGCGACGTGGACCGGATGCTCGCGTCGCTGCACCCCGACGTGGTGTTCACCACGCCCAACGGCGTCGGGCTCCGGGGCCGCGAGGCCGTGAAGGGCTACGTCGGGAAGATGCTCGACGGCCCGAGCGCCATCGTCACGGACTTCGCGTTCGACGTGCGGTCCGACGAGCTGTCGCTGCTGTACGACGACGACACCGCCATCGCCTGGGGCCCGTCCACGGACACCTTCGTGCTCGCCACCGGCCAGACCTACGTCGTCGAGAGCCGCTGGTCGGCGACGCTCGTGCGGGTCGACGGCAAGTGGCTCGTGGCCTCGGCCCACTCCTCCGCGAACCTGTTCGACACCGCCGTGTTGACCGACGCCGCGCGGTGGCTCACGCGGGTGGGGTTGGGGGCGGGTGCAGGGGGTCTCGCGCTGGGCCTGGCGGTGGGCTTCCTGCTGGGTCGCCGACGGAAGTGACGGACCACGCTCCGATCCCGGTGCGGCTCAACCTCGTGCTGGTCGCGGGCGCGACCGGGGGCTGCGTGGCCCTGCTGGCCCTCGCGTCGAACACGGAGTCCTGGGCGGTCCGGCTCGGCGCCGCGTTCGCCTTCAGCTTCGTCGGCAACACCGTGTTCTCCCTGCTGCACGAGGCCGTCCACGGCGTCCTCCACCCCGACGCGGCCGTGAACACCTGGCTCGGGCGGTGGCTGGCGGCGTTCTTCCCCACCGGGTTCGGGTTCCAGCGCGCCGCGCACCTCGGCCACCACCGCCGCAACCGCAGCCCCGTCGAGCGCTTCGACTACGTCGGGCCGGGCGAGTCGTGGTGGCGGAAGGCCCTGCAGTGGTACGGCATCCTCACGGGCGGGTTCTGGCTGTTGTCGCTCGCGAGCGTGGCGGTGTACCTCGTGGCCCCCGGGCTGCTCACCGCGCTCGCCGGCCAGCTCGCGCCCGAGACCAGCGCTCAGGCCTACGCCGACGGCCTCCGGGCGCGCGCGGTGCCGCGGCTCGAGATCGCCGCCACCTTCGCGATCCAGGCCGGGTTGTTCACGGCCGTCGGGGGCACGCCGCTCGGCTGGGGCCTGTGCTACGCCGCCTTCGCGCTCCACTGGTGTTCGCTGCAGTACGCCGACCACGCCTGGTCCCCGCTCGACGCCCGCGAGGGCGCGTGGAACCTCCGGGTGAACCCCGTCGTGCAAGCGCTGTTCCTGAACTACCACCTGCACCTCGCGCACCACCGGCACCCGGCGGTCCCCTGGATCCACCTGCCGGCCTACGTCGACCCGACCGAGCCCCGGCCGTCGTTCCTGGCGATCTGGCTGTCGATGTGGCGTGGACCACGCCCCCTGCCCGACGCTGGATAGGGGGGGGCGATGTCCACGTTGTTCACCCCGTTCTCGTCCCGCTCCGTGGTGCTCCGCAACCGCGTGGTCGTCTCGCCCATGTGCCAGTACGCCGCCACCGACGGCCTCGCGTCCACCTGGCACCTCGTGCACCTCGGCTCCCTCGCCCACGGCGGCGCCGGACTCTTGATGGTCGAGGCCACGGCGGTGGAGCCCGAGGGCCGCATCACGCCGGGCTGCCTGGGGTTGTGGTCGCAGGCCCACGCCGAGGCCCTCGCGCCCGTCGTCGCGTTCTGCCGGACGTCGGGCGTCGCGCTCGGCATCCAGCTCGCCCACGCCGGCCGCAAGTCGTCGTACGCGGCGCCGTGGGATGGCGGGCGGGCGCTGGCCCCGACCGAGGGCGGGTGGGTCCGCAGCGCGCCGTCGGCGGTCCCGTTCGCCGGTGAACCCCCACCCACCGCGCTCGACGAAGCCGGACTGCGCCGCGTGACCACCGCGTTCGTCGACGCCGCCCGCCGCGCGGTGGCCCTCGGGTTCGACGTCATCGAGCTGCACCTCGCCCACGGCTACCTGCTGCACCAGTTCCTCTCGCCCCTGTCGAACACCCGGACCGACGCCTGGGGTGGTTCCCTCGCGGGGCGGGCGCGGTTCCCGTTGGAGGTCGTCCGCGCCGTCCGCGCCGTGGTCCCCGCCGACCGGCCGCTCTGGGTGCGGCTGTCCGCCACGGACTGGGTGGAAGGCGGCTTCACCCTCGACGAGGCCGTGGACGTGTGCCGGTGGATGCGCGACGCCGGCGTCAATCTCGTCGACGTGTCGAGCGGCGGCACCACGAAGACGCCGCCCCCCGCGGTGTCTCCGGGCTTCCAGGTCCCGCTCGCCGGGCGGATCCGGGCCGAGGCCGGGGTGCCCACGATGGCGGTGGGGCTGATCACCGACCCCGCGCAGGCCGAGCAGATCGTGGCGTCGGGGCAGGCCGACCTCGTGGCGCTCGCCCGCGCGATGCTGCGGGAACCCCACTGGGCCTGGCGTGCGGCCGCCGAGCTCGGCGTCACCGCCGTGGCCCCGCCCAACTACCTCCGCGCGGCGCCCCACCTCCGACCCGCCTGATGGACTGGCGCGGCGTCACCCAGCGCTGGGTCCAGGAGGGGCTCATCACCGCCGAACAACGCGAGCCGCTGCTCCGTTGGCTCGACGAACACGCGCCGCCCAACCGCTGGCTCGCCGAGCGGGTGCTCCCGGTCCTGGTGACGCTGGCCTGTTGGCTCCTCACCGGCAGCGCCTTCGTGGTCGCGGAGGTGCGGGGAGTGCCCCAACCCGCCTTGTCGATCGGGTTCGCGATGGTCGGCGGGGTCCAGGTGGCAGCCGGCCTCCTCGCCGAGCAGGTGGAGCAGCGAGGCCTCGCCGTGGGCGCGGTGGCGGCGGGGCTGGTCGTGTTCTCGGTGAGCGCTGCCGGCGCGTCGGAGCTCCTGGCGATGGCGGCCGGCGCGGCGGTGGTGGGGGTGTCGTCCCTGCTGGCGGCTCGCCTGCGGTCGCGGGGGGTGGCGCTCGCCGGGACCTTGGGCGGGGTGTGGGTGGCCTTCGGTTGGCTCGATGCGGTCGTCCCGCTCCCCGCGGCCGCTGCGTTCGTGGTGGTGGCGCTCGGCTGGTTGTTCGCGCTGACGGTGGCCGTCCGGCGGATGCCCTGGGTGCTGGCGGTCGACGTATCAGTGTTCTTCCCTGTCTTCGCGCTGCTCCGGCTCGCGTGGGAGGCGACGGTCTCCGGGGGCCAACACGCGCTCGTCGCCGCCACCTCCAGCGCGGGGCTCGGCCTCGTGTTGCTCGCCCTCGCGGCCGCCGGGCGGAGCGTGGGGCTGCTCGCAGCGGCCGTCGTGTGCTTCGTGTTCGCCGAAGGCTACCTGCTCGACGGTGTGTCCGATCCCGTCCTCGCGGTAGCGCTGCTGGGTGGGGAGGGCCTCGCGATCCTGGCCGGCGCCCTCGCGTTCGTGGTGTGGCGGGCGGGCCGGACCCGGCGCCCGGTGCCGCCTCCTCCTGGATAGGGTCGGGGAGGAGGTCGAGATGTTCATCTGGTCGTGGCTGGCGTGCGCAGGGGGCGAGCCCGTGACCGTGGCGCCCGCGCCTGGACCCGCCCCCACCGAAGTCGCCCCTTCGCTGCACGGATCACACAGCGAGCACATGGCGATGATGGCGGCTACCCGGGATCGGCTGCGGCAGGAGCTCGGCGCCGCGTACGACGCGCCCGTGCCCGGGGTCGGAGCCCCCGACACCTCGGCCGGCAAGGCCATCTACGAGGCCCAGTGCGCGGGGTGCCACGGCGCCGGTGGCAAGGGGGACGGTGAGGCAGGAAAGGGACTGAACCCCCCGCCCTCCGACATGACCGACGCCTTCCACGCGCGGTACTACAGCGACGCCGGCCGGCTGCAGATCGTACGCAAGGGCTCACCGGGGACGGCGATGGCGGGGTTCGCGGGACCGCTCACGGAGGATCAGCTCGTGGCGGTCTATGCGTACGTTGCTGCCTTCCGGGCGCCGATCACCCCCTGAACCGAGGCGTCCCTGACCGGCAGGGGCCGGTCCGAGGTAGAACAGGCGGTTCCCGAGGGAGGCGCCGTGACCAGGAAGCTCCGCACCGACGATCGCACCGGCATGGACGCGGAGACGCTGCGGCGCGCCGTGCTCGACCACCTCACGTTCTCGCTCGCGAAGGACGTGCAGTCGGCGACCACCAACGACGCGTACCTGGCCGTCGCCCGCGCCGTGTGGGACCGCCTGGTGCACCGATGGACGAGCACCCAGCACCGCTACGCCGAGCTCGACGTCAAGCGCGTGTACTACCTCTCGCTCGAGTACCTGCTGGGCAAGCAGCTCGAGGCCAACCTCCTGACCCTGGGCCTGCGGGATCTGGCCGCGCTCGGCGCCAAGGAGTTCGGGCTCGACCTGCCGACGCTGTTCGAGCAGGAGGACGACCCGGGCCTCGGGAACGGTGGCCTCGGGCGCCTCGCCGCGTGTTTCATGGACTCGCTCGCGACCCTCGGGTACCCCGCGATGGGGTACGGCCTCCGCTACGAGTTCGGCATCTTCCGCCAGGAGATCCGCGACGGCTGGCAGGTGGAGCACCCGGACGAGTGGCTGCGCCGGGGGAACCCGTGGGAGATCCGTCGCCCGGAGTACACCGTCTCCGTGCCGTTCGGCGGGGTCGTGGAGGAGGGCGTCGACCCCGACGGCAGGTTCCGGGTGCGCTGGAAGGACCGCCACCGGATCCTCGGCGTCCCGTACGACACGCCGATCGCCGGGTTCGATACCAACACCGTGCACACGCTGCGCCTGTGGGCGGCCCACGCGAGCGAGCAGTTCGACCTGCGCCTGTTCAACGAAGGCGACTACCGCCGCGCCGTCGAGCAGAAGACCCTCGACGAGGCCCTGTCCAAGGTGCTCTACCCGAACGACACCTCGATCGAGGGCAAGCGGCTGCGGCTCGAGCAGCAGTGGTTCTTCGTCTGCTGTTCGCTCCACGACGTGGTCCGGCGCTACCTCCGCAGCCACGACTCGTTCGACGAGTTCCCGAACAAGGCGGCGATCCAGCTCAACGACACCCACCCGTCGCTCGCGGTGGCCGAGCTGATGCGCCTCCTGGTCGACGTCCACGAGCTCGAGTGGGACCACGCGTGGGGCATCACCGTCGCCACCACCGGGTACACGAACCACACCCTGCTGCCCGAGGCGCTCGAGCGCTGGCCCGTGGCGATGTTCGAGGCGCTGTTGCCGCGCCACCTGCAGATCATCCGCGAGATCGATCGGCGATTCCTGCGTCACGTCCACGTCTGGTCGCGCGGCAACGAAGACATCGCTCGCCGCATGGCCATCGTCGACGAGCCGCACGGGCAGATCCGCATGGCCAACCTGGCGGTGGTGGGGTCCCACGCGGTCAACGGCGTGGCGGAGCTCCACGGGCGGCTCCTGCGCGAGAACCTCATGCCGGACTTCGCCACGTTGTGGCCCGAGCGGTTCGGCCACCAGACGAACGGCGTCACCCCGCGTCGGTTCGTGTTGCAGTCGAACCCGGCGCTCTCCCGCGTGCTCGACGCGCGGGTCGGCGCGGGGTGGGTGACCGATCTCGAGCAGGTCCGCGCGCTGCTTCCGCTCGAGAACGACGCGGGCCTCCAGGCCGAGTTCGCAGCGGTGAAGCGAACGAACAAGCTCCGCCTGTCGGAGGCCCTGGTGCACTGGGGCCAGCCTTCGATCGACCCGGAAGCGTTGTTCGACGTGCAGATCAAGCGCATCCACGAGTACAAGCGGCAGCTGATGTGCATCCTGCACGTGATGTGGCGGTACCACGAGCTGCGGAACGGCAACTGGGGCGCGCCGCCGCGGGTGGTGTTGCTCGGGGGCAAGGCGGCGCCCGGCTACTACCGCGCGAAGCAGCACGTGCAGCTCGCCAACGACGTCATGGTCACCCTCGAAGCCGACGCCCGCGCGCGGGGGCACCTGCGGCTGCTGTTCGTGCCCGACTACAACGTCACGAAGGCCGAACGCATCATCCCCGCCGCGGACCTGTCCGAGCAGATCTCGCTCGCTGGCCTCGAAGCGTCCGGGACGGGCAACATGAAGTTCATGATGAACGGCGCGCTGACCATCGGCACCCTCGACGGCGCCAACGTCGAGATCCGCGACGCCGTCGGACCCGACGCGTTCTTCCTGTTCGGCCTGACCGCCGAGGAGGTCTCGCTGCGCAAGGCCGCCGGCCACTCCCCGCAGAAGGCGATCGCGGCGTCCGAGCGGCTCCAGGTCGTGTTGTCCCTGCTCGACGACGGGTTCTTCAACCCCGATCACCTCCAGACCCACCGGGACCTCGCCCAGTCCTTGCGCAACGAGGACCCGTTCCTGGTCACCGCCGACTTCGACGCCTACGTCGACGCGCAGGAGGCGGTCGACCGCGTGTGGGTGGATCCGGCCGCCTGGGGCCAGCGGGTGGTGCGCAACATCGCCTGCTCGGGTCCGTTCTCCTCCGATCGAACCATCCGCAGCTACGCCGAGCAGATCTGGGGTCTCACCCCCGTCCAGGTCCCGCTCCGGCGCGTCGAATGAAGCGGGGCTCACATCGGGGGACGAGAGAGGATCATACATGCTGATCCTGGCTTCGCTCCTCGCTGGGTGCCGCGACGAGACGTCGCCACCCGCAGACCCGCACTCCGTCCCCACCGCGGACACGGGCACCCCGCACACGGGGGCGGCGCCGCCGGCGCACTCCGGCCGGGCCACCGCCGGCACCGCGGCCACCGCGGACACGGGCGTGGTGGAGGAGCTGGTGGCCTCACCGCCGCCGGGGACGTTCGACGTGTTGCCGGAGCTCAACTTGTCCGGGGTGAGCGGCACCATCGTGTACACGCTGGACGGGAGCGTGCCGGAGTTCGGGGTGTCGGCCGAGGCCACGGGTCCCATCGCCCTCACCGGGAGCACCCTGGTGCGGGCGCGGGGGCTCACGGCTGCTGGAGAGGAGCGCTCGTTCGCGGGGGCGTGGCTCGCGCTCGATCCTGGCCTGTCGGGCTTCGACGGCGAGCTGCCGGTGTTGATCGCGTGGACCGACGTGGCTGCGCCGGTCGACAAGTCCGACGTGTTCACGCCGTTCTCGCTGTCGGTGTTCGAACGCACGGCGGGGGTGCGTACGGTCTTGCCCGCCACCGCAGCCGACAGCGGTCGCGCCGGACTCCGGGTGCGCGGTTCGTCCACGGCGGGGTACGCGAAGCACCCGTACCGGCTCGAGCTGTGGGACGACCTCGACGACGAGGACCGCGACGATCAGCTGCTCGGCATGCCTTCGGACGGCGACTGGGTGCTGGCCGCGCCCGCGGACTTCGATCGGGCGCTGATGCGCAACAGCCTGGCCTTCGCGCTCTCCAACAACGCCGGGCGGTGGGCGCCGCGCAGCGCGTTCGCGGAGGTGTTCGTCGCCGAGCTCGGCGAGACCGTCGGCTGGGACGACTACGTTGGGGTGTACGAAGTCCTGGAGCGAATCGAAGTGGGCAACGACCGCGTCGACATCACCCAGCTGGAGCCCGGGGACGTGGCGGAGCCAGAGGTCACGGGGGGCTGGTTGTTCAAGGAAGATCGCCTGGGACCTGGCGAGTACGGTTTCACCGCAGGCGGCGCTGGCGGACTGCTCCAGTTTCAGCAACCGTTCGCATACGAGTCGCCCAAGGAATCGGTCCTCGCGCCCGAGCAGGCGGCCTGGCTCACCGCGGAGCTGGACGAGCTGGGTGTGGCGCTCACGAGCCCCGGCTTCGTGCACCCCACCACGGGTCGGCACTACGACGACCTCGTGGACGTCGACGCCTTCATCGATCACCACCTGATCAACGTGTTCACGAAGAACCCGGACGCGTTCCGGCTCTCCGGGTACTTCCACCAGGATCGGCTCGGAGAGCTGGCGGCGGGGCCGGTGTGGGACTTCGATCGCACCATGGGCTGCGCGAGCGATGACCGCGCCGACGACCCGACCGGCTGGGACGCGAGCGGCACCACCTCGGACACCACGTTCGTGTTCGACCACGGGTTCTACGGGGGCCTGTTCGACGATCCGGTGTTCCGCGACCGGTGGGTCGCGCGTCTGCAGGACCTCCTCGACACCGAGCTGTCCGTCCCCAACGTGCACGCCGTGATCGACGGGTTCGCGCTCCGACTCGACGAGGCCGCCCCCCGCAACGCGCGGCAGTGGCCCGACTGGCCCCCTCGGGGCGGGAGCTGGCAGGCGGAGGTCGACAGCCTGAAGGCATGGACCGAAGCCCGACACGACTGGATGCAAGCGTGTCTCACGCAGCCCGATCCCATCGCGTGTCGGTGAACGACGATAGGCAGCCGTCTCGAGCGGAGTCACGGATGAAGGGCATCGATCGCTTCCTGGACGGCCACAAGGCGTTCGCCGAGTCGCTGGGCGTCGACGAGCGCGCCGTGCTCAAGGGGCTCGCAGGCGGCCAGACGCCGGACGCGGTGGTCATCGGCTGCAGCGACTCGCGGGTCATCCCGGAGCTCATCACCAACGCGGGCCCTGGCTCGTTGTTCGTGGTCCGCAACGTCGCCAACCTCGTGCCGCCCCACGTCTCCGGCAACACGTCGGTGGCAGCGGCGCTCGACTACGCGATCGACCACCTGCGCGTGTCCCACCTGGTGGTGTTGGGCCACTACGGGTGCGGTGGCATGAAGGCCGTGCGCGACTTCTTCGCCGACGGCACCCACGACCACGAGCCCAAGGAGGCCCTGCCCACGTGGCTCGCCTACGGCCGGGACTCGTGGGACGAGCTCGTGGCGTCGGGTGACCACCGCAGCGCGGACTGGCATGCGCGCCTCGTCGAGGAGAACGTGCTGCAGCAGCTCGCGAACGCCCTCGACTACCCGTCGGTCCGCCGGGCGATCGACGAGGGTCGGCTGCAGCTCCACGCCTGGGTGTACGACCTCGAGCACGCGAACCTGCGGTTCTGGGACTCCCGATCGAAGCAGTTCGTCGAAGGTGACGGCACGGGCGCGATCTCCGCGGCCGAGGTCGAGTCCGAGGACCACGCGTGAGCGCCCGGATCCCCGTCCACCTCGTCACGGGGCACCTCGGCGCCGGGAAGACCAGCGTGCTGCGCCACCTCCTGGCGCGCCGGCCCCCCACGGAGCGGGTGGGGCTCGTGGTCAACGACTTCGGCGAGGCGCGGATCGACCAGGCCCTGCTGGGTCCGCTGGTCCTGGAGCAGCGGGACATCGCCGGGTCGTGTGTGTGCTGCACCGCGCCCGAAGGGTTCGCGGCCACCGTCGGCGCCCTGCTGGAGCACGTGGACCGCGTGTTCGTGGAGCCCACGGGGCTCGCGCGGCCCGCCGACCTGATCGACACGCTCCGCCGCGCTCCGTTCGCCGACCGCATCGCGCTGCGGCCGCTGATCGTGGTGCTGGACCCGGCGCAGCTCGAAGTCGACCACCCCGACCACGAGGTCGTGGACGCGCTCGCGGTCGCGGAGGTGCTGGTCGTCAACCGCACCGACCGCGCCTCCGAGGACGCGCTCGCCGCAGTCCACCAGCACCTCGCCACGGTGTGGCCCGGGCCCCGCGTCGTGGTTCAGACGGCGTTCGGGGTGGTCTCCGACGACGTGCTCGCTGCTTCGGACGGCAAGGCCCGCGCGCTGCCTCCGGGCCACCACCACGCGCACGACCACGGCGTCGTCGCGCGGTCGGTGGTGCGGCCGCCGGAGCAGGTGTTCCGTCGCGACGCGCTGGTGGCCTGGCTCTCCGACCCGCGGTGGCTGCGCGCCAAGGGCCTCGTGCGCACCGACGAAGGCTGGCTCGAGGTGCAGCTCGCGGGCGGCGAGGTCCGGGTGGCGCCTACGGCCTGGCGCCAGGACAGCCGCCTGGACTTGCTGGCGCGCGAGGAGGTGGACCTGGCGGCCTTCGACACCCTCGTGGCGGCGGCGGCCGGGGAGGGGGTCGAGGTGGCGGTGCCCGGCGGCGGCCGCACGTTCGATCTCGCTGCGTTGCGCTCGCTCCCCGGGGTGGCCGACGCCGCGTCCCTGTTCCCGAAGCGTGCGGGCGCTGCCGCGTTCCTTCCGGCGGTGCTGGCTGCGGCCGGGGCTCCCGCGGAAGGGAGCGTCGTGGTCACGGCCCGCGACGGGTACGTGAGCGCACCCGTGCCGATCGCTGCGCTCGCGGGGGGCCTGCTGGTGTTCGCGCTCGGGGACGGGCCGCTCCCGGACACCCAGGGCGGGCCGTTCCGGGTGCTGGTCCCCGGAGAGGTTGCTTGCGCCAACGTGAAGGCCGTGGCGCGGATCGTGGTCCGCTGAGCAGAACCCTTCCTCGGTTTCGGGAAAGGATGATGCTACGCTGTACCCGAATCGGGGGAAGACCTTGATCTGGGACGAGCTCGTCGCCGAGTGGGCAGCGAGGCCGCTGCCTGCCATCACCCCGCGTCGGGGGAAGACGCGGGGGCTTCCGGGGAAGGCCGACGCGCTGATCGGGATGCGTCGCTCCGGGAAGACCTGGCAGCTCCTCGGTGAGCTCGCTGCGGGGCGGGCCTCCGGAGGCATGGTGGGCCGGGACCTGTACGTCTCGTTCGAGGACGAGCGCCTCCTGGGGATGGAGGCGTCGGGCCTGGGTGGCCTGCTGGACGCCTGGTTCCGGCGGTATCCGGAGGCCGCCTCGGGACCGGTATGGCTCGCGCTGGACGAGGTCCAGGCAGTACCCGGCTGGGAGCGGTTCGTGCGGCGCGTCCTCGATCTGGGACGGATTCGGGTGGCGGTGACGGGTTCGTCGGCGCAGCTCCTCTCCCGCGAGATCGCGACCACCCTCCGTGGCCGGAGCCTGGCGACGGAGGTCCTGCCGTTCGGGTTCGACGAGTGGCTCGCCCATCGCGGGATCCCAGCGCCGACGCAGTGGCCTCCGGGACCAGCGGAGCGGGCGCGCCTGGCCCACTCGCTCGACCAGTACCTCGAGATCGGCGGGTTCCCGGAGGTCGTGAACCTCTCGTTCCTCGACCGCCGCGACGTTCTCCGCGACTACGTCGACGTGGTGTTGCTGCGCGACGTGGTGGAGCGACACGGGGACGCCAACGTCCCGGCGCTGCGGCGCATCGTCCGTCGCTTCGTCGCGGCGCCCGGCGCATCGTTCAGCGTCAACAAGCTGCACCAGGACCTCCGCTCGCAGGGGATCGGGGTCGGTAAGGACCTCCTGTACGCCTACGTGGAGCACGTCGAGGACGCATTCCTCGGCTTCCGGGTCCCGATCCGCACGGACTCGGAGCGGGTCCGGGCGACCAACCCCACGAAGTTGTACCCGGTTGACCCTGGCCTCGCGCGGGTCTTCGCTGCTCGATCGGAGCCGGGGCACCTCCTCGAGGGCGCCGTCTACCTCGAGCTGCGGCGGCGGGGGGGAGAGGTGACCTGGTACCGCACGCAGCGCGGCCACGAGGTGGACTTCGTGGTGGACGCTCACGACGGCCCGTCGCTGGTGCAGGTGTGCTCGTCGCTCGAGGACGAGACCACCCGCGAGCGCGAGCTGCGTGCCCTCGAAGAGGCGATGACCGAGCTGTCGGTGCGCCGCGCGGTGGTGGTGACCGGCGGCAGCCAGGGAGAGTGGCACCGCGGGGGAGGTGTCGTCACCGCCGTGCCTGCCTGGGAGTGGCTGCTCCGTCCGTGAGCGCCCGGACACCGGGGTGCCGTGGTGCCCCGGGCCGCGCGCCGGTTACCGGGACCGTGTGAGCAAGCGGGAGATCGCGAAGTCCTGGGCGAGTCGCACGCTGTTGACGGCGCGCGCCGGGCTGTCCGCGGCGAAGGTCGCGGGGCGCGCGGTGGTCGATCACGCGCGGTCTGCGGCCGACCTGGACGGCGACGACGCAGAGGCGCTGGTCTCCCGGCTCGACGACCTCAAGGGCCTGTCGATGAAGGTCGGCCAGATGGCGTCCTTGTCCGACAACCTCCCTCCGCGGGTGCAGGCGGCGCTCGCCCGGCTCCAGTCTGCGGGCACCGGGCTCGACGCCGAAACCGTCCACGCCACGCTCCGGCACGCCTACGGGCGCGATCACCGCGAGGTGTTCGAAACGTTCGACGACACGCCGTTCGCCGCGGCCTCCATCGGCCAGGTCCACCACGCGACGGTGGGCGGGCAGCGGGTGGCAGTCAAGGTGCAGTACCCGGGCATCGAGGAGGGGATCCGCCACGATCTCCGGAACATCGCGAGCCTGCGGTTCCTGCTCGCGGCCTCGAGCTTCTCCACGAAGGAGCTGCTGGAAGAGCTGCGCGAGCGTCTGGCCGAGGAGTGCGACTACCGCCAGGAGGCGGGCTTCCAGGAACACTTCCGCGCCGCCCTCGCCGATCGGCCCGCGGTGGTCGTGCCCCGGGTGCTCCCCGACCTCGTCCGGAGCACGGTCCTGGTCACCGAGCTCGTCGAGGCCGAGCGCTTCGCGGTGTTCCGCGACCGGGCGGGGGACGCCGAGCGCGGCAGGGCAGGGGAGGTGCTGTTCGGCACCGCCATGTGGGCCATCTTCGGGATGGGGATGTTCAACGGCGACCCGCACCCCGGCAACTACCTGTTCCTGCCGTCGGGGCAGGTGGCGTTCCTGGACTACGGCTGCGTCCGCGTGTTCGACCCGGAGTTCACCGACGCCTGGAAGGCGTTCGCGCTGTCGCTGCTCGACGACGACCGCGCCGCGTTCCCCGATGCAGCGGTGCGCCTGGGCATCGTGGGGTCCTCCCGGTACGACTTCGACGCGGGCTGGCGGGTGTTCCAGACCGTCTACCGCCCGATGAAGTCGAAGACGTTCCGGTTCGATTCTGCGTTCTCGAAGGAGTCGTTCGACGCCCTGGCGTGGAAGAACCCGAACCTGTGGCGGTCGAACATCCCGCCGCACCTCGCGTTCTCGTGGCGGCTCAACTGGGGCCTGTTCTCCGTGCTCTCCGACCTGCGCGCAGAAGGGGACTTCCGCACGCCCTTCCGCGAAGCCGTCGAGTCGCCCACCCCGAACCCGCCCAAGCCTGCGCCGATCGGCGCGCCCGCCCCGTGACCGTGCGCCGCGGCCCCGACCTCCGCGGTCTGCGCTACACGCCGGGCTTCGTCCGCCCCGAGGAGCGCGAAGCCCTGCTGCGCTGGCTCACCGGCGTGCAGCCGCTGTGGGAGCTGCGGTTCTCCGAGCACCGTCCGCCGCCGGCAGGCGAGACCCAGCGGCCGCTCCTGCGCCCCGTCTACTGGCTCGGCACCTGGCAGTTCGCGTGCCTGGGCTACTACCACCCGCCCAAGGGCACGCTGCACCGGGCGATCGCGGCGGAGCCGTTCCCCGAGCCGCTCGCCAGCTGGGTCCGGCGCATCGAGCGCAGCGTGCGGACCACGTTCCCACCGGCCTTCGTGCCGGATGGGTGGTGCCTCAACACCTGCCTCGTGAACTTCTATGGCCAGGCGGTGGCCGACGGCCGCAGCGAGGACCGCGCGCGGGTCGGGGACCACCGGGACTTCGAGCCGGGCCCCGTGGCGAGCGTGTCCGTGGGCGCGCGCGCCTGGTTCCAGTTCGTGAACCGGCAGGGCCGGCCGGTCCACGAGCGGTGGCTCGACGACGCCTCGCTGCTGTTGTTCGCGGGCCCCACGTGGAAAGACCAGACCTTCCACCGCGTGCAACGCGTCGATCGCCACGGAGAGCCGCTCCCGCCCGCGATCCCCGGGTTCTCGACCCGCCGCGTGAACTTCACGTTCCGCTGGGTGCCGGCCGAACACGTCGGCACCTGGGCCACGCTCCCGGACGAGGCCCGCCGAGACGTGGAGGGCTACGTCCGCACGCTGGCGCAGGGCTCGCCGTTCTGGGCGGATGCGCTGGCGGGGGCGTGAGGCGAGGGTCGCCGCGGCCCCGGTGTCACTCCGCGCCGACCCCAGGGAGCGGAAACACGCCGATGCGAGCAGGCTCCGGCAGGCCCTTGCGACTCCCGTCGGTGACGAAGACTGCGGCGCCGTCCGCCAACACCGACCACAGGTCGCCCGGCCCGCGCGGCAGCGCCGCGACGATCGTTCCACTGGCGAGGTCGACGACGAACGACTGGGTTTCGCCCGTCACGAGGGCGAAGGAACCCCGGACGTCGAGGAGGCCTCCCACCAGGCCCGGCAGCGGCAACCCAGCGGTGGCGGGCGTGCCCTCTGGCGGCGCCCACCACAAGAGCGGCGGCTCGGTGCGCTCCAGCACCACCAGGTGGTCCTCCGTGACCCCGACGCTCAGCGACCACGGCCGCGGGATGCGGCGCCGGACCACGTACGCCTGCCCCACCCACTCGTAGATCACCACCTCGCTGGCGGCGCCGCCGGTGGACACGTTCGCAGCCAGCCAGCGCCCGCTCGGCGTCACCCCCAGGTCCCTCGCCACCGTGCCCGAAGGCAGCGGAACCCGCGCGGGGCGCCACCGTGACCACTGTGCCCGGTCCTCCTCGTAGGCCGGGTAGGGCGCCAGGTCGGGCCCCCGCTCGAAGCGCCACAGGTTGTCGCCGCTCGGGGCTTCGGGGCTCCCGACCGTGAACCACGCGCCCCCGCCCACGTGGAAGGGGCCGACGCCGATGTCGGACTCGATCTCGGCGTTCGGCAGGAACTCCCACTGCTGCGTGCCGAGCGGGTGCAACCAATGGCCCCACGAGCCGCCCTGGAGCTCCTGGACGTCCACGAGCGCCGTGGGCACGCCGTCGACCACGGCGGCGCTGACGAGCGCCGGCGTCTGGCCGGGGTCGACGAAGCCCACCAGTCTGGGCAGGGGGGGAACGGCCCAATCGTCGTCGAGCACGAACGTCCCCCCGTCGACGTGGCCCTGCAGGACGGCCAGCGACCCGTCGGGCTTCGAGCCGCCGATGAGCACGGCCGCGCCCGCTCGCGCGAGGCTCGCGGGCTGGAACCCCGCGGGGAGCTCGGACCAATGGCCGATCGGCGTGGGATCGCGCACCGGGGGCTCCGGTGGCGGAGGGTTGGGAGGTGGGCATCCACCCCACCCTGCCAGGGAGCCCACGATCAGCGGAAACGGGTTCATCGGCGCTCGGGGGCTCTAGCGGGGGGGCTTCTCGGCGTCGCGGTCGAGGTTGCAGGTCTCGATGGCCCCGTCCAGGAACTCGTCGCCGAAGCCGTAGGCTTCTTCGACGCCGTCCACCACGAGGTTCGCGTACGAGTCGTCCGACAGGATCGGCACCGTGATCGACGACCACATGCTGAACCACCGCAGCGACTCCCCGCCCTGCTCGTAGGTCACGTCGATCTGGAACAGCTGGTCCCACGAGGAGTCGCTGCTGTCCGCGGCAAACACCTCCTCCGTCCAGGAGCGCGCGATCAGCGCGGTCGTCACCACGCCCTCCTCGTCCTCAAGCTCGATCGTGCGGTAGTCCTTGAACTGGTCGTACCAGACCTTCGCGAGAAAGTTTTCTTTTCTTACTTCGGTCTTCGTCTGGAGATCCGGGCACGATCCGTCACCGAAGCACCCGTCGTCCGACAGGAACTCCCGTCGCGCCCACACGGTGGACGACGACTCGATGCACACCTGGTTCGATTCCACCGCCAGCGCCTTCTGGCCGTCGAGCGGGTGGGTGCTCTTGCCGGAGAGGGCCACCGGGACCTGCTTCGCGCTGTCCGCGCCCGCGGGGATGGAGAGCGAGCCGAGCGCCTCGCCGTCGAGGATCGGCATGGTGACCGCGCGGTCCTTCGCTTCGAGCGCGAAGTCCGTCTCGGCGACGAACGGGCGCAGGTTGGCGAGCCCGGCCGCGAGCTCGGCGGGGTCCTCGTCCTCGAAGTGCTGGAACAGGAACAGGCCGAGGTCGCCGAGCTCCTTCGGGGCCTCGGGCGGGGGCTTGCTGCAGCCCACCAGCAACAGCGACAGGACCGGCACGGACCAGGGGAGCGAGCGCATCAGGAACTCCTCACCGCGGCGCGGACCGCGGAACGTTGCCGTTGTACCCGGCCTCTCGGGGGACGTCCAGCTAGTTCGGGCGAGGGCGGTCGTCGCGCAGGAGCTCCCACCCCACGAACCCCAGCAGCGTGAACACCTGGAGGTTGAGGAACAGGGCGTCGTGGCCGGGCAAGCCGAGGTGCGCCACCACCAGCCCCACCGACGCGAGCACCTGGAGCGGCGCCGTCCGGAACACGGGCCACAACCCCAGCATCCAGGCGGCGCCCATCAACAGGTCCGCCGTCGCCGTCACTGCGGGAGAGAACCCTGCCCACACCCCCAGGAGCAGGCGCGACACGAGCATCAGGACCAGGAACACCGCGCCGCTGTCGAGGAGCGTTCGGACGAGGTGCCCCGGGTGGCTGCGCGTGAGGACGAGGTGCCGGCCCGGCAGGTACATTCCCAGCAGCGCGATCGGTACCGCCACCCGGATCACGGCGACGTCGTTGAACAGCTGCAGGTACTGCGCCCCCAGGGCGAGGCTCGCGACCGCCGACAGGCCTCCGCCCACGGCGGCGAGCTGCAAGAGGAGGCTCCCGCGTTGCCCGGCCAGGCCCCAGTCGCGCTCGGCCCGCGCACGCGCCTCGAGGGCGGCCTCCATCGACCGCTGGCGATCCACCACGGCGGCCTCGCGCGCCGGCGTCCACCGCGGGTGGTTCGTCGCCCAGGTCCGCGCCGACACCACGTTCCCCGAGGCGAGGTCCGCCTCGATCAGCGCGTCGAGCGCCTCCACCAGGCCGTCGAGCGCGCGGGGGTTGCCCGACCGCGCCGCTTCGGACAACGCGAACTGCGCCTTCACCAGCTGCACGCGGAGCGTGATGGGGTCGGGCGCCGTACCGTCCAGCGCCACCTGAAGCTCCCGGAGCGCGGCATCGACGAGGCCGTCGAGGTGGGAGGCCTGGATCCAGGACTCGAGGGACTCGCGCACCACCTGGACGGAGGCTGGGCGCTCCGCAGGGTCGGGCCGGCAACACCGGTCGGCGAGCGCGCCCAGCAGCGGCGGCACCGACCGGTCCCACTCCGTGGGCTCCGCGCGCTCCGCGGACCGCGTGAAGTCGTCGAGGTCTTTCCCCGCGTGCCGCGGTTGGCCAGTCAGCACGTGGTGGAGGGTGGCGCCGAGCAGGTACACGTCGGTGCGCGCGTCCACGGCGCGTCCGTGGGCCTGCTCGGGCGCGAAGTACGCCGGGGTCCCGCGCGGGAAGCCGGCTGCGGTGCCGGCAGGGACCGCGATCCCCCAATCCACGAGCCAGGTCTCGCCGAAGTCCCCGAGCAGTACGTTGGCCGCCTTGACGTCGCAGTGGACGAAGCCCTGGTGGTGCGCCGCCTCGAGCGCGTGGGACACCGCGATCAACGCAGCCACCAGCCTGCGCCACGCGGCCGGCTCGGTGGGGCGCACGCGCAACACGTCGGCCAGGGTCCGTCCGTGGAGCTCCCGCAACACGACGACCGGGTCCCCCTGCTCGTCGCGGCCGATGGCGTGGATGGGCACCACGTTCGGGTGCTCCACCTGCGCGGTCACCTCGCCCTCGCGGAGGAGCGCGCTGACCTCCGTCTGGTTCCCGGGCCTTCGCGGGCGCTTGAGGGCGACGGTGCGGTGCGGCACCGCCTGGAGCGCCCGGGTCACGATGGACATGCCTCCCTCACCGAGCACGTCGGCTGGCGCGAAGTCCCCACCCTCTCCCAACACCCAGCGCGGCAGCTCGGCGGACGGCGCCGCGTCCTGGTCCGGGGCGATGGTTCCCGTCGTGCGGTCGGGATCGAAGGTCTGAAGGCTCATGCTGCGTGCGAACTTGCCCGAAGCGGGGCCCCCCAGCAACTCAGGGCGGGAGCACCCAGCGGCCCACCTCGTCCTCCACGAGCCCCCGGTGCGGGTCCTCGGCCGGTCGGTCGTCCAGGACGGCCCGGAGATCCGACAAGAGCCGGGGGGAGTCCGCGAGCTTGTCGTGGTTCACGAGGTCGACGTAGAGCTGGGACGCGTCGACCACGTCCACGCCCGACTGGCCGAGCCACTCCACCGTCCGGTCGCGGCACGATCCCAGCCGGTCGTAGCCGCCGTGGACCGAGCGCGACAGCTGCAGGGCGCGGTCGTCTTCGGCGCAGTAGACGGTGACCTCCGACGTCCCCTCCAGCACCGCGCGCAGGTACCGCCGCTCGAACACGCCGGCGTCGATGTCGGGCGCGGCGAACACCAGGTGGTCGAACGTCCGTCCCTGGCGGTCGGCGTACCGCAGGTCGAGCATCGCCTCCGAGATCACGCGACTGCCCATCGAGTGCGCGATGACGTTGACCGGCGTCCGCCCCGTGGCGTCCAGGAGCTCGTCGAGCAGGTCCGCCAGGGACGCGCTCGAGCGAGCCGCTTCGTTCTCGTCGAACGTGTACTTGAGCGCCGAGAACGACGTCCCGCCGTGGGACGGCCAGGAGAACAGGACCGGAACGAGGGGTCGTTCGAGATCGAACGCGACCTGCGCGGTGCGGCGGGCGGCGTAGTCGAACGAGTTGTTGTACCCGTGGACGTAGGTCAACACCTCGGCCCGCGGTCCCGCCTGCGCCACCGCGTCGTAGAGCTTGATGTAGAAGCTGTCCGGCGTGAGGGGCTGGATGTCCAGGATGCGAAGCTCGTCCTCGAGCGCGCCTTCGGGGTGGCGGTCCGGGATCTCGACCACCACCACGCCGTACTCGACCCGGTCGCCGTCGGTGGGCCGGTACCGCCCGTCGGCTTCTCCGCGGGCCCGGTTGGTCGCGTAGAACACCTGCACCGTCGTCCCCGGGCGGTTCCATGCGGCGAGCTGGCGGGACAACCAGGTGTGTTTTGCGGCGACGGAGACCAGATGGTCGCGCGCTCGCTCCACCCGTCGCACGGTCTGCGGGTCGTCCTGCCGGTCCTCGTCCTGCAGGGCGAGGAGGGTCGCCCGGCGAGCGTCCACCCGGGCCGTCCGCCGCTCGACGCGGCGCTCGAGGTGCTCGCGAGAGCGCTCGTCGTCGGTGACCTCCGCTGCTGCGCACCACGAAGCCAGCCACAACCACCACGGCATGGAGGTCACCTATCCACGGCGCCGACCTGGTCCGGTGACACGCGGTGGCCTACTTCTTCGTCGCGAAGGGGCTCTGCGGGGCCGGGTCGTCCGGCTCCTCCAGGAGGGCGGCGAGCTCGGCCGAGACCGTGTTCGCGCTGAAGATCTCGGTCGCGTCGCTGTCTCCGGCGTCGGACCTGTCCTCCTCGAGGAGGCCGCCGCTCGGGGGCGCCGGCTTCTGCGGCGGGCCCGGCGGCACGGACAGGAACGCCGACGACAGGCTGGCCTGCCGGACGTTGCCCATCGCGGCGCCCGTGCTGGTCTCGTCGTCGAAGAAGCCGATCATCGGCCCGTGCTGGAGGGGGCCGGCCGTGGACGACGGAGCGGCCGGGGCGGTCGGTGGGGGCCTCGATGGTGGCGCCGCGACGGGTCGCTCCGGAGGGCTCGACGCCCGCCCGCGCGCTGCTGCCTTCCTCCGCTCGCGTTCGACCGGATCGGGCCGGGGTGCCGGCGGGGGCGCCGAGGAGGCGGACCGCATCCAGAACAACACGAACACGCCCGCGAGCACGACGAGCGCGAGGACGAAGGCCAGCGAGAGCAGGCCAGCAGCGAGCGCGAGCAGCAGGCTGGAAGACACGGGCGCACAATACCAGAGGTGGCCCTGGCCTCGGGTTACCCACGGGTCGCAGCGCCAGGAGGGCCGATGTCCGCAGGCAACTACCGCGTACCCGCACCCGTGAACGAGCCCGTTCGGAGCTACGTTCCCGGCAGCCCCGAACGGCGCTCGCTGGAGCTCGCGCTCGATCGCGCGGCGGGGGAGGTGATCGACATCCCCTGCGTGATCGGGGGCGAGCACGTCTTCACGGGGCGCACCTCCGACGTGACCATGCCCTGCGCCCATGGTCACGTGCTCGCGCGCCTGCACCTGTGTGGCCCTCCCGAGGTCGAGCGCGCGATCACCGCCGCGCGCGTGGCGAAGGCCGAATGGGCCGCGATGCCCTGGGAGGAGCGGGCGGCGGTGTTCCTGCGCGCGTCCACGTTGCTCGCGGGGCCCTGGCGCGACCGCGTCAACGCGGCCACGATGCTCGGCCAGGGCAAGACCTGCCACCAGGCCGAGATCGACGCCGCGTGCGAGCTGATCGACTTCTGGCGCTTCAACGCCTTCTACACCCAGCAGATCCTCACGGAGCAGCCGCCGGTGTCGCCCACGGGCAACTGGAACCGGCTCGATCACCGCCCGCTGGACGGGTTCGTGTTCGCCGTCAGCCCGTTCAACTTCACGTCGATCGGGCTGAACCTGCCCACTGCGCCCGCCTTCCTCGGCAACACCGTGGTCTGGAAGCCGGCGACCACGTCGGCGCTCGCGTGTTGGCGGCTGTTCCAGGTGCTCGAGGCCGCCGGCATGCCGCCCGGGGTCATCAACCTGCTCCACGGCGCAGGCGCCGAGGTCGGCAACGTCGTCCTGCAGAGCCGCGAGCTGGCAGGGCTGCACTTCACGGGCTCGACGGGCGTGTTCCAGCAGATGTGGCAGACCGTCGGAAAGAACCTGGCGAACTACGCGCAGTATCCGCGGCTCGTCGGCGAAACCGGCGGAAAGGACTTCATCCTCGCGCACCCCAGCGCCGACGCGAGCGCGCTCTCCGTGGCCATCCTCCGCGGCGCCTTCGAGTACCAGGGCCAGAAGTGCAGCGCTGCGAGCCGCATGTACGTGCCGTCGAACCTGTGGCCGTCCGTCCGCGCGCAGCTCGTGGCCGGCCTCGACGAGATGCGCATGGGTGACGTGCGCGACTTCCAGAACTTCGTGGGCGCGGTCATCGACCAACGGGCGTTCCGCAAACACGTCGAGTACCAGGCCCTCGGGACGGCCACCGCGGAGACGGTGTCGGGCGGCACGTCCGACGGCACCACCGGCTGGTTCGTGCGGCCCACGGTGTTCCGCGTGGACGACCCCCGCCACCGCCTGATGCAGGAGGAGATCTTCGGCCCCATCGCCAGCATCTTCGTGTACGACGAACACCGCTGGGACGAAGCCCTGCAGCTGGTCGACCAGACGAGCCCGTACGCGCTCACCGGGGCCGTCTTCGCCACCGACCGCCGCGCCGTGCACCAGGCCACGGAGGCCCTGCGGTTCGCAGCCGGCAACTTCTACGTCAACGACAAGCCCACGGGCGCGGTCGTGGGGCAGCAGCCGTTCGGCGGGGGCCGGGCTTCGGGCACCAACGACAAGGCGGGGTCGTCGCTCAACCTGTTGCGCTGGGCCAGCCCCCGCGCCATCAAGGAGAACTTCGATCCCCCGACGGACTGGCGCTACCCGTTCCTGGGCTGAGGGTTACCGCAACCAGCTCCGACGCAGGAGGAGGGCCGGTGGAGGTCGGCGGGTTCCGGCTCGAGGCGCGGATCGGCGCGGGCGGCATGGGCGAGGTGTGGCGCGCCCGCCACGCGTCCGGCGTCATCGCCGCGGTGAAGTTCGACCTCCATCCCCCCGACGATCACCGGCGAGAAGCCTTCTTCCACGAAGTGCGGATGGTCGCGGGCCTGGACCACCCGAACTGCGTCCTGGTCCTCGACACCGGGCAGGTGTCACGGTCCGAAGCCCGTCCCGAAGGCCCCCTCCGCGACGGTGCTCCCTGGCTCGCGATGGAGCTCGCGCGCGGCGGGTCGCTGGCCGATCCCGAACACACGCCGCGGAGCTGGGACGAGACCCGGTTCGTGTTCGGCGCGCTGCTGCAGGGGCTCGCCCACGCCCACGCCCGCGGTGTGGTGCACCGCGACATCAAGCCGGGGAACCTGCTGCTGGCGGGCCCCCGCGGCCTCGACGTAGCCCCCGGGCGCCTCCTCGAGTCCCGCCCCGTCTTGTCCGACTTCGGGGTCGGGGTCACGGTCGAGCGCGCCGGCCTCTACGACGCCGACTCGGTGGGCACGCCCCGGTACATGGCGCCGGAGATGATCGAGGCCCGGTGGCGCGACTTCGGCCCGTGGACCGACCTCTACCAGTGCGGCGTGCTCCTGTGGAAGCTCGTCACCGGGGGGTACCCGTACCGCGGCAACGACACCCTCTCGCTCTACCGCGGCCACCTGTACGGCACGCCCGGGGCGTTCTCGCCGGCGTTCGACGTGCCCCGCGGCACCGAGGAGTACGTCCGCGGGCTGCTCGCCAAGGCCACCACCGAGCGCCCCGCCTTCGCCGCCGACGCCCTGGCCCGCCTGATCGCGCTCGGGGATCCGGTGGTGGGGTCGGGGACGGGGCAGGTGCTGGCCGATGACGACCAGGCCGCCACGGTGGTGCGCCCGGTCACCGGGACCGCGGTCACCCAGCGGCCCAGCGGCGAGCCGGCGGGCCTGGACCTCCGGCTGCGCGGCGTGGGGCTCGGGTTGTGGGGCCTGCGTCCCATCCCGGTCGTGGATCGCCAGGAGGCGCGCGACGCGTTGTGGGACAACCTCGCGCTGGCCCAGCGCACCCGTCGGCCCGGCGCGGTGGTGCTGCGGGGCGCGCGCGGCGTCGGGAAGAGCCGGCTGGCCCGCTGGCTCGTCGAGACGGCGCACGAGCTGGGCCTCGCGACCGGCTGGCGCGCCCGCCACGGGGACGTCCCCGACGGAGAGGCGGGGGTCGCGGGCATGCTCCGGCGCGAGCTCCGGCTGGGCGGCCTCACCCGGGACGAGGTGGAGGCGCGGCTCGTGGCCCTCGGGCTCGGCACCCGCCCCAACGAGGAGGAGCTGGTCGCGTCGCTGCTCGGCTGGCTCGTCGACGATCGGCCGGTCGCAGAGTCCGTTCGGCACGCGCTCGCCGCCCGGGTGCTCGAGTCTGACCGGGCGCGCATCGTGTGGATCGACGATGCGGACCGGGGCGCCGAGTCCGTCGAGTTCGCGCGGCACGCGCTCAACCGGGGGAACGGCCCCGTCCTGTTCGTCCTGGTGGCAGCAGACGAGGGCGCGGAGCCCCAGGCCGTCACCTCGCTGGTGGCGCTCGCGCGGCACCCCCGCAGCCAGGTGGTGGACGTGGGTCCGCTCCTGGCCGCCGACCACCGGGCGCTGGTGCGGAGCCTGCTCGGCCTCGACGGCGCCCTCGCGCTGGAGATCGAGGAGAAGACCGCTGGAAACCCAAGGTTCGCCGTCGAGCTCGTGAACAGCTGGGTGGAGCAGGGCCTGCTGGAGCCGGGGAGCCGCGGGTTGCGGCTGCGGCGCGGCGCCCGCCCGGAGCTGCCCGCCGACCTGCTCACCGTGGCGCGCGACCGGGTCGAGCAGTTCCTGCACGGGCGGCCGACCGAACACGCCCTGTTGCTCGAGGCGGCGGCGTTCCTGGGCACCGAGTTCGACGCCGAGGAGTGGCGGGCCGCGGGCGCGCGTGCCGGGTTGCGACTGCAGCCGGATCTCGTCGCAGAGCTGCTGGCGTCCCGGATCCTGCGCGCGGAGGCGCCGGGCAGGCCCCTCGTGTTCTCGCAGGCCATCGTCCGCGAGCACCTGCTCGCGCGCGCGCAGCGCCAGTCGCGCTCGGAGCGGCTCGCCCTGGCGTGTGCGGAGGCGCTCCACGGGCGCCCGGGGGTCGCGTCCGAGCGCCTGGCGCGCTTGTGGCTCGCTGCGGGTCGGCTTCAGGAGGGCGCCCGGGCCCTGATGCACGCGATCGACCGCCGCCAGCTGCGGGGAGACCACCGCACGGACCAGCTCCTCGAGCAGGTGACCGGGGTGTTGACGGAGCTCCGGGTCCCGGCGACGGACGTACGCTGGGGTGAGGTGCTGCTCTTGCGGGGCGCGGCGCTGCACGCGCGGGGCCTGCGGGACGAGGCGGAGGTGTTGTTCGTGCGCGCCGAGCGGGACGCTGTTCGGTGCGGATGGACCGCGGTCGAAGGCGTGGCGTTGCGCAACATCGCCCGGTTGTCTGCGGAGGTCGGTGACCACTCCGGGGCGCTCCCGCTCCTCACGCGCGCCGAAGGGTTGCTGCGGTCGGTCGGGCGCGACGGTACCGCCGCCGACTGCCGACTGGCGATGGGGGACGCCCACGCCCGGTTGGGTCACGGCGACGCGGCGGAGGCGATGTACCTGTCGACGCTCACCGCCCTCGACGCGCCCGTTCACTTCGCGTACGCGGCGTCACCTCACCTGGCGCTCGCCCAGCTGTACCAGCGGCGCGGAGACCTCGTGCAGGCCGCTGCCTACGCCCGGTCCGCCGAGGACCGCGCCCGCAGGTGGAACCTCGACCAGAAGCTCGCGCAGATCGCGAACGTCGCGGGCGAGATCGCGCGCGCCCGCGGGGACCTCGTCGAGGCGGAGCGCTGCTACCACGAGGCGGCCCGCCGCTACGCCCTGTACCAGGACGACGCGGCGCACTTCCCGATCCTCAACCTGGGGGTGGTGCGGGTCCTGCTCGGGCGCGCCGACGAAGCCCACGCGATGGTGTGGCCGCTGCTCCAGGAGTTCCGGCGCCGCGGAACGGAGCCCACGTTGGCGGCCTACTGCTGCTCGGTGTTGTTGCCGACGTCCGCGGAAGACCCGGAGCTGTTCGACGGGTGCCTCACCGAGCTCTCGGAGTTCCTGACCTCGTCCGGCGAGGTGGACCCGGACATCGCGCGGATGTGCGAGATCGCGGCCGACCTGCAGTCCGATCCGGGTCGTCGGGCCGCCGTGCGCGCCATCGCGAAGGATCAGCGGCGGCGGCTGCAGCGGTCCTGAGCGGGCCAGCGTGGGGCAGGCCAGCGTGGGTCGGGTCAGCGTCGGCCTGGCCCACGGCTTCCTTCAGGCCAGGGAGCCGCCGCCCTTGAGGAAGTCCTGGATGGCGCCGTTCGAGTCGCCGAAGTCCTCGGCCGAGGCCAACATGGTGTCCTGGGGGATGCCGAGCAGGCCGGGCCCGCCACCGAGCTGGGTCCCGCCCTGGCTGTTGGGCGTGAACTTCCCGGGCTCCCGCGGCTCGATGCGCCGGGGCGGGGTCCTGACGGGCGGTTGGTGCTGGCGAGGGGGGGACTCGCGACGGGGCTGGCGGCGATTGCGGCTCATGTCGACCTCCGATCCCGAGGGAAGGATCGCTCGCAGCGTACCACCGTCCGTGGTGGTAGCGTGGCGGAATGTGGTCTGTCGCCGCCGCCTTCGCCGCCACGGTGCCCCTGGTGGAGGCGCCGACGGGCCACCTCCTGGTCGAGGTCGAGGTGGGAGGGGTCGCGCGCCGCTTCCTCGTGGACAGCGGCGCGGGCGTGGTCGCGGTGACCCCGGCCCTGGCGCGGGCGTTGTCGCTCGAGCCCGGGCGCGAGGTGCAGGCCAACGCGGTGGACGGCACGGTCTCCGTGGTGCTCACCGAGCTGTCGGGCCTGACCGTCGCGGGCGTGCCGTTCCCGCCGCTCGAGGCGGCGATCATCGACCTGTCCCGGCCCATGGAGTACATCGGCGCGTTCGACGGCGTGCTCGGCCGCGGCTTCTTCGAGGCGGCGGACGTGTTGCTGGACCTGCAGCGCGACACGATGGAGGTCCTGCCGGCAGGCACGCTCCGCCGGAGCCTGCGCGACAGCGCGTCCGTGCGGTTCCGGCTCCACGGCGGCAACCCGGTGTTCGCCGTCACCATCGCGGGGTCGCGCGGGCGGACGGTGCTCGACACCGGCGCCAACGGAAGCCTGTTGCCGACGGCCTGGGCCGAACACGCCGGGCTGCCGATCCAGTTGCTGGACGCTGGCATCTCGGGCGCGGCAGGCACGTTCGTGCCCGTGGGCACGGCGCACGCCGACGACGTGGTCGTGGGCGGCGTGTCGCTCGGTCCGGTGTCGTTCGGCACCCGCTCCCAGGACCTCACGGCGACCCTCGGGCTCGACGCCCTGGGGACACGGCAGGTGGGCCTGTCCTACCGCGACCGGCGCGTCTTCCTGCCTTGAGTCACTCCTCGAGGAAGGCCAGCGCCTGGTCCCACGTCGGCGGAAGCGCGGCGCGGTCGGGCTCGTCCCACGAGGCGAACCGCGAGTCCTGAAGGACGGTGCCCGCCTCCCCGAGCGCCGCGAGGTGGGCGCCGGTGGTGAGGAACGCCAGCAGCGCGTCCTCCGACTCCCACACGGAGAGCGTCCAGTTGTCGCGCCCCACGAGGTCGCCGCGCAGCGAGTACCCGACGAGGCCGTCGGCGTCGGCGAGCTGCTCCTCGATGGCCGTGACGTGGTCCCCGAACCGTCGGCCCTCTCCGGGCGCAGACCGCGCGTAGGTCACGGCGACCACGAACGGGCCCTCGTGGTCGGTGGCGAGCGCGCCGTCGGCCATGCCGGGGCCATCGAACGGGGTGTGCAGGTTGCAGGCGGCGAGGGCGAGCAGGATCATGGGGACTCCACGGTGGTGACGACGGCGAACAGCAGGTGGTCGAAGTGGCGACCGGTGCGGGGCGAGTCGAAGTCGCGCGCGGCGCCCATCGGGCGGACCAGGACCTCGGCGCCGGGTTCGGCGGGGCGGATCGACACCACCCAGGTGCGCTCGCCCGCGGCGTCCTCGACGAGGTGGTAGCGGTAGCCCCCCGCCGGGACCACCTCGAGCACGGTCCCGGAGAACGTGCTGCCCGCAGGGTCGAGGGCGGCCAGGAAGTCGGGCGCGGCCCGCTCGGGGGACGGGACGCCACACGCAGCCAGCCCGACCAGCCATCCCACCACCCCGACCTCCCGGCGCTCCGACACCGGTCGGGTCCCCGGCTGTCACCGAAAGCAGCCGAACGGCGGTGAAAGGGGTGGTGTGTCCGCCAGCTGGTAGGGTGTCCCCGCATCCCAGGAGTACCCGTGTCCAAGACCTTCGCCCTCGTGATCGGCATCGACGACTACTCGCACTTCGACCCCACCGGCCGGAACGACCTCCGTGGCGCGGTCAACGACGCGCACCGCTGGCAGGGGTTCCTGACGGGCCGGCTGGGCGTGCCGGCGGACCAGCTCCGGCTCCTCACCAGCGGCGACGCGACCCGCGACGCCATCCGTGCGGGCGTGGCGTGGCTCGTCGAGCAGCTGCAGACCGCGGGTCCGGACGCTGCGGGGCTCGTCACCTTCTCGGGCCACGGCGCGGGCGCCGCCGACACGGCCCAGGCGCGTCTCGGCCTCACGGACTGCCTGTGCCCCGCGGACGTGGAGGTCACCGCGGACGGGCTCCTGGACCACACGATCTCGTTCGCGAACCTGCAGCACTGGCTCCAGGCCCACGACGACGCGGCGGCGGACCCCCGGGAGCGGCTGTCGTCCCGGGTGACGGTGATCCTCGACGCCTGCTACGGCGTGCAGACGCAGGGCCCGCGGGTGCGGTCGATGGGTGCCACGGCAGGGGCGGACGGCGAGCAGCGCGCCAGCGAGGTGACCTCTCGCCTGCTGCTGGGGTGCCAGCCGTGGAGCGAGAGCTACGAGCTGGTCGCCCACGAGCGCTACCACGGCGCGTTCACCTGGTGCCTGCTGACGCTCCTGGAGCGCTGGACGACGCGGACGGAGGCCGGCCAGACGTTCGTGAACGTGGCGTACGTGGACCTGGTCCACCGCGTGCGGTCGATGCTGGACGTGCTCGGCGTGCCCCAGGCCCCGTGGATGCTCGGCCCACCCTACGCTTCGCTGCTGCCGTTCCTGCGCGGGGCCGCGGAGCTCACCGGGGACGCGACGAGCACCACCCCCGACGAGCCGCTCCCCGGTTCGCAGATCGAGAGTCCGCTCGGAACGCAAAACATCCGGATCACCACCATCACCGGAACGTGGGCGGGTCCCGTCACCGGGACGGTGGCGATCTGCGCGGAGGTGCTCTCGAGCCAGACGGTCAATGGCTACGCTCTCGTGGGAGGCCTGGAGAACTGGATCTTCTACCCACAGGCACTGTCCAGCCGTACGATGGCGACGTTGACGGGGTTGTCGGTGTCGATCACATCGCCAGCGATCCCGACCCCTCCGCCGGTCACGACGCCCCCGACGC
>JBIKWC010000057.1:0-31801 GCA_044356535.1 Myxococcota bacterium
CCCCCGCGACCAGCAGCGGCAGGCCGCGCTGCGCAAGGCCCTCGCGGGTCCGATCGCTGCGTGCTGGGCCAGGCGCGCCGAGGCCGAACCAGACGCCGCCCCCGCGCTCCTCGCCAGGGCCCACGGCTGGGACCACCACGACGCGACCCTCACGCGGGTGGGTGCGCCGGTGGGCGAAGCGTTGTGGGCGTCCGGCCTGGAGGCCCGCGCCCGGGGAGACGCGGAGTCCGCCTACCGGGACTTCACCGCCCTCCTCTCGTTTCAACCGTGGCGGTCGTGGGCGCGGAGGTACGCGGAGGAGGCCCGGGATCTCCGGCTCGGGATCACGCGCGGTCGAAACTGACGGCAGGTATACTGCGCGGATGGAGGCCCCTTGACCCACCGCTCCCCTGCCGGCGTCCGCGCCCTGCACTGGATGGCGCTGACCACGTTCCTGGCAGCGTGCTCGAACGACATCCAGGTCGCGGACACCAAGAACTCACCGCCGGCCGTGGTCATCAACGCGCCCTCCTCGGGAACCGCGTTCGAGGCCGGAGAGGTCGTGGAGTTCCTGGGCGTGGTCTCGGACCCGCAGGGCCTCGAGGACGTGCGTACGGTGGTGTGGACGAGCACGCTCGACGGCGAGCTCGGCAACATCGAGACGGCCGCCCCCGACTCGGACGGGTACACGCGCCTGTCGGTGGTCCTGACCTCGGGGAACCACGGGGTCACGCTGCGCGTCACCGACACGGACGGCGCCGTGGCCGAGGACTCGGTCAACCTGTCCGTCGGGGAGTCGAACCAGTCCCCCACCGCGACGATCGAGAGCCCCGCCAACTTCGCCGAGTTCCTGCCCGGAGACGTGGTCGATCTCGCGGCCGCCGTGGCCGACCCGCAGGACGACGCCGAGACGCTCGACGTCACGTTCGTGGTGACGAACAACACCACCCAGGCCGTGGAGGCGGACCTCCCCGTGGTGCCCACCCCCGGCGGGCTCGCCCAGAGCAGCTGGACCGCCGCCGGCCAGGGCAACTACAAGATCACCCTGCTCGTCGCCGACGCCGACGGCAACGAGGTCACGCCCCCGCCCGAGGTGCTGATCGTCGTCAACGACCCGTCGCTCGCCGACCAGGACGGCGACCTGTTCTCGCCCGCCAACGGCGACTGCGACGACACCAACGCCGACGTGAACCCGGGCGCTCCCGAGGTCTGCGGCGGCGCGGTGCCCCTCGACAACGACTGCAACACGATCATCGACGACAAGGACGAGGACAACGACGGCCACATCGACGAGACGTGCGTCAACTACGGCGGCGCGCTGCCCGAAGACGACTGCGACGACACGCGGGCCAACGTGAACCCCGAAGCGTACGAAGCCCAGGACGGGCTCGACAACGACTGCGACGGCGCGATCGACAACGGCGGCCCGGCGTACGACGACGACGGCGACTGCTACTGCGAGGTCGGGCCCTGCACCGGCAGCGTGAACACCACCTGCGGCGGCGCCGTGGTGGACGGTGACTGCGACGACGAGAACCCGAACCTGTCGCCCGACGAGCTCGACGACCCGGACGCGAACTACCTCGACACGAACTGCGACCTCATCGACGGCGACGTGGCTGACGCCATCTTCCTCGACCCGGTCGCAGGCAACGACGCCAACAACGGCACCGATCCGCTCGCGCCCAAGCGCACGCTCGCCTCCGCGTACACTTCGGCCGACAACCGCGGCCTCCGGTGGATCCTGATCTCGGACGGCACCTTGTCGTTCACGAGCGGCGGCGACGACTTCCGCGAGGGAATCGGCCTCGCGGGCGGCTACGACGCGGGCGGAGGCTGGGACCGCAGCGCCGCCTCCCTGCCGCAGATCAACGTTCCGTCCGCGGGCAAGCAGCTCACCAACTGGACGAACCCGACCGAGTGGCAGCAGGTGAAGATCGTGGCCCCCGCGAACACGGGCACGGGTGGGTCGTCGATCGCGTTGCGGTTGTCGAACACCTCCGGCTTGTCGCTCCTGGACTGCCAGATCGAGGCCGGCAACGCCGGCGCCGGTTCGAACGGGAGCGCCGGCTCCCGCGGGGCCAACGGCGGCAACGGCGTGGACGGCCAGGACGGCTGTGAGGACTCGTCGTTCCTGTGCGGGTCGTGCGCCAACCCGCAGGGTGGTGCCGGGGGAGCGGGCTGCTCGAGCCTCGGGGACGGTGGAGAGGGCGGGAACTCCGGGAACGGCGGCGGCGCAGGCGTCGACGGGATCGACGGGGAGGACGGCCCCGCGCCCGCGCCGGGCGGCGGCAACGGCGGCAACCGGGGCACCAGCAACGGTGATCCCGGGGACAGCGGGTTCGACGGCAACAACGGCGGCGCGGGCAACAACGGCAACGCAGGCGGCGCGCTGGGCACCTTCTCGGCGGGCTCGGGGTACTCCGTGGCGAACGGCGCCACCGGTGGACCGGGTCAACACGCGGCGGGCGGTGGTGGCGGCGGCGGCGGCGCAGGTGGCGGCTGGACCACGCTGAACTGTGACACCCGCGGGGGCTCCGGCGGCGGCGGCGGTGGTGGCGGGTGTGGCGGCGGTGGCGCGACCGGCGGCACCGGCGGTGGGGCGTCCATCGGGATCGTGTTGCTGAACGGCTCCTCGATCACGGTGGACGGCGGCGCGGTCCGCACCGGCTCGGGCGGGCGCGGCGGCGACGGCGCCACGGGCGGTACTGGCGGGAACGGCGGGCTCGGGGGAACGGGCGGCGCGGCCGAGTCGAGCATCATCAACGAAGCCTCGGGCCCCGGCGGGAACGGCGGCGACGGCGGTGACGGCGGACGCGGCGGTCACGGGGGCGGCGGCGGCGGCGGCCCGACGATCGGCATCCACTGCGATGGCTCCTCGGGAGCGACGATCGCGGCGGTCTCGTTCTCCGTGGGGGCGCCGGGCGCCGGCGGCGCGAGCTCCGGGGCGCCGGGCAACACCGGCACCACCGCGCAGGAAGACTGCCCCTGACCGTGGGGTGAGCCTACGGGGTCGCGCGCCAGGTCTCGAGGCCCCACGCGGCGGCGAGGGTGGCGTGCAGCGCCGGGAAGGTGGTGTCACCGGGTGCACCGAAGCTGCCGTCGGCGCCCTGGACGGCGAGCAACGCATCCACCGCCGGCGCCAGCGCGGCGTGGGAGGCGCCGGCCCTGGCACCGAACAGCACCTGCTCCGCGAGCAGATCGCGGGCGTCGGTCGAGGCGAGGTCCGTCGGGCGCGCGCCGGCCGCCAGGAGCTCGTCCCGCAGGGCGTCCAGGCAGGTTCGCTCCCGGGCCACACAGCCCTGGTCCACCGCGAGGTCCAGGTACCACGCAGCGTGGCCCGACTGGCGCCCCCCACCGTCGCGCAGCGTGGCGCAGACCCACTCCACCGTCTCGGGACGCAGGGGGTGCTGGGTGCAATACAGCACCTCCACCAGGGCGAGGTTCGGGCTCACGACCTTCCCGGGCACCGGCGTCCAGGTGTAGTCCTGGTCTGCGGGCCAGCTCGCCGCGGGGTCCCACGCCCTGCGTCGGGGGTCTCCCCCGGTGTCGAGCACCGTCACGGCCCGGGCCAGCAGGGCCTCGATCCCTGCGTCGCCGGGGCGCAGGTCGCGGAGGCCCGCCAGCGCGATCGGCACGTCGAGCCGGAACAACGTGTCCGGCGCGCGGGTTCGCTCGTCGATCGCGGACAACGCAGCCGCCACCGCAGTCGCCGCACGCTCCTCGCGGGTGGGCGGCGGCGGTGCGGGGGGGGCCGGGGTCGCGCACCCGAGGGCCGCAGCCAGCAGGCTCACCGCTCGGGACGCCGCGGGAGGCTCCAGTCCTGGAGCTGACCGGCGCGGGTCTCGAGGAACCGGGCCAGCCGGTGGAAGTCGCTGCCCGGGATCACGAAGCGCACCTGGGTGACGAGGGTGTCGGGGTCGACGAGGTCGGAGAACGGCACGTAGTGCAGGTCGAGCTGGCCCGACACGCTCACCATGAAGCCGTCGAGCTCCTCTTCGACGAGCGCGCGGTAGGCGCCGATGCCGAGCTGAGACCCCAACATCACGTCGTACGCGTGCGGGGGCGCGCACCGGGACTCGTACCCCAACTGCACGCCCGTGACCTTCTTCTTGCGGCCGGTGCGCGCCTGGTACCGGGCCGCCACCACGCTCGACATCGCGCGGCCGAGGTTCACGGAGCCGAGCGAGACGTGCCCGTGCTCGTCGCGGGACACGTCGGAGAGGAAGCCGTCGGGGAGCAGCTCCGCGAGGCCCTCGGCCAGGACCACGACCGCCCAGTGCTGCCCCCGGCCCTCGCGGGCCAGCAACATGTCGACGATGGCGTCCGCCAGGGGCTCCACGCGCAGGCGGCCGGAGGGATCCTTCCACGAATCCAGCACGTCCTCGACGGCGATGACGAGCGACGCCTCCCCGGCGATGGCCACCCCGTACGTGAGCCACCCCGCCTTGCGGCCCATGGTCTCCGCCACGAAACACGAGGACGTGGCTTCGGCGTCGGCGACGAGGTTCAGCACCTCCTTCGCCATGAAGTCCACGCTGGTGAAGAACCCGAACGTGAAGTCGATGCCGTGGTAGTCGTTGTCGATGGTCTTGGGGAGGTGAACCACCCGCACGCGGCGGGCACCGGCAGGGAGGGTGTCCTGGAACACCTTCAGGAAGTTGGCGGTCTTGAGCGTGTCGTCCCCGCCGATCGACACGAGCGCGTCGATGCGCAAGTCGACGAGGGCCTCGTACACGGCGCGCAGCCGCTGCGTCTTCTCGGGGGACGCGAGGTCCGCCGGGCTCTTGATGCCGGAGCCCGGGTTCGCCCGGGCCGTGCCGATGACGATGCCGCGCTGGTTCCGGATCCCGCGAAGGTCCTTCTCGGAGAACACGCGGTAGTGCTCGTCGGGGAGCAACCGGTGGGTCACCGGGTGGTATTCCTGCAGGTGCGTGTACCCGTGGAAGAACCCCACGACCTCGTGCCCCGCCTCCAAGAAGGAGATGGCGGCAGCAGAGATCACGGCGTTGGCCGCAGGGGCCGGCCCCCCCGAGAACACGATTCCCACGCGACGGACCGCCGACGACATCCAGGACCTCCGGGCGCTCCGCTAGCCGTCCCCCGGGCCACAGGCCAGCCACGCCAGCGACGTTCTCGTCCGATCGCCGCCAGGACGGCCTGCAACGAAAAAAGCCACCCCCGAAGGCGTGGCTCGTGGCGCGGTGGCTGTCGGGCAGAAGCCCGCGCAGCCAGGAGGCTTCAGCCGCCGGACGTGATGGTGTTCCCGCCGGTGTGGGCGGTGTCCGTGTCGGTGTCCGTGTCCGTGTCGGTGTCGCCGTCGGTCTCGTCCACACCGGTCACGGTGTCGACGGAATCCGCAGTGCCCTTGTCGCTGTCGGTGCAGGCGAACGCGAACAGTGCCGGGAGCAGGACCAGAGGAGAGAGACGCATGGAGACCTCGAGGATGCTGAAGATGGAAGTGGAACGATGCACCGGGTCGCGTTGCCCGGAGAAGGAGTTCAGCCGCCCGAATCCGAGTTGCCGGGGCCGGTGTGCGCGGTGTCGGTGTCCGTGTCGGTATCGGTGTCGGTGTCCCCGTCCGTCTCGTCGGGGCTCTGCGTGTCGGTGAGGCTGTCGGCGACGACATCCTTCCCACCGGAACAGGCCACGGCGAACACCAGAGCAGCGATGGTCAACAACTTCTGGGTCATCTGTTTCTCCGACGACGGGACGAGGAGCCGCGGTGAGCTCGCTCTCTGTTCTTGCATGCCCTTCGACCGTTCGCACGATCTTTTTCACGGGCGCTTTCACTTTCGAGGAGCGAGCGATCGTGGGGCATTTCACGGGACAAAAAAGAACACGGGTTCACGGAACGACCGTGACTTAGCTCTCGCGGTCGGAGAGTAGCGCGACGATCGCCGTGTGCCAAGCCCACCCTCACGTTTCCGGCGGGCCAGCGCCTGCGATCGGCCTCGTCAGCGGGTCGGCAGGGGGTACCGGTCGAGATCGCGCGCGGCCGCCACGTTCCCGAAGACCACCTTCGCCTCGGTAACGAACCCCTCGGTGTCGGGGTGGCGCTGGCTGAAGTGGGTGAGGAGGAGCTGCCGGGCGCCAGCCTCCCGGGCCACGTGCGCAGCGTCCTCGGCGGTCATGTGGCCACGCTCCCGCGCTTCGGCCTGCTCGGTCGACCGGTAGGTGGACTCGGCCACCAGGAGATCCACCCCGCGCGCGAGCTCGACGGCGGCGCTGCACCGGCGGGTGTCCATGACGAACGCGAACGACCGCCCGGGCACGAGGCTCGCCACCTCTTCGCGGCGGACCGTACCGCCGGGCTGCACCAGCTCCCCGTCGCGCAGGAGGTCGCCGATCGCCCTGCCCTTGACGCCGCGCGCGGCCAGCGCCTCGGGATCGGCCCGCCACCGGGCCGGCGCCTCCACGCGGTAGCCCCATGACTCCACGGTGTGTTCGAGCCGCAGCGCCGACAACGTGTAGCCCCGGCCAGCGCCCTGCACCCCGGGAACCGACACGGGACACTCCCGCAGGTGAGACCGGTCCAGGAAGATGCTGGCCCTGCGCAGGCGGTCCCAGTACTGCTGCCCCGACGCCGGGTAGTGGACGGGGACCTCGTGTGGCACGCCGTCGAGCGAGATCCGCTGGACGAGCCCGGCGAGCCCCAGGCTGTGGTCGCCATGGAAGTGGGTCACGCAGATGCGGGTGAGCTGCATCGCGCTGACCCCGGCGAACAACATCTGCCGCTGGGTGCCCTCCCCCGGGTCGAACAGGATCCCCTCGCCTTCCCACAACAGGAGGTACCCGTTGTGGTTGCGGTACCGGGTGGGCACCTGGGACGCAGTCCCCAGCACCACGAGCTCGAACGTGCTCACCGCTCTCCTCCATACCGCGTGAGCTTCGGTCGCTGGCCGCGCCAGGCCGCGTACGCGGCGTCCCAGGTGGCGCTCGACACCGGGTGGTCGACGGGCGTCTCCCGCTCGCGCTTGAAGTGCCCACACGTCGAACACAGCGCGCGGAGCTGGTCCTCCATCGTGTCGTCGTCCCCGGGGAGCTGCTGCCGGCCGAGGTCCTTGCCCAATACGCGGTCGATGCCGGCAGCCACGGCGCACGGGTAGTAGCCGTACGGGCCGAGCCCCACGCCGCAGGTCTCTGGGATGGCGCAGCCGTTTCGCCAGTCGGCCCGCGCATACGAAGGCAGGTCGCGCGGCGCGACGTTGAAGGTGTGGAACGGCTGGGTCGGCGAGGTCTTCCCGGTGTTCTCGACCGTGATGCCCTCCGGAAGCGAGGCGAGCCGCGCGGTGGTGCGCTCCCCGTGACCGTGGGAGACCAGCTCCAGCACGACCTCGGGCACGGCGGCGCGGTACCGGAGGAGCTCGGCGAGGATCGCGTCGAACGCAGGGTGCAGCGTGGGCTCCCCGCCGAGGATGCGGATGCGCTCCCACCGCTTGCCGGCGGCGAGGCTCTCGTCCACGAACCGGGCGACCTGCGCGACCGACATCTGCTCACCCGTGGGCGCTTGTTCGCAGCTGCGGTTGCAGTTGAAGCACCGCAGGTTGCAGGCCCAGGTGATGTCGAGCTCGATGCGGCGACGGCTCCGGCGGTACCGCGGCCCGAGCACGCGGGTGACGGCCCGGTCGACCCGCAGCTTGCGCCACCGGGCGCGGAGCGAGTGCAGCAGGAGGGGAACGCTGGCCACGCCGGACCGTAACGTGCCGGGCGCCGCGTTCAGGCCCCCCGCTCCGCGCGCGCGAACGCCGCGAGGGCCGGCCAGGGGTGCAGGCCCCGCTCGGTGCGCGCCGCCAGCCCGGCATCCACGAGCGCCAGCGCGAGCGCCGGTGGAACGGGCGCGCCAGGATCGGCGGTGAGCGCCGCGAGCGCGTCTTCGGCGCCCACCGGCAGGTCGCGTACTTCCTCGGCCAGGGCGGCGGCGAGCGAACGGTGGCGAGGATCGCGGGCCGAAGGCGAGGAAAGGACCCCGAGCTGACCCGCGTCGAGCCGCGCCAGGAGCTCGGTGGGCGGGATCCAGCGGGCGCGCTCCACGAAGCGCACGACGCCGAGCGCGTTCGGGCCGATGCGGGCGACCACCGCAGCGATCACGTCGTCGGCGAGGGGCTCCTGGCCCGCCGCCCGAGCGGTGTGGGCCGCGATGGCGGAGAGGTCGGCGGTGCGGTCGGGGAGCGCGACGGTCACGAACCCAGCGACCGGCCGCCGCGCCGCGACCACGCGCACCCCGCCCTCCCCTTCCCACACGTCGACGGCGACGGCGGTGAGGCCGCGCTCCCGCGCCCACGCGCGCAGCAACAGCGACTTCCCGGCGCCGACGGGCCCCACGAGCGCCACGTTCGGGTGGATGGCCAGCGCGCGCTCGAGGAAGTCCCCCACCGCCGCGAGGCCCTCCGCGGGCGGGTCGGTGGCGACCTCGACCGGCTCCGGGAGCGCGGTCCCGAGGCGCCGAACACCCACCAGGCGCAGCCCCTCCCCCCGCACGGTGAGGAGGTGGTCGGGGCGCCCAGGCGTGTCCTCGAGGAGCTGCCGGAGCCGGTGGGCGGCGTGGTCCACGGCGCGGGTGGCGACCGCGGCCGAGGCGCCCCAGGCGTCGCGGAGGAGGCGCTCGGTGGAGACGACCTCGCCGTCCACGGCCAGCAACAGCGCCAGGAGCGCCGACTCCTGCGGCCCGAGCTCCGTGTCCCCCACCCGGCGGCGGTCGAGGTCCACGACCCGGTCCCCGATCGCCCACCGGCCGGTCGCGACCCCCGGCACCCGCGCGAGGATCAGCGCGGCGAGCTGCTCGGGCGCCGTGTCCCCGGGCACCACGAGGTCGGCGTGGCGCGCGGTGCCCGGGTCGTCGGCGAACGCGATCCGCAGGCCCAGCCGGGCGGCGGCCCGCAGGCTGGTGTACCAGGCTCCACAGCCCCGGCCCACCACCGCCGCGAAGCCGAGCCCGTCGACGTCGGCCGGGGAGGCCGCCTCGAGCACCGCCGCCCCGCCGCCCCGCAAGGCCGCCGCCGCGGCCCGCGATGCCGTGTCCGACAGGCCTACGACCAGGATCCTCCCCACCATCTCGGCAGCCTACTCCCTCGGTGACCCTGCGAGGTCACCTCACGCGACACGGCCGGACCTCCACGGTACCCGACGACCCCATAACGGTACTGAAGAAACGCTCGGAGGTCCTCGTGCCCAGCAAGTCCCACCGCCCCTTGACCCAGACCCTTCCCTCGTCGACGACCGCCGCGCCGCCGATGACCGACTTCGGCTCCAACCAGGCGCAGTCCGAGGCGCTCGGGGGCTACCAGAACGCGAGCCTCAACCTCGATGGCTCCAAGCGCTACGGCAAGGGCTCCGGCCAGTGGCTCGGCGGCTACGCCAACGCCGGCCTCCACGCCGACGGCTCGACCGCCGCGCTCGGCGGCTACCAGAACGCGAGCCTCAACCTCGACGGCTCCAAGCGCTACGGCAAGGGCTCCGGAGAGTGGCTCGGGGGCTACGCCAACGCCACCCTCAACGCCGACGGCTCCGCGCTCGCACCCGCCTGGACCGGGGGCTACGCCAACGCCACCCTCGACGCCGATGGCTCGGCCATCGCCCCCGCGTGGACTGGCGGCTACGCCAACGCCACCCTCAACGCGGACGGCTCGGCGGTGAAGGCCGAGAAACACGTACACTGGGGCGAGGACCAGGTGTTCCCGGCCGCGCGCCGGCCCGGCATCGGGCAGCACCGGACGAAGCAGTGAGCGTCCCGCTTCGGCCCGAGTTCTCGGAGGAGACGGTGGAGAACCCCGGCCGCGGAGGCTGGGCGGTGACCGCTTCCGGCCGGTCGATCCGCATCCGGACCACCTACGCCGAGGTGCACACGGCCTGGGAGCTGGAGCACGTCGTGGAGGAGGGCCGCCTGGTGTCTGCGGCCACCGGAGCCCCGCTGGACACCCACCCTGGCTACGCCGGCCTGAGCGGCTGGGATGTCGGGCGAGCCGTCGGTCGCTGCCTCTTCGCCCTCGATCCCACGGGCCGGCTGTACGTCGGCGACGCGACCGCGCTCTCCCCCGACGCCGTGGCGTGGGCCGAGGGACGGCCGGGGCTCCCGGAGATCCGGGTGTGGCACCACTCGTCGTTCGTGAGCGGGGGTCCCGTGCTCTGCGCCGGGGACCTCGCCACCGACACCACCGGCCGGCTCCGCCGCATCTCCAACTGGTCGGGGCACTACAAGCCGGGTCCGGAGACGCTCGCCACCGCGCTGCGCGTGCTCCGGGACCAGGGGCTCCCGCTCGCTGGGGTGTGGGCCGACGTGGTGGGTCGCGACGGCGTGATCCGCGTGGTCGACGCCGAGGCGCTCGCCGACGCCGGCACGGACACGGCCCTGCCCGACCACGGGGCCACCGTGCGCCGACAGGAGGCGATCGCGCTGGTGTGTCGCATGGGGTCGACGACCTGGAGCCAGGAGCGCGAGGACCGACTCACCCGCTGGGTCACCGCTGGGCTCGCCGCCGCGGACCCGACGCAGTTCGACCCCGCCGACCCCGTCCACTGGAACTGGCTGGTGCGCTGGGCGGTGGAGGGCACGGAGCCCTGATCAATTGGTCCTCGCTCGCGCTTCGCACGAGCGAAGCTCAATGTTCGTGTCTGTCCCCTGCCAGGGGGCGCTTCCCCCTAGACCCCCCGCGTACCGAGGTACATCGAACCTGGGTCAATACCCCGGCGGGAGGACGGGCCACGGGCGCCGCAGGGCTTCCGCCCGCAGCGCCTCCCACGCAGCCGGCTCCCCCTCGGCGCGCGCCTCCAGGGCGGTCGCCACCCGGACGAGCACCGTGAGCTGGCTCCACTCCGTGCCGTCCGACCCCACGTGTTGGCGGGCTGCCCGGCTCTCCGCGAACCTGCCCGCGCGCGCCTCGAGCACGGCGAGCCAGGCGCTGCCCAGGCGCACCAGGTAGCCCTCGGCGCCCGCGAGGACCGCCTCGAGGAGCGCGCGCCCGGCGTCCACCTCGCCCGACCGGGCCAGGAGCCAGGCCCGCTTGCAGCGCACCTCCGACAGCGGCACCGTGTGCTGCAGGCGCTCCAGCACCTGCTCGGCAGCCCGGTACGAGGCGTCCGCCTCGGGGTACCGCCCCGCGGTCGCCAGGACCTCTCCACAGTACGCGTCCACGAACGCCACCCGCGTCTCGGCGGTGACCGGCTCCCGGGCCGCGCGCTCCCGCAGCGCAGCGAGCGACGCGAGCGCATCGTCGGGCGCCACGCGCGCCGTGGTGAGCGCCGCGAGGGACCGGGCCGGGAGGTCGTACGGCGAGCCCCCGAGCAGAGCGTCGTTCGCGCGCACGACCTCCGCGGCGTCGGTGAACCGGCCCTCGTAGGCCAGGAGCGACGCGAGCGCGTACACCGCGCGGGGCTCGTCGCGCACGGCAGCCGCCGCCCGCAGGTCCCGTTCCGCGCCCCGGTAGTCGAGGCGGTGGCGGCGCAGGTGGGCGCGCTCCACCAGCAGCTGGAGCTGCTGGGCCTCCGTGGGCCCCAGCCCGAGCGCCTCGTCGAGGTCCCGCGCCGCGGTCTCCTCGTCCCCCGAGTACCGCGCGGCCTCGGCACGCTCCGTGAGGAGCGGGATCCGCGCCGCTCCCTCCGCCCCGGAGAGCGCGCAGGCTGCGAGGCGTACACGATCGCGACTGCCGAACCGCCGGGTCCGGACCAGCCACCGCGCGACCGGTGCGACGTCGGGGGAACCCTCCGCGGCGACGAACACCTCCCACAGCACCGTGAGCTCGTCGGTGGGCGCGCGGACGGTGCCCGGCGGCGGGTTCGCCAGGTACCCCAGGGCCCACCGGACTGCGGAGGCAACGGCCTCGGCACGCACCTCCGCGCCCAGCTGCTCCCCCGCGAACCGGCGCACGAGGTCGAGCAGCGCGATCCGGCCGCCCCGGGCCGAGACGAGGCCCGCGTCGACGAGCACCTGGAGCTGGTCGAGGGGTTCGGCGCCCCCCACCAGCGCCTCGGCGAGGGCCAGCGGCACGGGCGCCGACAACACCGCCAGGCGGACGAGCGCGCCCCGCGCCTCCTGCGCGAGCAGGTCGAACGACCACTGCAGCGTGTGTCCCAGGGTCTGTTGCCGCTCGGGCGCGTGGGTGGCCGTCGGGAGGGCCAACGCGCGCTCGCGGTAGACCTCGCGCAGCCGCCGCGGGGTGAGCGCACGGGCGTGGGTGGCGAACAGCTCCACGACGAGCGGCAGGCGCTCCACCTCCGCCAGGAGCTCGCGCAGCTCGGGCTCGACGGCGTGACCGGTCCGGAGCGCGTACAACGCGGCGGCCTCGTCGGGGTCGAGCAGTGGCACCTCGAGGCGCCGCTCGGTCGCAGTGCCGAGCGGCACCCGGCTCGTGACCAGCAGGCGCAGCGCCGGTGCGCCAGCCAGCAGGACCTCGACCGTCGAGGCCACCGCCGCCACCACCTGCTCGGCGTTGTCGAGCACCACCACCAGCGGGCCCCGCCTCGCGAGCGCGCGGGCGAGGCCGCCAACGCCGCGGACGTCACCGGGGACGGCTTCGGCGGCGCACCCGGCGAGGATGCGCCACACGTCTTCCGCGGTCCGGGCGGAGACGAGCTCGCAGAACAGGGCGTCGGGTCGTCCGGCCACCGCGGCGCGCGCGAGCGTCGTCTTGCCCGCTCCGCCGGGTCCCAGGAGGGTGAGGAGGCCGGGCGTCGCGAGGAGCGCCTGGACGCGCTGCACCAGCGCGACCCGCTCCAACCAGCCCGCCGCCGGGATCGCGAGCGTCGGCCGATCCACCCGCAGGGCGAGGCCCTCCCCCCGGAGGGTGAGCAGGTGCCGGGGTGACCGCGGATCCTCCTCCAGCTTGGCGCGCAGGCGGACCACCGCGCGGGAGAACGCGTTCTCGGAGGCAGCGCCGACCAGCACGCGGAGCTCCTCGGTGGGCACCACGTCGCCCCCCGCCGCCGCCAGCCGGGTCAACAGGGCCACCTCGGCCGGCGCGAGACCGACGTCCGGGCCCTCGACGCGCCGCGTCCCGAGGTCCACCGTCCGCGATCCGAGGGTCAGCCGCACCGAAGCATCGTCTCCCTGGAGCACCGGCGACACAAGCTGGGCTCACCAGAGCCGGCGCGGCGGCCCCAGGCGCTGACGCTGCTCGTCGGCCAGGCCCACCAGGAGCGTGCCGCCGTCTGCCGCCACCGCGACGATCCCGAAGCGGGCACCGTCGTAGGTCGATCCCGTCCCCTCCTCGAACAACCACGCGCCCGATGCGATCGTCGGCTGGCCCTTCTCGCGGGTCCAGCGCACGCGGCGCTCGGTCTGCGCGAGGGTCCGGCCGTCGTCGGCGCGCGCGAACGTCGCCACCCCGTCGCCGTCCAGCTGGAGGATCACCCACCCCGACGAGGGCCCCGAACCGACGGTGCGGGCGAGGTCGCCGTTCACCCGGTACCGCAGCCGCTGGAAGTCCCCCTGCACCAGCGACCGCGGGTCCCGGGGGCCCAGGTGCAGGTACACGAGCTCGCTGCCGGCGAGTCGCACCTCCTGCCGGCCCGCCAGCGCAGCGAGCAGGGCGACGGCCACGACGGCGCCCACCCCCGCGAGCCACGCGCCCGACCGATCGCGCACCGGGCGCGGTCCGGTGGCCACCCCGCTCCGGCGGCGGCCCGCCCAGGCGCCCACGGCGATGCAGAGGAGGCCGAGGCCGATCATCGCGCCCCCTTTCTGGAACAGCGGGAGATCGAGGTCGTAGTAGAACCACACGGCGTACCCGACGAGCGCCACCATCGCCGCGCCCCACACCGTGGGCGACCGCACCAGGAACCCGACGCCCGCCACCAGCACCGCGACGGTGATCCCGGGCACGCCGAACGTCAGGGCTCCCAGGGCGAGCGGGAACACCGCGATCAGCAGGCGGTCGACGAGCGGGATCCCCGCGCCCCACCCGACCGCGAGGCCCACGGCAGCGCAGGTGACGCCCAACGACGCCGTGAGCCCCCACCACCAGGGCTCACCCGGCCACGACGGGAGGACCAGGGAGGCGGTGAGCAGCCCGCCGGCGAGGGGCGCGAGGATCGAGGCGCCGAGCGTCCCGGACCACCACCGGCGGGTGAGGGCGACGGCCACGCCGATGCCGAGGGACGGCACCAGGACCCACTCGGCGCGCTCGCCGTGTTCCCCCACCAGCCAGCCGGGCAGCAGGAACGCCGCCGCCCAGCGCTGCAGCGCATCCCGGTGCGCGACGAGGAAGACGAGCTCGAGCGCGGCCATGCCGGGCAACAGCGGCCCGCCCCCAGCAGCCAGCGCCGAGGCGAACAACCCGCGCCCGACGACCGCACCCACGAGCACCAGCGGCCGCAACACCCAGGGCAGCGGCAGCCACGACGCAGCGCAGGAGGCCGCGACCGACGCGAGCGCCAGCGCCAGCAACACGGGCGCCGACGCCGCCCACCGCAGATCCAGGACCTGGCTCACGGTGGCCAGCACCCCGCCACACAGCAGCGCGCCCGCCACCAGCAGGCCGAACGCGAGGGGGAGCGCCACGTACAGCGGGGGCCCGGCCACCGCCCGACGCGCTTCACCGACCTCGGCGGCGAGGGCGGGGAGCTCCTCTTCGAGCCGGGGCGCGCGAATCCAGGTCATGCTTCACCTCCGGGGAAACCGCGGAGCCGGGGCGCGCCCACCAGCCACCCGAACCCCCCCACCGTGAGCACCAGCACGAGGCTCCCGGGGATCAGCAGCACGCCCACGAGCTCCACCTTCCAGTCGACGAGCCGGGCGACCACCTCCGTGAACACCAGGACGGACGCCGCCGTCCAGGCCAGCCCGGCCGCTGGACCACCCACGGCACGCAGCAGGTAGGCGGCCTGCGTGGCGGCAGCGCCCACCAGGAGCAGGAAGTACGCCGGCGCGAACATCCACTCCCGGTCGAGGATGAAGGCTTCGCCCACCACGGTGAGGGCCACCACGCCCGCGAGCCGCAGGACGTGCTCGAGCCACCCCCCGGCGAAGGCGCGGCCGACGATCGGGTGCACCAGCCCGAGGGCCGTCACCACCCCGGCGGTCACCTCGTCTCCGAGGCCCTGTACGCGGAGGAGGACGGTGGCGTCGAGCAACACGAACCACAGCGCCCAGGCGGCCGGGGTCCGAGCTGCCAACACGAACGGGACCGCGAGCGCGCTCCACGCGGCGAACAACGTCCACGGGTCGGCGCCCGACTGCCAGTGTTGGCTGTACACCACGAGCGCCGCTCCGGAGAGCACGGCACCGCCGATGGAAGCCAGCGACCCCACCAGGGAGCGCGGACCCGCCCAGGCCGCGACGGACGCGCACGCGACCACACCGCCGAGCGCCAGGCCCAGCTTGGGGAAGAACCCCAGCTCGCTCCAGTTGAACGCCACGAAGTACACCACCCCCGCCAGGACCGACGCGGTGCCCAGGCCGAGCCCGAACAGGTGGGTGAACCGCGCCCACGCGTCCCGGTCGGGGGGGCGGGTCAGCGACTCGACCAGCGCCTCCCGGCGGTCCAGGTCGACGACGCCGGTCGACACGAGGTGATCGAGGATCCGGATCTCATCGTCCACGCGTCCCTCCTCGAGCGAACCCTACCTGGGACGAGTGGACCTCACGCGAACCCGGGAGGGAACCGGTGCGCGATGCTCCGGCGCCCGATCCGGTGTAGGAAGAGCGCTCCGGAGGGTCCGTGTCCACACCGCTCGCCGCTCACGTCGCCGCAGCCTCGCTCAACCAGACCGTCGGCGATTGGACCGGAAACACCAGGCGCATCCGCGAGGTCATCAGCGCTGCGCGGGCCCGGGGCGCGAAGCTCCTCGCCCTGCCCGAGATGTGCATCCCCGGGTACTCGCTCGGCGACCGGCTGATGATGCGCGGCACGCTCGAGCGCAGCCTCCACTGCCTCGAGTCTCTCCTGCCCACCACCCGCGGCATGGTGGTGCTCGTCGGCCTCCCGCTCCGGCACCGCGACGTGCTCTACAACGCCGTCGCCGTCTGTGGGGACGGGAAGGTCTGGGGCATCGTCCCCAAGGAGAACCTCGCCACCGGCGACGTGCAGTACGAGAACCGCTGGTTCTCCGGCTGGCCCCGCGGGCATCTGGAGCACATGGAGCTGTTCGGCGCCCAGGTCCCGATCGGCGCCCAGGTGTTCGAGGCCCCGGGGCTCGGCCGCTTCGGCGTGGAGGTCTGCGAAGACGGCTGGAAGGGCATCCGCCCGGGCTCCATCTACGCGCTCGGGGGTGCCCACCTGATCGTGAACCCCAGCGCCTCGTGGTTCACGATGGGCAAACACCGCGTGCGGCGCAACATGGTCGAGCAGCTCAGCCGCGAAGACCACGTGGTGTACCTGTACACGAGCCTCCTCGGCTGCGACGCCACGCGCCTCGTGTTCGACGGCTCCGTGTTCGTCGCGCAGGACGGCGCGATCCTGTCCGAGGGGCGGCGGTTCGTGTTCGACGAGGACTTCGAGCTCGTCGACCGCGTGGTGGACCTCGCCGGCCTCGAGCGCGCGCGGATGGAGGAGGGCTCCTGGCGCCAGCAGGTGGAGTCGTTGCAGCGCGGAGACCTCGGCCACGTCCCCGTCGTCACCCGGATGGAGGGCGACTACGCCACGCTCGGGCCCCCGCCGGCCGTGCCCCCGTACTGGCTCGCCGGGACCGAAACCCACGCGCCCGACCCCTCTCTGCTCCACCTGTTCGAGCGCGGCCTGATCCCCCGCGCTCCCACCGAGCGCGACCTCCCCCACCTCGAGCTCGAGCTCGCCCTCGCGATGGCCCTGCGCGAGTACCGGTCGAAGTGTGGCATCAAGGGGTTCGCCCTCGCGTTGTCCGGGGGGCGGGACTCCACGATGGTGGGCCTGCTGGTGCAGCGCGCGCTGCGCTACGATCAGCCGCACCTCACGCCGGAGGAGCTCAAGGCGCACGTCCGGGCCTGCTTCACCACCGTGTACATGCCCACGGAGAACTCGGGCCCGGAGACCGAGGACGCCGCCCGCCGCTTCGCCGACGAGATCGGGGCCGAACACCTCCAGGTGGGGGTCCAGGACGCGGTCGACACCCACGTCCGCCTCTGCGAGCAGATGATGGGCATCGACCTGACCTGGGGCAACCCGGCCCACGACATCCCGCTCCAGAACGTGCAGGCCCGGCTGCGGGGCTCGATGATCTGGATGGTCGCGAACCTGCGGAACTACCTCTTGCTGGCCACGTCCAACAAGTCCGAGGCCGCTGTCGGGTACGCCACGATGGACGGCGACACCTCCGGCGGGCTGTCGCCCATCGCCGATGTCCCGAAGTCCCTCATCCAGGTGTGGCTCCGGTGGGCCGCAGAGTTCCACGGCCTCGCGTCGATCCAGTTCGTCACGAAGGTGCCGGCGATGGCCGAGCTCCGGCCGAAGGAGGCGAAGCAGACCGACGAGGACGACCTGATGCCGTTCCACGTCCTCGATCAGCTGATGTACCACTTCGTGCAGCGCGGCCAGGACCCCCTCGAGATGTTCCGGACGTTGTGGCCGAGCCTGTCCGCGTCCTACGGCGGAGACCCGCGCGCGTTCGCCGCCCACGTGCGGAAGTTCGTCCGGATGTTCTGCGCCGCCCAGTGGAAACGCGAGCGGTTCGCCATCAGCTTCCGGGTGGCTGCGTTCGACCTCGACCCGAAGACGGGGTTCCGGTTTCCGCCCGTGCAGGCGCCCTTCACGGAGGAGCTCGCGGAGCTCGAGCGGTACGTCGCGACGCTGGTGGCTGCGACGTGACCGCGCTGGTCGAGGCCCGAGGGCTCGGCCGCACCTTCGGGGCCCGCACGCCCCTCGCCGACGTGTCGTTCACCGTGGCGCCCGGCGAGGTGGTCGGGCTCGTCGGTCCCAACGGCGGCGGGAAGAGCACGCTGCTGACCCTGGTGGCGGGCCTCGTGCGGCCCACGACCGGCAGCGTCACGGTGGCCGGAGTGCCAGCAGACCGGCTCGCGACCGAGGCCACCGGGAAGGTGGGGCTGATCACGGCCGAGCCCGGGCTCTACCCCCTGCTCACGGGGTGGGAGAACCTGGTGTTCTTCGGCGCGCTGTACGGTCGGGACGAGGCCGACGTGCGCGCGCGGGCGACCCCGCTCCTGACGGCGCTCGACCTGGGCGAGGTGCTCGACGCGCCGGTCGCTGGCTACTCGTCGGGCATGCGGCAGAAGGTGAGCCTGGCCCGCGCGCTGTTGTCGGACCCGGCCCTGCTGTTGCTCGACGAGCCCACGTCGAACCTCGACCCGGTGTCCGCGCTGCAGATCTTCCGGACGGTCCGGAGCGAGGCGGACCGGGGCGTGGGCGTGATGCTCGCGACCCACGACCTGTTCGCCGCCGAGCACGTGTGTGACCGGGTGTTGTTCGTGGCTGGTGGCCTGCGCCACGTGGAGAGCCTGGAGGGCCCGCGCGGCCCGCCACCCACCGGACGTCTCCACGCCCGGTACCAGGAGTGGCTGTCGTGATCGGCGTCGTCGGGACCATCGCGCGGCGCGAGTGGACCGAGCAGCGCCGCCAGCCGTGGATGGTGGCGTCCATCGCGACGTTGATGGCGCTGGTATCCGCCACCGGGCCGCTCACGGCGTGGGCGATGGAGGCGGCGGTGGCCACCAACCCGGCCCTCCTCCAGGAGCTGCTCCCCGGTACGTCGCCGGGCGAGCTGGTCCAGGCGGCGCACACCACGTCGCTCTTCCTGGGGTTCACGCAGTACCTCGGCATCGCGGCGGTGATGGCGGGTCACGGGCTCCTGCACGACCGCCAATGCGGCACCTTCACGTTCCTTCTGTTGGCGCCGGTGTCGCGTCGTGACCTGCTGGTGGGCAAGGTCGCCGGGGCCTTGTTGCTGCCCACGGCCGTGTACTGGGTGACCACCGGCACCGCCGCGTTGGTGACCTGGGCGTCGCCGCTGGCCCGCGAGGTCGCAGGGGACGCGCTGCCCGGGGCGCCGGCGTTCTGGGTCGCCTGGCTGGTGGGCGCGCCAGCGTGGTCCACCTTCGCGGGAGCGCTGTGCGCCTCGATCTCCGCGCTCGCAGCGGACGTGCGGACCGCGCAGCAGGGCTCCTGGTTCGTGGTGTTCTTCGCGGCGCTCGCAGCGGGAACGGTGCTGGTGTGGGGCCTGCAGCAAGGCGTGCTGGCCGAGCTGGGCGTGGCGGCGGTCGCGGTGGCTGGCGCCGCGGTGGCGCTCCAGGTCGGCGCCGAGCTGCTGGCGCGGGACCTGTCGCGCTGAGGGCTCAGCCGCCACACAACAGCAGTCGCACCGGCAGGGCGCCGTTCCGGAGCGCGATCTCCCGCTGGACCCGCAGTTGCAAGGCACCCCGGGGGGCGTCCTCGGGCACGAGAAGCGCGATCCGCCACCCCCCGAAGCGCTCGCGGATCACGCGCCCCACGTCGGCGTACAGGGTCGCCACCGACCGGCCGCCGATCCGCTGGCCGTAGGGCAGGTTCGTCACGAGCAGCCCCGCTCGGGCGGGCGGCCGCGCGTCCTGGATCGCGCCGACGGAGAACTGGACGTGGCGCTCCACCCGGGCCCGCAGCGCGCCTCTCCGGGCCACCTCGACGAACTCCGCGCGGAGGTCGGACGCGAAGAGGGGCGCTGGGACCTCCGCCAGTCGCTCCAGCCGGACGCGGTCGCTCACCTGCCGCCACAACGCGCGGTCGAAGCCGGCGTGGTGCTCGAAGCCGAAGTCGTCTTTGCCCCGGTGCAGGAGCGGCGCCTTGTGCAGGGCCAGCATCGCCCCCTCGATCACCAACGTCCCCGAGCCACACATCGGGTCGTACAGCGGCTCGGTGCCATCCCAGCCAGCGAGCATCAGGATCGCGGCCGCGAGGGTCTCCTTGAGGACCGCCGGGTGCCCGGGCACCCGCCACCCGCGCTTGTGCAGCGCGCGACCCGCGGTGTCCAGGCCGAGCGTACACACCCCCGCCCGGACGTGCGCGACCACGGTGACGGCGCTCTCTGCGTCCGGATCGAAGCGCGGGGCCCGCGCGCCGGGGAACCCCGACGACACCGCGCCAGCGACCGCGGCCACCACAGCGTCCTCCCCGAGCGAGCTCGTGCCGGCATCCGTGAGGACCGCAGCCACCGTGAACGGGCGGTGGGCCCGCAACCAACCCGGCCACGTGATCCCGGCCGCAGCTGCAGCGAGCGCCTCGACGGAGGTGGCCGGCAGCTCCCCCACGAGGCGCTGGAGCCGGCTCGCCGTCCGGAGGCAGAGGTGCGCGCGGTACGCGGTGGCCAGGTCCGCGGAGAAGGCCACGGCCCGGTAGGACGGGACCAGGTCGCCGACGCCGAGCGCCCGGAGCTCGTCGACCAGCACGCCCTTGGTCTCCTCCGGGCAGGTCGCGAGCCACCTCGGCGTCACCAGACCTCGCAGGACTCCACCGGGTTCATCGGGGTGCCCTCCGCGCACTGGAAGGCCTCCGCGAACTCCGGCAGGTTCACCACGGGCCCGTTGATCCGGTACCGGGGCGGACTGTGGGGGTCGGTCTGGACCCGCACCCGGACGACCTGCTCGGAGGCCACGGTGCACCACGCCTGCCCGAACGACATCCAGAACTGCTGGTCGGCGGTGAGCCCGGCCACCTCGGGCTCGGCGCCGTGTTCGGCCACCCACCCCTGGTACGCGCGGTACGCCACCCGGGCGCCACCCAGGTCGGCGATGTTCTCGCCGAGCGTGAGCTCCCCGTTGACGTGCAGGTCGGGGAGCGGCTCGAACGCGTCGTACTCCTTGACCACACACTGGGCTGCGGTCTCGAACTTCTCCACCACCTCGGGCGCCCACCACTCGCGCATCATGCCGGTGCCGTCGTACTTGCGGCCCTCGTCGTCGAAGCCGTGCGTGATCTCGTGGCCCATGACCATGCCCATCGCGCCGAAGTTGGCGGCCCTGGGGGCGTCGGCCGAGAAGAACGGAGGCTGCAGGATCCCCGCCGGGAACGCGATCTCGTTCTGGGTCGGGTTGTAGTACGCGTTGACCTCGTGCGGATTCATGAACCAGGTGTCGGCGTCCACCGGCTTCTCGGCCTTTGCCGCCCAGTACTTTGCGTCGTTCGCGGCCGCGCGGCGGACGTTCCCGAAGTGGTCGGTGGGCGACACCTCGAACGGGTACGTCCGCCAGCTCGCGGGGTACCCGATCTTGTTGGTGATCGCGCGGACCTTCTCGATGGCGCGACCCCGGGTCTCGTCGTCCATCCACACGAGCCCCGGCAACCCGGCCTCGAACGCCTTCTCGATGCGCTGGATCATGTCCAGCGCCGTGTCCTTGCTGGCGCCCGCGAAGGCCCGGTCGACGTAGGCCTTCGCGATGACGTGCCCGAGGGCGCCGTCGGCCTTCTCGAGGCACTGTTTCCAGCGCTCCTCCTGCTGCTGCTGGCCGTACAGGGCCTTGCCGTAGAACTCGAACTCGGCGTCCGCCAGCGGCTTCGCGAGGTCACCCGCCGACGCCGACAGCACCTTGACCTTGAGCACGGTCTTCAGGGTGGGGAGGTCGGTGGCTGCCACGAGCGCGTCGAGGCCCACGAAGAATGGCGGGGTCGACACGTTCACCTGGGTGAGCTCGGGGCGACCGACCCCTGCGAGCCACGCGTCCCAGGCGAGGCCCGGCGTGCTGTCCTGCAGGCCCTTCTTGTCGAGCTTGTTGTACGACTTCGTGGCGTCGTACACGTCCTCGGGACGCCATTGCACTTCGGCGAGCTTCGTCTCGAACGCCAGCACCGCGGAAGCATCGGTGGCAGCCTGCTCCTTGGGGATCCCCGCCAGGATCAGGAGCTGCTCGAGGTACGCGCGGTAGCCGTCGCGCTCGGCCTTCTTGGCCTCGTCGAGGTAGTACGACCGCTCCGGGAGCCCCGTACCGCCCTGGGTCACGTGGAGGATGGCGAGACCCGGGTTCTTCGGGTCGCTGTCGACCATCCAGTCGAACAACACGTTGTCGCCCGCTGCGGACCACCGGCCGAGCAGGGCCATGAGCTCCTTCTTGTCGGCGAGCGCGTCGACGGCCTTCCACTCGGGGAGGATCGGGGTGATGCCCGCTGCGTCGATCGAGGCCTGATCGTTGCAGGCCTTCCAGAACGAGGCCAGCTGCTCCTGCTCCGGACCCTGGGGCGCGGCCGCGGTCTGTTCGACCATCGTGCGCAAGAGGTCGCGGTTGCGCTCGTCGATGACGGAGAACGAGCGCGTGAACGTGGCCTTGTCGGCCGGGAGCGGGGTCGTCGCGATCCAGTTGCCGCAGGAGAACTGGTAGAAGTCCACACACGGATCCGCGGTCCAGTCGATCGCGTCGAACACCTCCCGCGCGGGAGTCCCGGCGGCGGGCGGCGGAGGCGGCGTCAACAGCGTGGTCGGCGGCTCCTTCGGTGCGCCGGAGCACGCAGCCAACAGGATCGGGAGGGACAACCAGGAGAGGGTACGGTGGTGCATGGCGGCGCCGGTAACCTGCGGGCGTCGATTGATGCAGGCCCGATCGGCCTCGGTACGCGGGGGGTCCAGGGGGAAGCGCCCCCTGGCAGGGGGTGCGGGGGACTGGTCCTCCGCGGGGGTGTCGGGGGCGGCGCCCCTGACCCACACGACAGACACGAAATTGAGCTTCGCTCGTGCGAAGCGCGAGCGAGGATCAATGCTCCAACGGACCTACTGAGAGCCGGGACGGGTCGATGCCGATCCGCCGCTGTCCCCGCCGGACCTCGACGATGCCGGCGGAGTCGATGAGCCCGGCCGCCGCGAGCTGGCCGCGGGCGCGGTAGATCGCCACGTTGAGCCCGTTGGCGTCGAGCTGAAGCATCCGCAGCAGCTGGTCCCGCTCGATCCACCCCTGCTCCGAGGCGGGCTCGGCTGCGTCGGCCAGGCGCTTGCGGGCGAGCGTGAGCAGGACGTAGCCGTGTTCCCGCGGCTCGATGGGGATCGACCGGCCCCGGTGCACGAGCTGAAGCCGCACGTGCTCCTCGTCCCGGCTCACCTCGAACCGGATGCCGACCGTGTCCAGGGTGAGGCCCGCATCCGCCGTGGCCGTGCCCTCCACCACCTGCGGGAGGCGCAGCCGGAAGGCGACCCCTGCTGCCACCACCGGATCACCGTCGGACACGCGTCGCCGGTCGTCTCCGCTCTCGGCGACCCAGCCGAGCCCGTCGGAGAACACCAGCACCTCGGGGTTCTCGGCCGACGGCAGCGCGAGGAGTCCGTCGCGCGCGTGCACCGTCGCCCGGCCCGGCCCGATCGCCATCGCGCCCGGGGCGCCGGCGTGCTCGAGGACGAAGGCAGGCGCCTCTGCCCCGAACGTGAGGCGGGTGCCGACGGTGAGCGCGGACGACTCCCCCGACCCGAGGCGACGTCCGTCCACGAAGGTGCCGTTGCGCGACCCCAGATCGCGCACCTCCCACTGCTGACCGTTCCACGACAGCACCGCGTGTTCGCCGCTCACCTTCGGCTCGGAGACCACGAGCCCCGCCGTGTTCGCGCGCCCCACCACGACCCGCGCCGCGAGCGGGAGCGCATCGCCGTTCCCCATGTGCCGCAAGATCGCCACCACTCCCTCCGATGGGCGGCAGCGTATCACCTGCCCCCGGGACTCCCGGCGGCGTCGAGCACCACGTACGCTGATGCAGGACCAGTGATCGCAGCCGCCGTCAACCGGTCGGTCGGAACGCCCGCAGCGACCAGCGCCAGCGCCAGCGCGACCGCGCGGTCTGCGCCGAGGTGCCAGGGCGTCGGGTACTCGAGGGTCGCAGGCGCGTCCCCACCCGAGACCTCCAGCCGGACGTGGGCCCCCGGAGCCGCCGCGAGCCCTGCTGCCAACGTGGGAACCAGGCGGCGACCCTCTTCGGAGAGCTCCGCTGTCCCCGCGATGAACCAGCGCGCAGGATCGAGCCCGAGGCGCGCGCCGGTCACCGTCCCCGCGCCGCGCTCCGCCACCTGCAGGAGCGCCGCCTCTGCCACTCGTCGCGGCGCCTCCGCGGCCTCCTCCCGCTCCGTCCCCACCCGGACCTCGGCCCGGCACGCATCGAGCTCCGCCAGCGAACGATCCCGGGCGGCGGCGGCGGCGTCGAACCCGTCCTCCAGCGCCGCGTACCTCGCCACAGGGACCCCGCAGCCCACCGCCGACGCCGCAACCAGCCACAGCCGCACCCGCCCTCCCGCGCGGCGAGGGTACCCCGACGTCAGGGCAGGTGGGGTTCGGGGTGCCCCAGCACGCCGACGTCGAGCTCCCACAGGCCCTCCGACCGGTCCATGACATACAGCCGGTCCCGCTCCCAGCCCCCGACCCCCGACCCGAAGTTGACGGACGTTGTCCAGTGGCCCGAGGTGGGCACGAGGGTCTGGATGGTGCCGTCCGCCCAGATCCGCGTCAGCTTGCCGTCCGTGTGCGTCACGTAGAGGTTGCCGCAGGTGTCCGTCGTCATGCCGTCGAGCTCGGCGGCGAAGTAGCCTCCGCCGAGATCGGCGTACTCGGACACGGCGACCACGCCACCGGCTGCGTCGAGTTCGACCCTGCCGACCACGTGGCCGGAGTCGTCGTTGAAGTACACGGCCCGACCGTCCGGCGCGAAGGTGATGCCATCGAGATCGGCGCCCGGCCGGTCGGCCACGATCACGGGCGCGCCACCCACTGCGGGGTCGAACAAGGCGAGGCGCTGGTTGGCGCCGATCCACAGCCGACCCCAATCGTCCCAGCCGATCGAGTTCGGCCCGGCGATGCTGACGAGGTCTTCCTGCGAGCCCGTGGCGAGGTCCACCAGCAGCACCACCCCGCCGGCCTCGTCGCACAGGGTCAGGTGCGCGCCGTCGGGCGACACGCGGACCCCGGCGTACTCCCAGGAGTAGCCTGGCGACACGAGCTCCCGGTCGCCCGCGAACGACGTGCGGAACACGCCCGTTCCCTCGGTGGCGGTGAACACGTCGCCCGCTGCGTCGAACGAGAACTCCTCGGACGGCGGCGCGTTGGAGACGGGGCGAAACGACAACACGTCCCAGGGCACCAGCGTGCAGGGGTCGATCGGGGCGGCCGTGTGCCCCGTGGCGCCCGTTTGGCCGGAGTCCGCGGGGGAATCGACGACGAGACCCGAGTGCAGCGCCGTGACGACGTCGACGGGCGTGAACGGCACCTCGGGGGCGGTCCCAGTCCCTCCGGCGACACAACCGAGCCACGAAGCCGACCACATCCCGGCAGCATGCCACGGCTGCCACCGCAGCGTCACCCGTCCGTCACTCGACCGCGACCGCCCGGTTGGCGACGGCGCCCTGCTCGTCGCTCACGAACGACTGGGGCCGGCACGTTTCGCCGTTGCACACGGGGTACGGGAACATGAGGTTGTCGCCGAGCTCGTCACGGCAACGGGTCTCGGAGTCGCACTCGTCGGTGTCGCCCAGGACGTCCCACGCGGCCCAGGTGGACTCCACCGGGTGGAACAGGCCCAGGAAGTGCAGGGTCTCGTGGGCCATCGTCTCTGCCAGGAGCCGCGTCTCTTCGGTCGAGAAGCGGAGATCGGGGCCCGCAGCGGAGACGGTCGCCACCTGCACGGCCGAGCGCCGCGTGGGGACGAGCGGACCGGGGATGTCTCCGGCGATGCCGAAGATCTGCTCGAGGCCCTGGATCCGCGGCGACAACACGAGGTTGACGCCGCGCAACGAGGTCTGGGCGGCGATGTCCTCGTACCGCTCCTCCTCCGCGAACGCGGGCGGACCGAGCTCCTCGGCGTCGTAGGAGAACTGCTCGAACACCACGTCGATGCCGATCTGCTGGTACAGATCTGCCCACAGGCGCTGGGCGTCCTCGACCGCGCCGCGGACCTCCGCGTCTTCGTCGAGGCCCTCGGTGTACACGATGTTGACGGTGAGCCTGCCGCTGTCGAAGTCGGGATCCACCTTCGACAACACGTCGATCCCGACCGTCTCGGCGACGTAGGCCTGGTCGGCGTCCACCACACCGAGCTCGAACCGCCACACCCCAGGCGTGAGCTGGACATCTGCCGGGACCACGGGCCAGTCGAGGGTGGCCACCGCCGAAACGAACCCGGCGTTCGTCTTCGAGCGCGGGTTGTCGTTCCAGTCCGCGGACGAGAAGGCCTGCACCTGGTCGGGGCTCTCCACCGTCCGCACGTGCACCTGGTACGGCGCCGCCACGTCCGCGACGAACTGCAGCGCGCTGTCGCCCTCGAAGACCTCGACCTTCACCTTGGCGGTGCCCTTCGAGGTGGACTTCGCGTAGCCGTACTGGTGGCGGAGGTCGCCCAGGACCTCCACGCTCAATCCGGGAGTACAGGCGGGGACGAGCGCGAGCAGCAGCGGGAGGTTGGTCATGGTGTGGACCCCATGGTAGCCCGGCCGGGGAGGCGGAGGTGGGCGAGGCGCGCGACGACCTGAAGAGGGTGTGGGTCCCGGTGTCTCCGGGCGAGCTGTGTGACCGGCTCACGATCCTCGAGCTCAAGGTCGTCAGGATGACGTCGCCCGAGCGGCGGGAAGCGGCGGCGAAGCTACTCTCCGATCACGCCCGCGCCTGGGAGGAAGCCGGACTGCCGCCCCGCAGCTCGCTCCCCGAGGATCTCGGGCTGCGCGAGGTCAACGCGGCCCTGTGGGACGTGGAGGACACGCTGCGCACACACGAACGCCAGGGGCTCTTCGACGACACGTTCGTGCGGCTGGCGCGCGGGGTGTACACGCTCAACGACGAACGCGCGCGGCTCAAGGCAGCGCTCGACGCGCGGCTCGGCGCCGGGGGTACGGAGCCGAAAGAGCACGCCTGAGTCCGTCCCTCCTCGTCACGAACGGGGGTGCCCCGCCCCGCCGAGGTTACGACGGGCCGTCGTGGAGCCCGCGCCATGTTGACGCTGTTCGCTGCCCTCGCCTCCGCCTCCGGCCCCGCCACGGGACCCGCTGCACCCCCCATCGACGCGAGCGAGGCGCCGCCCTCCGCCGCGCGCCGCGGGCCAGACAACGGCGGGAAGCCACACCCGGTGCTGGCGCGCCTGCTGGCCGAGACCACCACGGTGACCCCCGGCGGGACCCTGACGCTCGGCATTCACCTCGCCCAGGACGAGGGCTGGCACACCTACTGGCGCGCGCCGGGCGACGTGGGCCAGCCGACCGAGGCGGTGTGGACGGTGCCCGCCGGGGTGGTGGTGGATCCCCTCGCCTTCCCCGTCCCCGAGCGGTTCGAGCAGGACGGGCAGGTGAGCTACGGCTACGACCGCGAGGTGCTCCTCACCGCGGCGGCGCACGTTCCCGCCGACGCCAGACCCGGCCCGCTCCCGGTGTCCGTCAAGCTCAACTGGCTGGTGTGCAAGACGAGCTGCATCCCCGGCGAGGCCACCCTCGAGCGGACGTTCCAGGTGGCTGCGACCCCGCCCGCGCCCGGGCCCAACCAGGCGGCGTTCGCGCACCAGGCCACCCACCTGCCCACCCGGCTGGCGGACGTGAAGGGCTTCACCGTCGCGTCGATGGTGTCGGTGTCCGCGATCCGACCGGAGTCGAAGTTCCGGGTCGGGTTCGTGGTCACCCCGACCGCGAAGGTCACCGCGAACGCCGCGCGGAGCGAAGGCGTGCTGGGCGTGTGGCCCACGTTCGTGCCCATCCCCGGCGGCTACGACTGGTCGGTGACCGCCACCGAGGTGCGCCCGCTCGACGACGGGCGGATCGCGCTGCTGGTCGACGCAGAGACGTGGGCGCCCGACCCGCTGCCGCCATCGGACCGGATCGGAGGCCTCCTGCAGCTCGAGGTGGACGGCGCCCTGGTCACCACCGAGGTGGAGCTGCCGCTCGCCTGGGCCGCGAAGGACGCTGCGGTGGTCCCGAGCCCAGAGCCGCTGATGACCGCGGCCTCTCCGGCTCCGGCGCCCCCGGCCGAGGAGCGCGAGGTGCAGGTCGCCGCGACCGCGCCCACCCCGCCGGTGGTGGACGTGGGCGCCGCCGGCCTGCTGCTGAACCTGGTGTTCGCGTTCGTGGGTGGCCTGATCCTCAACGTGATGCCGTGTGTGTTGCCGGTGCTCACCCTCAAGATCTACGGCCTCGTCGAAGAGGCGGAGATGACGGCCGCGGGCCGGCGCGCGACCGGGCTGGCCTACACGGGCGGCGTCCTCGCGTCGTTCTGGGCGATGGCGGTCGGCGTCGTGGTGCTGCGCAGCGTGTTCGGCGTCGAGACGGACTGGGGCGCGCAGTTCCAGTACCCGCCGTACGTCGCCGGCCTCGTCACCGTGGTGTTCGCCTTCGGCCTCTCCATGCTCGGCGTGTTCGAGCTGCCGGTCATCGGCGGGGACAAGGCGGGCCAGGCCGCCGCGCGTGAGGGGCTGGCGGGGGTGTTCTTCTCCGGGGCGTTCGCGACCCTGTTGGCCACGCCGTGCTCGGCGCCGTTCCTCGGAGGCGCTGTCGCGTACGCGTTCTCCGCGCCCACCACCCACCTGTTCCTGATCTTCACGGTCATCGGGCTCGGCCTCGCGGCCCCGTTCCTGGGAGTGGCGTTCGCGCCCTCGTTGTCCCGCTTCCTCCCGGCGCCGGGCGCCTGGATGGACGTGTTCAAGCAGCTCCTCGGGTTCACGTTGCTGCTCACCGCCGTGTTCCTGCTGCACACCCTCGACACCCTGATCGGCCCCGACCGCTCGGCCTGGTTCCTGGTGTTCCTCACGCTGGTCGGCGTGGCCTGCTGGGGCTTCGGCCGGTGGGGTGGGCTGGCGGAGACGGGCTCGCGACAGCTCCTGGCAGCCGGTGCCGGGGGCCTGTTGATGCTCGGCGCCGGCTTCGCGTTCGTGGACCTGACGGTGGCGGAGGAATGCGCCAGCGCCGCGCCGCTCCAGACGACGGGGCTGTCCTTCCAGCACGAGATCCCGTGGCAGCCGTTCTCGGAGGCGCAGGTGGCGGCGCTCGAGGGCAAGCCCGTGTTCATCGACTTCACCGCCGACTGGTGCCTCACCTGCAAGGTGCAGGAGGGCACCATCCTCGAGACCGAGACCGTCCGGGACGCGATGGCGAAGCACGGGGTCGTGCCGCTCAAGGCGGACTGGACCCGCCCGAACCCGGTCATCAAGGCGTGGCTCAACCGCCACGGGCGCGCTGGGCTCCCGATGTACCTCGTGATCCCCGCGGACCGCAGCCGCCCGTCGATCGTGCTCCCGGAGGCCATCACGCCGGGGATGGTGGTCGACGCGTTGGAACGCGCGACCTAGCGCCCGCGTCCGAACAGGCCCAGCTGGGGGAGCGTGTCGGGGGGCATCGCGGGCACCTTCCCCGGCGCCGGGTCGACCAGGGGAGCGCCGTCGGCCAACACGCGGCGGAGAATGGCCTCCGAGAACTTCGCGATCCGCTCGGGGCCCATCCCGAACACCGCCTGCAGCGAGGCCACCGTCGTGGGTCGGACGGAGACGATCTCGTCGAGGGTGCGGTCGGGAAACACCTGGTACGGCTTCCACCGGCGCCGGCGGGCCTCGGCGGCTCGCCACGAGCGGAGCACCGCGCGCAGACCGGTCTCCGCGGGGCGCTTGGGGCGGGTTCCGGGCTCTGCGCGCACGCGTTTTCCGGGAATCCACAACGTCGGGTACTTCTTGCCCTTGGCGACGAGCAGCCCCTCCGCGAGGAGGGTGTCGATCGAGCGGAGCACCGCGTCTTCGGGCACTCCGCGCAGCGCCCCGAACTCGGGGTTGTCGGGGAGCTTCCAGCGCACGACCTTCTTCGACCGCCCGCCGCGGAGGGCTGCGGCCACGAGCCTCTTCCCGAACGGCTTCTTCGCCGCCTCTACGAACGCCACGACCCGCTCCCGCTGGTCGGCCGTCAGGGTCACCTCGCGGTCGCGGGCGACCTTCGTCGCCTTCTCCTTCGCGGCCCGCGCTCCCTCGCGCCGGACGCCGTCGACCGCGGCACGTACGGCGGGCGCGTCGACGCACACGTCGCACCTGCCACACGGGCTCGTCACCAGGTCGGGATCGAAGCGCGCGACCCAGGCGGCCTCGCGGCAGGTGGTCCCGAAGACGAAGTCCTGCAGCGCCTTCCAGCCCTCGACCGCGCCCGGAGGTGGCGACCGACCCCACAACCGGGCGTGGGTCGCGGCGTCCCCGGGTCCGTACAGCAGCACGCACTGCGCGGGCGCGCCGTCCCGACCTGCGCGACCCGCTTGCTGGACCCAGGCCTCGAGGGTGCCCGGCGCCTGGACGTGCACCACGAGCCGCACATCCGGCAGATCCACGCCCATTCCGAACGCAGTCGTCGCCACGAGCACCGGCCGATCGCCGTCGGTGAACGCCTTCTGCGCACGCTCGCGGGCGAGGTCGGTGCGACCCGCGTGGTAGAAGCCGACCAGGAACTTCTTCTTGGCGAGGGCGTCGGCGACCTTCTTCGCGGTCGCCCGGGTGGCGGTGTACACGACCACCCGCCCCCGTGCTGCGTCCCTGCCCAGTCCGGCCTCCTCCAGGAGCTCCGCGACCCGCGCCGAACGCGCGAGGTCTCCGCGGTGGTGCTCGACGCGGTAGGTCAGGTTCGGACGCCGGGGATCGGTCCGCACCACGAGCGGGTCACGCAGTCCCAGGCTGCGGATCACGTCGGCGACGACGGTGGGGGTGGCGGTCGCCGTGAGCGCCATGACGGGCACCCCGAGCTCCGCGCGCAGCGTGCCCAGCTCCCGGAACTCGGGGCGGAAGTCGTGCCCCCACTCGCTGATGCAGTGGGCCTCGTCGATGGCGAGCCGCCGGACCTTGCCCACCAGCCTGGCGCGGAAGGACGGGGAGGCCACGCGCTCGGGGCTGGCGTAGATGAGCGAGAACGCCGTCGGATCCCGGTGAACGGCGCTGCGGACCGACTGCGGCGTGCCCCTGTGCAGGGCGACCGCGCGCACGCCGAGCGCCGTGAGCCGGGCGACCTGGTCCTCCATCAGCGCCACCAGGGGCGACACCACCAGCGTGGGCCCGTCGAGCAGCGCGGGGACCTGGAAACACACGGACTTGCCGGTGCCCGTCGGGAACAACACGAGCGCGTCGCGACCGGCGAGCGCAGCGGTCACGACCTCGCGTTGGCCGGGCCGAAACGTGCTGGCTCCGAGCGAGCGCAGCGCGGCGCCCAGGGCTTCTTCGGCGACGGGGGCAGGCATCGGCTCCCCTAACGCACAGCGGGCGCCGGACCTGGGTATGGTGCGGGCACCCTGGGGGTCGGAATGTTGGACGTGGGAGACGTGCCGGAGGACTTCGAGCTGGCGGATCAGGCCGGGAACACCGTCCGGTGGGCCGACTACCGAGGCAAGCCCGTGATCGTGTTCTTCTACCCGCGCGCAGACACGCCGGGGTGCACGAAGGAGGCCTGCGCCTTCCGCGACCTCTCTGCAGCGTTCGCGGAAAAGGGCGCCGCGGTGTTGGGGATGAGCGCGGACACGGTCAAGCGCCAGCAGGCGTTCCACGCGAAGTACGCGCTCGGCCTCACCCTCCTCGCGGACCCCGAGAAGAAGGTGCTGGGTCCCTGGGGCGTGTTCGGTGAGAAGAAGATGTACGGCAAGCCGGTGCAGGGCATCATCCGGTCGACCTTCCTGTTCGACGCCGCCGGCAAGGTGGTCCGCCGGTGGAGCCCCGTGAAGGTCGACGGCCACGTGGACGCCGTGCTCGCCGCGCTCTGACTCAGTGCGTCGTCTTCATCCCCGGCAGGAACAGGCGCGGGATGAGGTCGAGCACGTCACCGAACCCGGCGACGCCGTTGCGCGCGCCGTCCACGAGCACCGCGTGCGAAGCGGCCACGAACGCCACCGCCGCCATGCGCGGGTTCGGGAAGTCGAACTCGCGACGCTGGACCCCGCGCTGCACCAGCAGCTCGGCGGCGCCCGAGAAACACTCCCGCGTCTGCGCCAGCCGGAGCAGGCAGGGCTGGGGCAAGCGCTCCGGCTCGGTCGAGACCGCGCGGGGGAGGC
>JBIKWC010000310.1:0-8621 GCA_044356535.1 Myxococcota bacterium
GTGGGTCAGGGGCGCCGCCCCCGACACCCCCTCGGGGGACCAGTCCCCCGAATCCCCTGCCAGGGGGCGCTCCCCCCTGGACCCCCCGCGTACCGAGGTCCATCGAACCTGGATCAATTCCTCCGGTACCCTCGCCGAGGGGTGCGGGTTGAAGCTCGCGGTGCTCGGAGGGACCGGTGGGCTCGGCCTCGCGTGTGTCGAGCGCGCGTGCGCCGCGGGCCACGCGGTGCGGGTGTTGGCGCGGAACCCGGGCCGGGTGGCGCTCCCGCCCGGGGTGGAGGTGGTCGCCGGCGACGTGGCCGACCCCGAGGCGCTCGCGCGCGCGATCGAGAGCTGCGAGGTTGTGTTCTACTGCGTCAACCCGCCGATCACGGCGTGGGCGGAGCACCTCCTGCCCCTGACGGATCGGGCGCTGGAGGCGTGCCGCCGGACGGGCGCGCGGTTCGTGTTCCCCGCGAACGTGTGGGTGTTCGGCCCGGGGGACGGCGCTCGGGTCGACGAGCAGCGCGCGTACGCTCCGGTGGCGGCCCGCGGGGTGCTGCGCCTGGCGCAGGAGCGCCGGATCCGCGACTCCGGCGTGCCGCACACCCTCCTGCGCCTGCCGGAGTTCTACGGCCCGAACGTCACCACGCTGCTGGAGGCCCCGTTCCGCAACGCGCTCGCGGGCTGGCCCCTCTCCTGGATCGGGCCGCTGGACCGCGAGGCGGAGCTGGTGTTGATGGACGACGCAGCGACGGCGCTGCTGGTGGTGGGCCTCGCGCCGGACGCGGTCGACGAGACGTTCCACCTCCCGGGCCCGGCGGCGATCCGGATGCGGGACTTCTTCGCGGAGCTGCTGCAGCAGGCGGGCTCCCGGTCGCTGGTGTTCGAGGTGCCGGGCCCGGCGCTGGCGGTCGCGGGCTGGTTCAGCGCGCTGGCGCGGGTGGGCCAGGACGTGCGCCCCTTGTGGACCCACCCGACCCTCCTGGACGGCAGCAAGTACCGGGCGCGCTTCGGCGACCTCCCCGCCACGCCCTACGCCGAGGGCATCCGCCGCAGGCTCTCCTGGCTCCGCGCCCACCCCCGCTGACCGTCACAGGTCTCGGGCGTCCGTCGAGCACGATCGCAGAGGGGGCAGCACTGCCAGATGGACGACGAGAAGCGCAGCGTGCGCGACGGCACGTCATTGGTGTCACGACCCCAGCCACCAGGGGAGCCGTTGCACCAGCCACGAGCGGGGGGCGAGGTCCAGCGCCCGGCACTGCTCCACCGCCTGGACGCGGAACCCGAGGGCCGCCTCGCCGAAGCCGCGCGCGACCGCCAGCCGGTGGAGCCCTGCGTTCCGCGCCACCTCCCAGAGGAGGGGACGGGCGCTCGGGAGCGCAGCGAGGCGCTGGCCCAGCCGGTCCTGGAGGGCGACGTCGGCGGCGAGGGCAGCGACCACGGCAGCGTCCGCCAGCGCCACCGCCCCGAGGCGATCGACCCGCGGTGCCAGCAAGGCAGCCGCCGCCCGGGCCTGCCCACGGGTCGCGAGCAGGCAGGCGCGGAGCCCGGCGAGCTCGTCCTGCACGGGAGGATCCGGCGGAAGCAGCCCGTCCGCCTCGTCCAGGAGCACGGAGGCCCGCTCCACGTCGCCCCCATCGAGCCAGGATCTCGCCGACAGCAGGCACGCGCGCCCCTCCACCCGGCGGTCCGCGGTCCGGAGCCCCAGCGCCTGCGCCTCGTCCCAGCACTCGTGGGCCGCGGCGACCTCGCCATGGAGCCGCAACGCCTCGCCGAGGGCCATCAACAGGCGGACCGTCGAGGCCCGGTCGCCCTGCAGGCGATGGAACCGGAGGCCCTCCCGCAGGGAGGCGACCGCCTCGGCGTCGGGTCCCCCCAGCAGGCGGATGCTGGCCAGGTTGGCGAGGTAGTGGTGCTCGAGGACCCCGCGTCCGAGCTCCTTGCAGGCCGCCGCGGCGCGACCCAGCGCGAGCGTGGCCTCTTCGAGCCGGCCCTCGTGGGTGGCGATCACTGCCAGGCTCCCCTCCGCCTGGGCCTGCTCGGCCAGGAACCCCCCTGCCCGGGCCTGGGCCAACCCCTCCCGGTAGAGCTCCGCCGCGGTCTCGGGCGCGCCCGTCGCTCGGCGGAGCACACCGAGGTTCACGAGGATCCAGGAGATCACCTGCGGCTCGCCGATCGCCCGGGCCCGGGGCGCCAGCGCTTCCAGGCTGTCGCGGGCAGCGGCCATCTGCCCCGCGTAGTACAGGTGGCCGGCGCGGGTCCCCAGGCAGCGGATGGCTTCGAGCTCGTTTCCCTGCGACAGGGCGACCGCCCGGTCGATGGCGGCCAACGCCTCGGAGGTGTTCCCCGTCCGCCCGAACGCCACCGAGAGCGCTCGGAGCAGTGGAACCTCTCCATCCGAGCCCCCAGCGATGTCCGCCACCTCCTCCAGGAGGTCCCGGGCCATGGCGTACGGCGCCCCGTGGTCGGTGAGCGACCAGATCGCGAGCGCCGTCTGCGTCGCCACCGGGACGTTGCGCCGCTGGATGGCGCGGTGGCACGCCGCGAGGAGGTTCTCGGACTCCTGGGCCCGCGCCATCCGCAGCGCGCGCCCGCCTACCCGTGACGAAGCGTCCACCGCCTCCCGGGAGCCCATCCGCGCGTACCAGGCGCCGTGGCGGGCCAGGGCCGCCTCGCGTTCCTCCCGGGGAACGGTCGTCTTGGCGAACTCCCGGACGTGGGACCACATCCGGAACCGCAGCCCCTCGACCTGGAGCAGGTGGTGGTCGACGAGCACCTCCAGCGCCTCGAGCCCCCAGCTCGCGCCAGGGCACCGGGACAGGTCCACGACGGCCTCGGCGGCCTCCAACGGGAACGAGCCCACGAACACCGAGAGCTGTCCCAACGCGACCCGCGCCCGTTCCGGCAACAGCTCGACGGACGCGTCCAGTGCCGCCTTCAGGCTCCGTTGGCGGGTCGGGGTCTGCGGCGAGTCGGCCTCGAGCAGGTGGAGGCGCGTCTCGAGCCGCTTGAGGAGCAACGCCAGCGGCAGCGTGGCGCTCCGCCCGGCGGCCAGCGCGATCGCCAGCGGGTGGAAGTCGAGGCGCGCGACGATGGCCCGGGTCAGCGCCTCGTCGTCGGTGGCGCGCGGAGATCGAGCCCGGAACAACCGCACCGCGGCGTCCTCGCTGAGGGGACCGACCGTGAGCATCACGCCGCCGCCGAGGGTCGTGGCCCGGCGGGACGTGACGAGGAAGCGGGCCTCGGGGGCAGCCGTCCGCCAGGCGCCCACGAGCGCGCCCACGACCTCGGCCGCCGCTTCCGCCTCGTCGAGCACCAGGAGCAGCGGCCCGCGGGCGGCCAGCACGCGCCCGACCGCATCCACGGGGTCCTCGTCCACGCGGACGCCGAGCTGCGCCGCCACGTTCGCGCAGACCGCGTCCGAGGTCGCGACCTCGCCGATGGCACACCAGAATGCCCCGGCGGTGAGCCCCGCCTGCACCCGGAGCGCCACTTCCCGCGCCAGACGGGTCTTGCCGATGCCGGGACCACCCACGATGGACACCACCCCCGCGCGGCCGAGCTCCGAGACCGCGGACGCAACGAGGTCCTCGCGCCCCACGAGCACGTCGGCGGGGGTCGGGAGCCGGGCGGGGGTCGGCGGCTCCGGGCGCCGCGGCGGAGTCACCCCCTCCGTACTGGGCGCGACGAGCTCGTCGAGCGAGGGACCGGGCCGCACCCGCGTGCGCAACGACCGCAAGGCGGACGCCAGCACCGCAGCATCGGGCCAGCGATCGGCCGGGTCGCGGCGCAGGCACCGACCGATCACCGCTCCGAGCCCTGGGACCACGGCGTCCACCGGGGCCAGGAACACGAGATCCGCGAGATGGGACTCCACCCGGACCGCCTCCCGGACCGCGTCGTCGCCCCGGCCGAACGGCAGGCGGCGGGCGGCCACGGCGAAGACCGTCGCGCCGAGCGAGAACAGGTCGGACCGGGGGTCTTCCCGGCCCAACGCCTGCTCGGGCGCCATGAACGACGGCGTCCCCGCGGCGCCTCCCTCGCCGCCGAGGAGCCGGGCGATGCCCAGATCCGTGAGCTTCACGAGGCCCGAGCGGTCGATCATCACGTTCTGGGGCTTCACGTCGCGGTGCACGAGGGGGTGGGGCCGACCGTCCACCTCGAGCGTGTGGATGTGGTGGAGGGCCGCGCAGAGCTGGAGGGCCACCTCCAGCACGTTCGACCCGTCCAGGGTCCCGCGCCGCACGAGGTCGGACAACGAGACGCCCCGGACGAGCTCCATCGCCACGTACCACTGCCCGGCGGCGTGACCGAGCTCGAGGATCGACACGACGTTGGGGTGCGAGAGCAGCGCCCCGAGCCGCGCCTCCTGGACGAGCGACTCGCCGTCCGCGCCAGGGTCGCGGAGCACCTTGAGGGCGACGGGCTTGCGGAACCCCTGCGGCCCGAGGAGCACTGCGGACCACACGGCGCCCATGCCGCCCTCCCCCAGGGGCTCCACGAGCTCGTACCGGCCGATCCGTCCGCCCGGCTTCATCCGACGACCGGATCCCAGAGCTCGGCCGACCGGTCGCGCATGCCGAAGGCTACCACGCCGCCGCCGTCCTCCAGCCGCAGCTCAGGGCTCGGGGAACAGGATCGTCCCGTTCTCCCCGAGGAGCAACGTCTCGTCGCCGCGCCGCGTGGCCGTGGTCACGTTGGCCGGGACCGTGTGCCGGGTCCAGTCGACGCCATCCCAGTGGAACGCGTAGGTGCCACCGGTGAGCGCCCACACGTCGTCGGGCGCCACCGCTACCAGGTCCGTGAAGTTGAGGAGGAACCATCGGTTCTGGCGAGCGAACGTCGCACCGTCCCAGTGCCAGACCTCCCCGTCCTCGGTCAACGCCCAGACGTCGTCGGGGCCCGTGCTGTCGAGTCCGACCCAGGGCCGCCTGGTTCGTGCGGCAGTCCACGTGGACCCGTCCCATCGGGCGAGGTCCCCCACCCAGTCGTTGCCGACCCACACGTCCTCCGGTCCCGCCACGTGAACGAGACCGAGCGACCCGATGCCGGGGAACTCGCTGACGAGGCCGCTGGGCGAAAAGTGCATGGCTTCGCCGTCGAGCGTCACGGCCCACAGGTCGTCGGAGGCGAGGCCGTCCACCCCGCCGAACGCGGCCATCGGGCCCCGCCGGTCCCAGGCACCGTCGGAGGCGCGCTGCCAGAGACCGTCGTACGACGCGAGCCACAGCTCCTCACCGCCCGGAGCGTACAACCCCATGACCCCGCTGAGGGCGGGCACCGCCGGCATCGTCTCCGGTTGCCACGCCGCCCCGTCCCACCGCAGCATCTGTTCGGACCAGCCGGCGACCCAGATCTCGTCGCTGGACGCAGCCGCAGCCACCGTCCAGTCGACCCGCACCCCGCCGGCGAGCGCGGTCCAGCCCGACGGGCCGAGCGTAGCGAGCTCACCGTCCACTCCGCCGACCCCCTGGAGCACGCCCTCCCCCCACAACGCGGAGGCCGCGAAGGGGGCGCCCACGTCCACTTCCACGAAGGTGGTGCCGTCGAGCCGCAGGACGGACTCCCCGGCGGCGTAGACCGTCGCGCCGTCCGTCCACAGCGACGACACGGGCTGCGGGCGGAGGCGGGTCCAGCTGGCGCCGTCCCACCGGAAGACGCCGCTGTACCAGTCCGTGACGACGACCTCGTCCCCGCGGGCCGCCACGTCCTGGACATCCGTGCCCGGGTAGCCGGGCAGCTCGAAGAACCCTGTCCCGTCGACGCGGTACACCTGCACGCTCGAAGCCACGAACCCCGTCTCGGGTCCCGACATCGACACCGCCACGAAGGGGTCGCGTCCCACCCCGTCCGTGGCGAGCGCGAGGGCCGTCCCGTCGAACGTGTAGAGGGCACCTCCGAGGGCCACTTCCTGCGCGCCGCCGACGACCCACGCGTGCGTCGCGTCCCACGCTGCGACGTCGTACAGGTCGAGGACGACGCCGGGAGGAGTCGCGTCGGCGAGGACCGTGCCGTCCCACCGCAGCAGTCGGCTGACCGACACGACCCACAGGTCGTCCCACCTGCCGAAGATCCCGATCGCGGCACTGTTGAACCCTGGCTGCACCACCTCCTCGAGGGGGCCATCGCCGGTCTGCCGCCACAACATCGACGACCAGGTGGAGAACCAGGTCTCGCCGTCGCCGCTCCAGCCTGCCAGCACGGCCCCGGACTGCGGCGTCGGGTTGTCGAAGCACCAACCCAGCCCGCACGCCGCGCGGAGCACGCAGCCGTCTCCCTCGCGCTCCCAGGGCGCGTCGCAGGTCCACTCGCAGACCGGCGGCGCCTCCCCCTCCGGCACGAGGGCCGACACCACGGTGGAGGTGGCGTTCGCTGGCGCCGCGTCCACACACGCGGCCTCGATCGGCGTCGTGGGTTCGGTCGTGGGCTCGGTCTCGGTGGGGTCCGTTCTCGGCGGCGGGTCCTTGCCCTCGCCGTCCCCTCCACACGCCGCCAGCCAGATCCAGACCGCCATGGTGCCCCCGGGCGCGCAGACGTCAGGTCGCCCTGCGGCATTCGATCGGACTACGGCGCGGACCGTCGGAAGATCCCAACCCGAAGTCGGGGGCGGGCGACGCCGTCTCCCAGGCGACGACGAGCTCGAGCCGGCGTCCGCGGCGCCGAGGCTTGGCACCCGGCAGACAACCCGGGCGTCCGAGCACAAACATGCGAGACATGGAGGCGGCGGGAATCGAACCCGCGTCCGAAGCCACTCAGTTCCGACCAGCTACGTGCGTAGGCCCGATTTACTCCCCCGGCCGGCGTCGGGCCCGCGTCGGCGTTCGGGTTCGACGGTGACGAAACCCCCGAGGGGGTGATTATTTCGTCGTCCCCTGGCCAGCGCACCGCGCTCCAACCTCAGGACCAGCCAGGTCGTTACACGCCCAAACGAAGCCCCTGGCAGCTGTTTCGTTCAGACGACTGTGGCTTCCGTCAGGAAGCCGGATGAAGGCTAGGCCGCCATCCGCGCAGTGTAAAAGTTGTTGTTATTGGCAACTACTTGTTTTGCATGTTGTTTTACGAGGGAAACACACAACCTCGGCACGCGTTCGTAAACCTACCGCGACCCCGTCGAAACCAGTGCGCCCCCGGAGTGATGTCTCGCGCCCGAGGTCCGACGGGACCCCCGAGCACCTCCCCAACATGCGACCCCAGGGGCCCCCCGTCAAGTCGCGCGCGCGATTCCGTGGGGATACCCCGACCGGCCGGAGGTCCAGTGCAGCCGTTCCTCGCCCCGCTCGCAGCCGTGTCCGCCCACGCCCACGAGGACGAGCTCCAGTGGCTCGAGGAGGTCGACGGCAAGAAGCCCCTCGCGTGGGTCGGCAAGCAGAACAAGGCCACCGAGAAGGAGCTCGGCAAGGTCGACGGCTTCGACGCGCTCCAGCAGCGCCTCCTCGCCATCCTCGACGCCGACGATCGCATCCCCGTCCCCTCCCAGATGGGCGGGCACTGGTACAACTTCTGGCAGGACAAGGAGCACGTCCAGGGCATCTGGCGCCGCACCACCCGCGCGTCGTACGAGTCCGGGAACCCCACCTGGGAGACCGTCCTCGACCTCGACGCGTTGTCCGCCGCCGAAGGCAAGCGCTGGGTCTGGCACGGCTCCACCTGCCTGCCCCCCGAGTACCGCCGCTGCCTCGTGTCCATCTCCAACGGCGGCACCGACGCCGACGAGACCCGCGAGTTCGACACCGTCGACAAGGCGTTCGTCGCCGACGGCTTCCGCCTCCCCGAGGCCAAGTCCCGCGTCGCCTGGCTCGACCGCGACACCGTGTTCGTCGGCACCGACTGGGGCCAGACGATGACCGACTCCGGCTACCCCCGCCAGGCCCGCACCTGGAAACGCGGCACCTCCTGGGAGAAGGCCGAGCTCGTGTTCGAGGGCCAGCAGGCCGACGTCGCCGTGTCTGCCTACGCCGACCTCACGCCCGGCTTCGAGCGCCAGTTCGTGAACCGCGGCGTCACCTTCTACACGTCGGAGCTCTACCTGCGGCAGCCCGCCGACGGCAAGCTCGTCCGCGTCGAGGTCCCCGACGACGCCAGCGCCAGCGTGTGGCGGGAGTGGCTCGTCGTCGAGCTCAAGTCCGACTGGGCCGTCGGCGACCACACCTGGCCCACCGGCAGCCTCCTCGCCACGAAGTTCGACACCTTCCTCGCCGGCGACCGCACGTTCCTGCCGCTGTTCACGCCGGCCGACCGCGTGTCCCTCGCCGGCTGGACCGCCACGCGCCACCACCTCGTCGTCACGCTCCTCGACCACGTCAAGCACCACCTCGTGGTCCTCACCCCCCAGGCCGACGGCAGCTTCGCGCCCTCCGAGATCGCCGGCCTGCCCACCAACGGCACCGTCAGCGCCTGGCCCGTCGACAGCGACGAGAGCGACGAGCTGTTCGTGATGACCAACGACTTCCTCACGCCCGCCACGTTGTCGCTCGGGTCCGCGGTCCCGGGAGCTCCCGCCCCGAAGCAGCTCCGCCAGGCCACCCCCAAGTTCGACGCCGCCGGGCTCGTCGTCGAGCAGCACGAGGCCGTGTCCAAGGACGGCACGCGCGTCCCCTACTTCCAGGTCTTCCGCCAGGGCCTGGCGCTCGACGGCACGC
>JBIKWC010000312.1:0-8620 GCA_044356535.1 Myxococcota bacterium
GGCTGGATCAGCCATTCCGGCTACCCCGTTGCCTCAAGCTGAGACGCCCATGGTGTACCGTGACGCACCGCTGTCCGCCATGGGGCCCCGCAGTCGGTCCGGCCAGGTGATACGGCACCAGCCTGGAGGGTCCCGTGGGCCTCGACTACCGCGTGAGCTGCTGTCCCGACGGCCTGATGACCGATCGGCGGCACGACGTGAAGGTGCTCGACTGCACCATCCGCGACGGCGGCATCTGCAACGATTGGAAGTTCGATCCGGCGCTCGTCACCCGCACCGCACACGCCCTGCGGCGCGCCGGCGTCGACATCATGGAGATCGGCTACCGCAGCCCGCGCCCGGCCGGCCCCGACGGTGCCGGGCCGTGGAAGTACTGCGAGGACGACGCGCTGCGCGCCATCGCCGACGAGACCGGCCTCAAGCTCGCCGTGATGATGGACTACGGTCGCGCCACCGCCGCCGACCTCGCGCCGCGCGCCCGCTCCCCCATCTCGATGGTGCGCGTGGCCTGCTACGGCCGCGACATCGTCCCCGCGCTCGACATGCTCCACGCCATCCAGGACAAGGGCTACGACGTGATGTGCAACGTCATGGCCGTTTCCGACAACACCCCGCAGGAGGTCGACCACTTCCTCGGGAAGCTCCACGACTCCACCGTGCCCAACGTGGCCCTCGTGGACAGCTACGGTGCCCTGTACCCGCACCATGTGCGCTACCTCATCCGCAAGTACAAGAACTGGCTGCGCCAGGACCAGCGCCTGGGCATCCATGTCCACAACAACCAGGAGACCGCGTTCGCCAACACCATCGCCGCGGTCGAGGAGGGCGCGACGCTCATCGACGCCACCATCCTGGGCATGGGGCGCGGCGCCGGCAACTGCCCGCTCGAGCTCTTGCTGATGTGGCTCGACAGCCCGCGCTACGACGTGGAGCCGATCCTCGGGCTCGTGGACGACTTCGCCAAGCTCAAGGAGGAGCTCCGCTGGGGCTACCACGTGCCCTACGGCATCACCGGGTGGCTCAACGCCCACCCCAAGGCCGCCATCGCGCAGATGGGCGACCCCGACACCACCGTCGCCGAGTTCTACCGCGACCTCGTGGCCCACCGGCCACGTTCCCTGCACCACCGGCCCGTCCTGGTGCCCGAGCCCCGGGTCGCGAAGTGAGCGAGCGGTTCCACCGGACCCGGCTGGCGACGTTGCCGTTCACGTTCTCGTGGACGGGCGCCGTGGGGTTCCAGGAGGTCGACGCCGCCGGCGTCGTGTTCTTCGCCACGATCCAGGGCTACTTCCACGAGGCGATGGTCCGCTTCCTCGACGACGCCGGGCTCCCGCTCGCCGCCCAGCTGCGGTCCGGGGCGGGGCTGGCGCCGCTGGTCCACGCCGAGGCGGACTACCGCTCCCCCCTGCGGTTCGGGGATCGGTTCACCGCGGGCCTCGTCGACGCCGACGTGGCGGGCTCGCGGGTGACGCTGGGGTTCCGTGTCGACGGCCCCGCTGGCCTCGCGGCCACCGGCCACACCATCCACGTGTGGGTGACGCCGGACTTCGTGAAGGCGCCCCTCCCGGAGGCCCTGCGCGCTGCGTACTCGTCCGCCGCCGCGCGCTGACCTACCCCTCCTCCACCACCTGCCCGCCGAGCGCCGCCACCTGCGCGACGTGCCAGCGGTGCAGGGCCTCGGCGCGCCCCGGCCAGGCCGTGGTCCCCCAGGTCACCGTGAGCGTCCGCCGGGAGTCGGCGGTCGTCTTCGCGCGCTGCGCGTCCTTCACGGCGTTGGCGCACGGACCATCGGTGTCCCACAGGCACAACAGACCGCCGAGGTCCAGCACCTGGCCCGAGGCGTTGAACACGTAGCTGGCCCCGGCAGGCGCGAGGCCCACGCGGAACGGCGCCGCCAGCCGATCCGGGTCCACCGTCGACACCGGCAGCCCGCCGTGCAGGACCGCCAGGTTCGTGAGGTCCACCACCGGGTTGATGCGCGGGAACCTCCCCTCTTCCACCGCCTTCCGGATGTACTCGCTGCACGGCTTGGACCGCCCGGCCGGCTTGAAGCCCCCGTGCCGAAGGAGCGCGCGCACCGCTTCCACGCGCTCGGCACCCCCTGGCGACAACGGTGGGTGCTCCGTGGTGATCAGGGCCTCGAGCCACGCGGGCGCCACGAGCTCGCCCAACGGGCCCGGCCAGGTCGCCACGAACCAGCGCAGATCGAGCGCCGGGTGGGGGTCCACCGCGACGACGATGCTCACGACGGGTCCCGGTGCACGGTGTCCGGCGAGAAGGCGGGCGTGCAGATCGCCACGTACTCGGCGCCGCCCGGCTCGGGGGTGGAGTAGCGGACCCACTCCCCGCGCGCGGTGCTCACGGCCTGCCCCGCTCGCACCTCCAGCACGCCGCCTTCGTGCTCCACGCGCACCATCCCCGACAACACGAGCGTCACCTCGTCGAAGTCGGGCCGCTGCCCGGGCTCCACCCACCCCTCCGGCGACGACATCCGGGCCACGGACACGTCCGCGGCGCCGGTGTTCACGCGTCCCACGTACTCGTCGATGCGCTTGGGCTTCGTGCCTGCGGCCGCCACGGTCGTGGGGCCCTCGATCCACCTGGGCATCTCCCCTCCGGCCCGCCCGTATCCAGGGGGGACGATCCGTGACCGCCCCCGGGTTCCGCGAGCGTTAGACCTTCGACCCAGTCCTGGAGGAACCATGCGCCGCCTGCTCGCCCTGTCGCTCCTGCTCGTCGCCCCCACCGCGTTGTCCGCGCCCCCGACGCCCCCGCAGACCGTGAAGTACCGCCACCTCGTGATGGAGGGCCTGAGCGCGCACATGGGCGCGATCGGGATGGTCGTGAAGGGCGAGTCGGACCGCGCCGGCGACGTGCTCGGCCACGCCACCGCCATCGCCGAGCTCTCGAAGACGATGGGCGCGCTGTTCCCCGAAGGCACCGGCCCCGGCGCTGCGGGCGTGCAGACCGACGCGAAGGCCGAGGTCTGGACGAAGAAGGACGAGTTCGCCGCCGCCGTCAAGAAGCTCGAGACCGCCAGCGTCGCTCTCGTCGAGGCCGCCAAGACGAACGACCCGGTGAAGGTCAAGACCGCCATGGGCGGCGTGGGCCAGTCCTGCGGCGGCTGCCACGACACGTTCAAGGTCGACGACGAGCACCACTGAGGTGCTCGCCTTCCTGACCGGGGTCGCGACCGCCCAGGATGTCGCGCGCGGGGAGCGCCTCGCGGGGCTCGCGAGCTGCGCGGCCTGCCACACCTCCGAACACGGCGCCCCGTACGCCGGCGGGTACCCGGTCGCGACGGACTTCGGCACGTTCTACGGGTCGAACCTCACGCCGGACCCGGTGCACGGGCTCGGCGCGTGGACCCTCGACGACTTCGCGGACGCGCTCCGGCGCGGTCGGCGCCCCGGGGGCGGCCACTACTGGGCCGCGTTCCCCTTCCCGTCGTTCACGGCGCTCACGGACGCCGACGTAGCCGACCTGTGGGCGTACCTCCGCACGCTCCCGCCCAACCCCACGCCCGACACCCCGCACGACACGAAGAAGACGGGCGTCGAGCGCTGGGCCTGGCACACGTTCTTCTTCTCGCCGCGCCCCTGGGAGCCGCTGCCGGACCCGGTCGTGGACCAGGGCGCGTACCTCGTGCAGGTGGTGGGCCACTGCCCCGAGTGCCACACGCCGCGCACGCGGCTCGGCAAGGTCCAGCGCGACGAAGGCCTCTCCGGCAGCGATGCCTTCCCACACGGCGGCCCGGACATCCGGCAGTCCACGCTGCAGTGGACCGACGGCGACTGGCGCACGGTCCTCGAGATGGGGATGTTGCCCGACGGCGACTTCGTGGGGCGCGGCATGTACGCCATCGTCGAACACGGCACGTCGAAGCTGCTCCCGGAGGAGCGGGAGGCGATGATCCGCGCGCTGATGGCGGAGTGATCCGTCCGCGCTCGCAGCGCGCTCGGATGCCTGGCGGCACCGGCGGCCAGACGTCGCCGACTCCGCGCTTCACCTCGCGCCAGGGGGTCTCCGACGACGCCCGGCGCGCGGCGGCGTCCGCCGGTCGTCAGCTCAGGACCCCGAACATCGTCCGGTCGACCCCGAGCTCCCGGACCGGATCGATGTCCGCCAGCGTGAGCAGCGTGGAGCCGAGCACATCGGTCGTGATCTGCTCGCCAGCCTGGTCGGGCGCACCCGACTCCGGGTCCACCGCCAGGCCGTCCAACGACGTGTCGTATCCGCCCGCCTGGGCGCCGCCCCGGATGCCGGAGCCCAGCAACAGCGCGCTCGTGTACATCCAGTGTTCCTTGCCGCCGGTGTGGTTGAGGTAGGGCGTGCGGCCCATCTCCGAGAACACCACGACCGTGACCTCGTCGAGGAGCGTCGGCGCCACCGTCCCCGGGGTCCGCTCGAGGGTGGACACGAGCCGCTCCAGGCCCTGGAACAGGCCTTCGAACAGGTCGCCCTGGAGGCGGTCGTTGTCGGCGTGGGTGTCCCAGCGCAGGGTTCCGGAGAACTGGAGCTGAACACACCGGGCGAGATCGTTCTCGAGCAGGTGCACCGCCAGGTCGACCTGCCCGTCGAAGTCCTCGCTGACGGACAGATCGAGCCCCCCGGTCGACGACTTGAACCGCCCGAGCCGGGTGGCCGCTTCGAGGTGCGCCTCCAACAGCCGCCGCTCGACCCCGGCGGGCGCAGCTGCGGCCCGCGCCGCGATCCGCTCCGCCAGGGTCCGATCGGCCAGCGCCTCGACCGCTGCCGGGGACGGGAGCGACGGCGGATCGCTGCGCTGCGTCGAGCGTCCCGTGAGGAGGTCGTCGAGGGAGGTTCCCTTGCCGGAGAAGGCAGTGAACGCCGAAAGGTCGGCAGAGAGCTGGTAGCCCGAGACGATGAACTGCGGCACGACGTAGCGGGACGCCACTTCTGCGCCGAGGAGCGAGGGCCAGTCCGCGCGCAGGCCCGACGGCGAAGAGGTCATCCAGAGCGAGCGGCAGACCGGGTGGTTGACGGAGCGCACGAGGATCCCGTCGAGCGTGGCGAGCCGGTGCCCGTGCCGCGCGTAGAACTGGTCGACGGAGGGACGGTCGGGGTGCGAGACGTAGCGGATGGAGCCCACGTGGGCGGGCTCCTCCGCGGGCTCGTGGTGCACGGTCGCGCTCCAGACCGGCGCGAAGACCTTGGTGGTGTCCCAGCCCCCGTCGGCGCGGACGAACAGGAACTTCCGGTCCGACCCGGAGAGCGAGGCCCGCGCGCTCCCGAGGAGGGCTCGCGCCACGGTGTTGGCGCGGTTCCGGTTGAGGTTGTTCGCCATCGAGCCGTGCAACCACCACAGGTCGTTCGTGGCCAGGACCCCGACCGCAGGGCGGCCGTCCGTGTAGTGGACCTGGCGCCAACCCACCACCCCCGGGGGATAGTCGACGGGGTTCACGGCGCCGAGCACCTCGTCGGCCATCGACCAGTCGGCGGTCACGAAGGTGTCGTACGGCAGGTCGTGCTCCGCGATCCACGACAACATCCGGAGCGGCTCCTCCGCGAAGTGGCCGACGAGCTCGTCGTTCGTGAGCCCCATCTCGGCCTCGAGCACGTCGAAGTGTGGGTAGTAGTTGCCCGTGCGCGTCGACCAGACGTCGTCGAACAGGTCGGCGAGGCGCTCCCCGAACCGCGGGTCGAGGAGCCAGGCATCGACGAACGTGTCGAGCTGCTCGGGATCGGCCTCGATCAGGTCGAGCTCCGCAACCGTGGGCCGGACGCCCCGGAGGTCGAGGCTCACGCGGCTCAACAGCGCAGCCGGGTCCAGGCGGTGGGTGATCTCGGTTCGCGGCACCACGAGCTCGACGGGCGGCGCGACGGGACGGCTCTCGAGGAGGGTGGGCTCCGCACACGCCGCCAACACCAGCGCGGCGGCGGAACGCCGGCAGAGGCGACTCACGGATCCACCGGTGGCATCAGCGGCCGGGACAGCGGCGAGAAGTCCGTGCAGACCTCGCCGAGGGAGGCCCCGCCGGCGTCGAGGAGCTCGGCACAACCGTCGCAGTCGCCGGACGGGTAGGAGAGGGGCCAGCGGTTTCCCTCGTCGTCTCGGACCTCGATGCGACCGCTCGGCTCCCGAGCACAGGCTGCGCCGAGCGCCTCCGCCGCCATCGTGACGTCCACGAAGTCCACCGTGTCGTACGCGGCCCCACCGGCGACCGCGGCCAGACCGTCGATGGCGCCCTCGAGCGTCGTCTGGCGGACACCCCCGCCCTCCGAGGTGCCGTCGTCCACCCAGAGCTGCGTGGCGTCGAGGTAGGGGGTGATCGGGCCCTGGACGCCCCAGAGCCACGCGGGGGTCGGGCCGACCTCGGGGCCGCTGGCGTCGCAGAGGCCGCGCACGCGGAGGAACCGCGCCCGGAGGCCGCGATCCACCAGGTCGAGCGCGTACGCGTCGGCGTTCATCGTCCATTCGCTGCGGGCCTCGTCGGTCGTGGTCACGTTCATCCGGAGCTCGCCCCCATCGTCCACACGATCCTCGCCGCGGGCGGCGCGACGAGCATCGCCCCACCAGGTCCGGTGGCCGGAACGCAGGCCCCGACGCCGGAGGAGCGGGTGCACGCCACCGCGTCGAGCGACACCCTGCCGGCCGCGGGCCTCCACCTGTCGCCCGCCCCAGCCTTCGATCTCGGGGGCGAGTCTGGCTGAGGTCGAGGATCCCGAAGCACCCCGCAGGAGCGCAACTCGTGATCTCGCGCATCACCTCGGGTGGCCGCCGAGTGAACCCGTGCCCGACCGGCCAGCCGGGCTGACGGCGCTCAGAAGGTGGTGGCGCCGTACAACGAGAAGATCGTACCTCCGGAGCGCCGTTTCACCGCCAACGAGGCTGCGTCCGCGATCAGGCCGAGCCGCAGCTCGCGAACCAGCCGGTAGTCCGCCTCCAGGTAGATCCCGTTGTACGACGTCCCGTTGCCGATTCCGCTCGGGCTCTCGGCGGCGGGCTCGCCTTCGTCGATCGACTGGACGCCCGCCAGCCGAAGCCGCCCGGCCCAGCGATCGCTGAACGTCGCGCCCACCTCCATGTCCCCCACCACCCGGTCGTCGAACCCGTCGCTTCGCCACTTTGCCAGCCGAAGGAGCCGGCCACGTTGTTGACCTTTTCTTTCAACCTGTTTTTTCAAGCGATGCCGTGGGCTCGCGCCAGGAGTGCACCAGGCCCCTCGCCTTCCCTCACGCGCTCTCGAGGCTCGCGAGCACGCGGTCGCGGAGGGGCGCGTACAATGCCCTCACACCAGTGCCCCCGGCTCGTGCCTCTGCCTCGCGGAGCCAGCCGTGCGCGGCTTCTGGGCGCCCGCCCGCCCGCTCGACCGTCGCCCGCACCAACGCCGACCACGTCCCAAAGCCGCTCTGACTGGCGAGGCGGCGATCGGCGGTCGCGAGGTCCCGCGCCTCCTGCTCGTCCAGCGGCCGCTCCTCCGCCGTACACAGCGCGGCGATCGCCGTCCCCATCGCTTCGTCGCCTTGCGATGCGAGGGCGCGCGCGCGCTCGCGGGCGGCGCCCGGTGAACCACCCCACAGGTCGAGCTGCGCGAGCATCACCGTCATCTCGCGCTTCCCATCCACGGCAGAGGAGCGGAAGATGATCTCGGCCTCCCGCTTCGCCTCCGCGACCCGGCCGAGCGCGAAGCAGAGGTGCGCCGTAGCGCCCCGCTCCGTGTTCAGGAACCGCTCGTCACCGGCCCCTTCCAGGCAGGTGAGCGCGCGGCGCGAGAGCGCCAACGCTGGCTCGAACTCTCCCATTCGTTCGCGCACCAGCGCGAGGTAGCCGAGGCTGATCCCGAGCTGTCGGCGCCCTCCCAAGCGCTCGGCGTCGTGCACGGCCTCCGCGAGCACCACACGGGCCTCCGGGAGCGCGCCGCTGCGGATGTGGAGCAGGCCGAGGTTCCCCAGCATCTTCACGCGGTCAGCCACCAGCCCGAGCTCGGTGGCGGCGGCGAGCGCTTCCCGCATCGTCGCAGCGGCGTTCTCCCACTGGCCGAGCCGTCCCTCCGCGTTCGCGAGCAGCCCGCGGGCGCGGATCTCGACGCTCCGTTCCCCCTGGGTCACTGCGACCGCGAGCGCGCGCCGGTTCCACTGCAGCGCGAGAGCCAGGTGCCCCTGGGCCGTCGCGACCATGCCAGCGCCCAAGAGCAGCATGACTTGACCGGGTCCCTCGCCGAGGGCCAGACCTCGCTCCACCTCGTGGCTGGCGTCGCTGGCGAGGCCTTCCCGGAGGTGCACCAGCGCCGACAGGTACAGCGCCTCCCGCAAGAGCGTGACGTCCCCGAGCGCTTCGACGGCAGCGCGCGTTGCGGCGAGCTCGTCGCTCGGGACGGGCCGTCCGGCCTCGGCCGAGAGGCGCGCCCGGATCAGGTGCCAACGGGCTGCGGCGCGGAGCGGTACCGCCTGCGCGCCACCTTCGGCGATCCGCTCCTGGTCGGGGGGGCGGGCCGCCTCCTTCCGACGCCGCGCGGGGAGGTGCTGCTCGAGCGGGCGCGGGCCGTGCTCGACCAGGTCCGCGCCCTCCTGAGCGCCGATTCCTTCGACCCGTCCCGATCGGACCGGTCGTTCGTGTTGCTGGTCGACGACTACTTCTCCGCGCTGCTGCTCCCCG
>JBIKWC010000311.1:0-8620 GCA_044356535.1 Myxococcota bacterium
ATGTTGGCGGGCGCACCGCAGAACGATCTCCTCGACGAGGAGCTCGGCGACCGCGTGGGGCTCAACACCACGAGCTACCCGTATGCGGGCTACCTCGAGCGCATCCGCCGGCAGGTCAACTACTGGTGGGAGCAGAACCTCGACAACCTCCCGTCGTCGGTGCGGCTGTCCCGCAGCCAGTACACCTCGGGCGTGGAGGTCGTGCTCGACGCCGACGGCGCCCTCGAGCACATCGAGGTCACCACGGCCTCCGGGGTCGTGGAGCTCGACGACTGCGTCGTGCGCGCCTTCCGGCTCGCGTCCCCGTTCGAGAACCCCCCCGCTGGCCTCGTCAAGCCCGACGGGCGCGTCTACCTGCCGGACTTCGACTTCACGGTGCAGCTGTCTGCGGCCAAGATGCACTACGAAGGGGTCGATCCGCGGGCCGGCGTGCAATTCCCGGGGATCCTCAAGGCGCCTCGTTGACCGGGCAGAGCGGTTAGCAGACCGCGGGAGGGCCGATGGCCGCGATCCGTCAGCAGATCAACATCACGGCGCCCCTGCGGTCCGTGTGGACCGCCCTCACGACGAGCGAGGGGTGGTGTTCGTTCTGGGCCGACGAGGCGCGGGTCGAGGGCCGGGAGGGGGGGCGGATCGTGTTGACGACCGAGGACGACGAGGGCAAGCCCGTCGAAGAGCGCGGCATCTTCCACGAGTTCAAGGCCACGCGGAAGCTCGAGATCGCGTTCGACAACACCGGGCCGGCGCGCCTGCGTGGCACCCGGCTCCAGTTCACCATCTCCCGCGACAAGGACGACACCCGGCTCGCGCTGGTGCACTCGGGCGCGGCGATCCTCGAAGACGAGGCCCGGCGCGACCAGCTCGACAAGGAGTGGCGGTCGGCCCTCCGGACCCTGCGCGAGGCGCTCGAGAAGCCCGCCGCGAGCTGAGCCTCAGTTGGTGGAGGCGCCCGTGTGCAGCGGAGCCGAGCCCGAGTCGGTCGGACGTGGCCTGGCCGTCTCCGGCGTGTCCACCGTCGTGGTGACGAAGTCGCAGCCCAGCGAGACGCTGCAGATCACGTCGCTGCACTCGAGCGGGAACAGGTCCGAGCACTGCACGGGCTCGAGGTCGAGGTAGATTTCGAAGCGATCGGCGCACAGCTTGCGTTTGTCGCTCGAGATGGTCTCGTCGCACGTGAACAGTGTGGCGTAGTCCTCCTGACACTGGGCGAGCGAGCCGTACCGCCCACACGCCACCTGGAGCTGGCAGTAGTTCGTGTCGACCGTGTCGCACGAGGTGCCTCCGCACCCGACGGAGAGCGCGGGGAGGGCGGACAAGAGGGCCAGGACGTAGATGCGCATGGGCACAGCTTACACCAGCCCCGCGCTCGCCAGCAGCAAGGCCACTCCGTAGCCCGTGCCGCGCTGGTTCGACACCGCCGGGGCCGCCATGTCCACGTGGGCCCACGGGCCCGTCCACCCGGCGGCTGTCAGGTGGTTCGCCAGGAACTGGCCCGCGCACGAGGCCTGGGCGTTGTTGCGGTCCTTCACCGAGTTGCGCATGTCGGCGATCGGTGACCGGAACTCGGCCCGGAACAGCTCGGGCGCGAAGGGAACGGGAAACACGAGGTCTCCGGTATGCAGGCCGGCGGCGATCAGGCGCGCCTCGAGCGCCTCCTCGTTGGCGTACATGGCCGCGTGCCGCTTGCCGGTGGCGATGGCCTGGGCGCCCGTCAGCGTGGCGAGGTCCACGAGCTCGTGTGGCGCGTGGGTACGCACGAGCCAGGCCAGGCCGTCGGCCAACACGAGGCGGCCCTCGGCGTCGGTGTTGTTGACCTCGACGGTGCGCCCCGAGAACAGCGTGATGACGTCGTCGGGACGAAGCGCTCCGGGGCCCACCGCGTTCTCGGCCACACACAACACGGCGTACAGCGAGTCGCGGCACCCGAGGGCCACGGCGGCGCGGAACGCAGCCAGCACCGCTGCAGCGCCCGCCATGTCGGACTTCATGCCGGGCATGGAGGTCTTCTGCTTGAGCGACAGGCCGCCGGTGTCGTAGACGATGCCCTTCCCGACCCACCCCCGGCTGGTTCCGCTCGTGCCTGCGTGCTCGAGGCACACGAGCGCGGGGAGCTGGTCTGCGACCTTGCCCACGCCCCACAACCCCCCGAACCCGAGGTCCCGGAGCTCCGTGCCCCGCAGGACGGTGCACGCCGAGCCGGTGGCAGCGCTCACGGCGCGTGCGTGCGCCACGAGCGCGTCGCAGCCGAGTCGATCGGGGGGCTCGTCCACCAGGTGACACGCGAACCGGACCGCCTCGCACACCGTCGGGTGGGCGGGATCCGCCGGGAGCACCTGCCCGTCGGCGACGAACAACACCCGGACCTCCCGTTCCACGGGCGGGGCGGAGGTGGCCTGGAACGTGGGCAGCGCCCGCGCGATCGACATGGCGACGGCGCTGGCGTGGCTCGGGTGATCGAGAGCGACCACGATCGCGACGTTCCCCTTGTGGACGACGCCGGAGAGCAGGCCCGGGATGACCGTCGCCCGCGACGGAGCGTTGTGGCGCGAGCACGGCTCCGGTAGCACCACGGCGTGGACCCGGCTCGGGGTGGACGCCGTCCAGGTGCTCACCGCGCGCCCGCTGTCGCCGGGTTCGCTCTTGTTCACCATCTGCGTGTACACGCCGTCCCCGACCGTCGGCGGCACCAGGTGTCGCACCTTGGGGTCGAGCAGGCGCTCGGCCCGGCCCAGGAAGACGAAGGAGTCGGCGCCCTGCAGCTGGCTCGAGTCGGCGACGAAGACGAGTCTTGCTGGCATGACGGCTCCTCATGGAGGTGGCCGGGTAACCAGTACGGACCGCGAACACCCGCACCGGGCCTCGTTACGGCAGGGCATGGCCTTCGATGCGGATGTGGTGGTGGTGGGCGCGGGTCCCGTCGGGTGCGCCATGGCGACTGCCCTCGCATCGCGCGGGGTCGACGTGCTGGTGGTCGAGCGCGGCCAGCCCGGTCGGGACAAGGTGTGCGGGGAGGGGCTGATGCCCCACGGCGTCGCCGCTGCCCGGCGCCTCGGGTTGCCGATCGAGGGTCCCGAGTTCCGCGGGATTCGCTACGTCGTCGGCGCGACCTCGGCCGAGGGCACCTTCCCCGACGGTGGCGTGGGGATCGGGCTGCGTCGCACCACCTCGGACGCCCGGCTCCTCCGGGCCACGGAGGCAGTGGCGCGTGTGCTGCTCGGCGTGAAGGTGACGGGCCTGGAGGGCCAGGGAGGCGACCTTCGTGTCCGCACGGACCAGCAGGTGCTCCGGTGCCGGCTGGTGGTGGCTGCAGACGGCGCCCGGTCCGGGATCCGGAAGGCCGCCGGCCTCGACGCCGTGGCGCGGGGACGCAGGCGGTGGGCGGTCCGCCAGCACCACGGGTGGCTGGGACCCATGCCGGAGCGGGTGGAGGTACACCTCCTCGCTGACAGCGAGGTGTACCTCACGCCCGTCGGCGACGGCCTGGTGAACGTCGCCCTGCTGCTCGAGGACGACCAGATCGGCGCGTTCCGCGGGGATCGCGGCGCAGAGCTCGCACGTCGGGTTGCCCGCTCCGGGCTCGCCCACAGGCTCGGCGCCCCCGTGGGTGACGCGTCCGCGACCGGACCGCTCCGCCAGCAGGCGCGCGACGTGGTCGGGGACGGGGTGATGCTGGTGGGCGACGCGAGCGGCTTCGTCGACGGCATCACGGGGGAGGGGATGTCGCTGGGGCTGGTCGGCGCCGAGGTGGCGGCCGAGGTGGCCGCGGGGTGCCTGCGGACCGGCCGGCTCTCGGCGAACGACCTCGGCACCTGGGCCCGTCGCCAGGCGGCGCTGGTCCGCGACTCCCGCCGCCTCACGGAGGTGGTGCTGGCAGGCGTCGTGCACCGCAGGCTGGCGGCGGCGGTGGTCGGGCAACTGGCCCGGCGGTCCGCCCTTTTCGATCACCTGCTGGCGGTGGACACCGGGCAGGCCAGCCTGACTGGTCTCCTCGACCTGCGCCGTTGGACACGCCAGTCGCCGCGGTATCTGAACTACGCTGGGTAGTACGCCCGCCATACGGGATCGTGCCCCCCCGATCGCTGCGTGCCGTCTGTAGTTTCCGCCGGTACCGTAGAATCAACGTAGCGATGGAGAATAGCCTGTAAGCTTGCTCGTAGAAGATACTGCAAAATGAGTTGTTGCAGCTCGTTCGTGGCTTGTGAAGATGGGGCTGCGTGGCAGGCGGTTGCGAGGTGGTCGAGGGTGGAGCCGAAGAGGCTTCTCCGGCGGCCAGCAGCGAAGTCGTCACGCCCAGGCGCCGAGCCAACCCGTCCCCCAACGGACCTGCACAGGTCTGTTCTGGGCTCCCTCGGGAGCGCGACGCAGGGAACCCCACAACAATCCGTGGAGTCCTGCAACATGCCAGAAGATGTCCTTCCGGACGCCGACGACGGCGTCCCCGAACGTAGTCCACTCCCGACCGAAGCTGCCGAGCCGACGCGCGCCCGCGAGTTCCGGCGCCGCTTCTTCCCCGAGGCCACCGAACGGGAGTGGAACGACTGGCGGTGGCAGCTCCGCAACCGGATCCGCGACCTCGACAAGCTCGAGCGCATCGTGGCGTTGTCGGACGACGAGCGCGGCGTGATCGCCCAGATCGGGGGCCGACTGCCCCTCGGCATCACGCCCTACTACGCAGCGCAGATGGACCTGAACGACCCGATGGACCCCATCCGGATCACGCTCGTGCCCCAGGGCGCCGAGCTGCTCAAGGGTCCCGGCGAGGCCGAGGATCCGCTCGGTGAGGACCACGACTCCGCAGTGCCGGGCCTCGTGCACCGCTACCCGGATCGGGTCCTGTTCCTGGTCACGAACTTCTGCGCCGTCTACTGCCGCTACTGCACCCGGGCCCGGCTCGTGGGCCACACCGGGGAGTTCCACTTCAACCCGGCCCAGTACAAGCAGGCCATCGACTACATCGCGGCCCACCCCGAGATCCGCGACGTGTTGATCTCCGGCGGCGACCCGTTGACGATGGCCGACGACCGGCTCGAGGGCCTGCTTGCGGCGCTCCGCGCCATCCCGCACGTCGAGTTCCTGCGGATCGGCACGAAGGTGCCCGCGGTGCTGCCGCAGCGCATCACGCCCGAGTTCGTGGCGATGCTCAAGAAGTACCACCCGCTGTGGATGTCCATCCACTTCATGCACCCGAACGAGATCACGCCCGAGGTGTCGGTCGCGCTCGGCCGGCTGGCCGACGCCGGCATCCCGCTCGGCTCGCAGACGGTGCTCACGAAGGACGTGAACGACAACGTCCCCACGATGAAGAAGCTGATGCACGGCCTCCTGAAGAACCGTGTCCGGCCGTACTACATCTACCAGTGCGACCCCATCGTGGGCTCGGCGCACCTCCGCACCTCCGTGTCGAAGGGCCTCGAGATCATCGCCGGCCTGCGCGGACACACCACGGGCTACGCGGTCCCCGCGTTCGTCGTCGACGGCCCCGGCGGCGGCGGCAAGATTCAGCTCCTCCCGGACGCGATCGTCGGGCGTGAAGGGGACGACCTCCTCCTGCGCAACTTCGAGGGCGGGATCTACCGGTACCCCGACCCGCTCTGATGCGGGTCCTGGTCCTCCACGACGTGATCCCGCCGGACGCCCCGCCGGATCAGCTCGACGCGCTGGTCCAGGCGGAGGTGTTCCGCGCTGCGCTCGTGGCGCAAGGCCACGAGGTCGCGATCGACACGTTCCGACCGGACGGCGGCGCGCTGCTGTCGGGCCGTCCCGACCTGATCGTGAACCTCGTCGAGTCGGTGGGCGGGGAGGGCAAGCTCTGCCACCTGCCCACGGCGTCGTTCGACCTGCTGGGCGTCCCGTACACGGGGTCCGGCACCTCGGCGATGGCGGTGACGTGCCACAAGCGGCTCTGCAAGCAGCTCCTCGCGGCTCGCGGAGTCGCGGTGCCGGCCGACTGGCCAGCCGGCGGCCCGGTGTGGATCGTGAAGTCGCTGTGGGAACACGCCTCCGTCGGGCTCGACGACGACTGCGTGGTGCCCGGGCCCCGCGTGGAGGCGGCGATCGAGCGCGTCCGGTCCCGCATGGGCGGCGAGGTCGTCGCCGAGACCTTCGTCGACGGCCGCGAGCTGAACGTGTCGATGCTCGAGACCGAAGACGGCGTGGTGGTCATGCCCCTCGCCGAGATCGCGTTCGACCTGCCCGCCGGGAAGCCCCACATCGTGGGGTACGCCGCGAAGTGGCACGAGGGGTCGGTCGAGGAGCGCGGCACCCCCCGCACCTTCGACGTGGTCGGGGTGGATCGGGCCGTGGTCGAGGCGCTCGTCCGGCGGGTCTGGGAGGTCCTCGGGTTGCGGGGCTACGTCCGCGTCGACCTGCGGCTGGACGCCGCGGGGCAGCCGTACGTGCTCGAGGTCAACTGCAACCCGTGCCTCGCGCCGGACGCCGGGTTCCTGGCTGCCTGCGCCCGCCACGGGTGGGACGAGGCCCGCGTGGTCCGGGAGATCGTCGGGTCGGCGCTGCGGGCGCGCTGAGGCGCTGCGCGCAGGCCCGGCTGTGTCGGTTACGTCGCCCGGCATGCTCGCCGCCATTCCCTTCTTCTACCTGCCGGTGTACCCCCTCTCCCTGCCGGGGATGGGCTCCGTCCCGATCGATCCGTGGGCCACGCTCGTGTGTCTCGGCTTCGTCGCGGGGCTCGAGGTGGCCCGGTGGCGCGCCATCCGGCTCGGTCTCGAGGTGCGGGACCTCGTGGACGGCGCCGTGTTCACCGTCTTGATGGGCTTCTTCATCGCCCACGTGTTCACGGTCCTGTTCTACTTCCCGGAGCGGCTCCGCGAGGCCGGGATCATGTCCATCCTCCGCGTGTGGGAGGGCTTCAGCTCGACCGGAGGGTTCATCGGCGCCGTGCTCGGCTCGTGGCTGTTCTACGGCGTCATCCGCAAGCGCCCCATCCTCCGCCACGCCGACGTGATCTGCTTCGGGTTCCCCGTGGGCTGGTTCTTCGGGCGCATGGGCTGCGGCGTCGTCCACGACCACGTGGGCTCGCTCACCACCTTCCCCCTGGCGATGGACTTCGACCACGGCTTCGGTGGGGCTGCCGGGTCCCCGTTCGTCCACGGGATCCGCCACGAGCTCGGCCTGTACGAGATGACCTACATGATCCCTGTTGCCGCGCTGTTCCTGGCGCTCGGGTACAAGGACCGCGTTCCCGGCTACTTCCTGGGGTTGTTCGGGATCCTGTACGCGCCCCTCCGCTTCGGGCTCGACTTCCTCCGCAACGCCGACCTCGAACACCAGGACGCCCGTTACCTCGGGCTCACCCCCGCCCAGTACGGGATGATCGCGCTGTTCCTGGTGGCAGCGGTGTTCTTCGCCCGCCTCGACCACCGCGGCTACCGCGGCGTCGAGCTCACCCGGGGCCCTGCGCCCTCGCCGGGGACCACGCCACCCGCGCCTCCCGCCGGCGCCTGACGTGTGGCGCTGGCTCGCAGCCTGTGGGCCCGGGGCTCCGGTCGCGTGGGAGGGCATCGACCAGGCCGTGGTGCTCGACGCCGGGCAGGTGGTGGTCGACCGGTACTCCTCGCGCACCAACGCAGACCGGACCGTCCTCCGCACCGTGGATCGGTGCCGCTGGGAGGCACAGGGTGACGCGCTCCGCGAGACGACGTGTGTCGTGGGGCCCGCGCACCGCTCCACGTTGTCGCGGCTCGGGGGCCTGCTGGTCGACGAGCAGATCGACGCCACCAACACCCGGACGCTGCACGTCCTCGACCCTGCGACGCTCCGGCCGATCCACACCCTCGCCCTGGGCCTCGAGCCCGAGGGGCGCGTCCCCGGCGGCTCCTGGTTCACCGAAGGCGAGGCCCTGCTCTTGTTCGCGAACCACGGCATGTCCGGGGTGGACGTTTCGGGCGGGGACGGGCGCGCCTCGTTCACCGTGGAGCGCTGGGAGGACGGGGCCCTGGTGTGGCGGCACGGGCTCTCCCGGTACCCGCAGGAGGCCCACCACGTGCCAGGCGCGCTGGCCGTCCTCGACCAGGGGGAGTGGCGCGTGTACGACACCGCCACGGGCGCCTCGCGGACGGCGCCCACCACCGGGCGAGCGGGGGCGTGTCTGGACCCGCACGCGCTCGTGTACCTGTCGACCGACGAGCCACCTGCGCGCGTGTCAGTGCCCACGGACGGCGCTCCGCCCAGCTTGACCGCCGCCGGGCCCCTGCCGGGGTGGGTGGGCGCGTGTGTCCTGCGCGAGGGCGTCCCGTGGTTCCACGGCGGGGACGCCGACGGCAACGGGTGGCTGTTGGGGCCCGACGGGCGCGTCGTGTCGCTGCCCCGCGTGGATCTGGAGCTCGGTCGGCACGTGGACGCGGACGGCGCCCTGTGGGTCGTCGAGCTCGGTCGCGGCTACACCGTCTGGGACCCGCAGACCGGGCAGGTCACCGCTGCGCCCCGGGAGCTCCACGACGTGGTCCGGGCAGGGGCGTGGCTCCTGGCCTACGGCGTGGACATCGATCTCACGGTGTGGATGCGGTCGCGGAGCGCCGAGTGGCAGCGTCCCCACCGGCTCTCACCCCGCCGCTGGCACGTGGCCGGAGACGAGCTGTGGACCTTCGCCCACCGCCAGGATCCC
>JBIKWC010000313.1:0-8594 GCA_044356535.1 Myxococcota bacterium
GCGGGACGGTCGCATCGCGCTGGTCCGGCGCGACCAGGTGTCGCTGGTGCTGGAGCCGCCGGCCGCGTCGCCCCTGCTCGACGAGGTCCTGCCCCGCCGCATCCTCGAGCTCCTGACGGCGCGGGGCGCGTGTTTCCTGTTCGAGGTCCTCCAGCTCGACCCCGACAGCGAGGCCGTCACGGAGGCGCTGTGGGCGCTGGCGTTCGGCGGGTACGTCACCAACGACACGTTCCAGCCGCTGCGGTCGCTGCGGCTGCGCAAGTCCGGGCGGGGTCGACCCGCGGTGGCAGCGGGCGGCAGGTGGTCCGCGGTGACGGCGCTGTTCACGGGGCCTCCGCGCTCGGCGACGGAGCGGCACGTGGCCCTGGCGGCGCGCCTGCTGGAGCGGTGGGGGGTGGTCTCCACCGACGCCGCGCGGGCCGAGGAGGTCGTCGGCGGCTTCTCGAACCTGTACGAGGTGCTGCGGTCGATGGAGGAGACGGGGAAGGTGCGCCGCGGCCACTTCGTGGAGGGGTTCCAGGGCGCGCAGTTCGCCTCGCCCGGCGTGGTGGACCGCCTGCGTGCGCACCGCGTGGACGACGAGCGGGTGACGGTGCTCGCTGCCGCGGACCCGGGCTCGGCGTGGGGCAACGTGCTCGACTGGCCCACCGGCGTGGTGGGGGACGCACCCCGACCGCGGCGGGTGGGGGGCGCGCGGGTGATCGCGGTGGGGGCCCGGCCCACGCTCTACGTGGAGCGGGGGGAGAAGTCGCTGCTGGTGCTCGACGCCGACGAGGAGCGGCTCGGCGCCGCGCTCACCGCGCTGGTGGGCCGCGAGCGCGATCGGTGGCGGTCGATGCGGATCGAGAAGGTCGACGGTCGCGCGGCCGCCGAACACCCGCTGCGGGCCGCGTTCGAAGCGGCGGGGTTCGCGGTCACGCCGCTGGGACTCCAATACACCAGAGCGCGCTGACCCAGGTTTGTATCCGGGTGTTTCGGGGAGGAGCCCCGCGGGAGAGCCGCGCTACGAGGACGGGGTCGGAGGTCCCCATGCGCGTCGGTTCCATGTTCCTGGGCGAGGTCGAGAACCTCGATCACGAGTCGATCAAGACGAAGTTCTTCATCCTCGGGGTCCCGCTGTTCCCGATGGAGTCGTTCTACGCCACCTCCGACGATGGCAACTCCGTCCGCGGGCTCCCCATCGAGCTGCACCCGGCCAGCGTCGCCGCCGGCTACCTGCGGCTCGGCACGGGGCTGGCGGCCTTCCTCTTCGGCCTGTTCGCGTGGCTCGAGTGGCGGTCGTACGACCCGCAGTACACCCTGGCCGGACTCGCAGTCCTGTCGGCGCTGGCCTGGGTGCCGTCGATGTTCTGGCTCGGCGCGTTGTCGACGGCGGAGAAGGAGCGCCGGCGCCGGTTGCGGCTGGTGGCGGGCGTCGGGGCCCCGCCGGAGCTGTTGTCGGACTTCACCCGCCAGGAGCTCGCCGAGGCGCTGGTGGCGCGCTGGCACGCGGCGGGCGGGGAAGGGGACTGGCGCGCGCGGCTCTCGTCGGGCGAAGCGGGGACGGGGGAGCTGGTGTTGTTGTGGGCGATCGCGGAGTACCACCGCGACGCCCAGCTCATCGCGTTCGCCGCGGAGTTCCTGAAGGCCGTGGACCCGGGCGCCGAGCTCCTGCGCCTCTCCGCCTGAAGCGGTCAGAGACCCGAGTCGCCGCCACCGCACCCAGTGTCCGGTTCGTAGCTGTCGGGGTCACCCCACACGAACGAGCCGCTCCACCCGGCCACGCCGCTCTCGCCGGTGCCGTAGTTCGTGACATCCTGCACGAACGAGAACAAGCCGTCGACGTCCTTCTCCCGGACGCCGAGCGACACCACGTAGCGGGTCCCCTCCTCCAGGCGGAACGCGTCGGGGTCCTCCACGTGCTCCGCCCCCTCGGGGACCTCGCCCCAGGGGAGGGGGAAGCTCTCCGGGTCGATCGACCACATGTCCCACGCCGAGACGCTCCCCGGGCACACCACGATGGACAACGCGTTGGGGAGGAGGGCGGCGTCCTCCATGCCTTCCAGCGCGAACACCGGGCGTTCGCCCTCGAGGTCCACCGCGAGCGACCCCGCGCAGAGGGCCTCTCCCGCGTTGCAGCCGCTCGCCGTAGGAATGCAGCCCGCCATCGCCATCAGGATCATCATGGGTACCTCCGGGGGTTCGGTGTCGCGGCTCCGGCGAACCCTTCACCCCGGTCCCACGATCCGCTCTCGACTTCACCCGGACGCGGCGGCCGCTGCTGCACTGTCCACGCCGAGGTACGCGAGCAGCGCGTCCGCGGCCTGGGCTGCGCCGTCGACGTCGGCATAGTGGCGGGCGGCCCGTCGCGCGGCCGCGGAGAACGCCGGCTCCGCCAACAGGCGCCGAAGGGCCTCCGGGAGGGCTGGGGTGGTGGCTGCCGGGGGCGCCAGGCGCAGGGCCATCCCGAGCCGCTCCGCGACGGCGACGTTGAGCTCCTGCTCACCGTGGTACGGCAGGCCCACGAACGGGGTCCCCGAGGCCATGGCCGTCTGCACGCTGCCCTGACCGCCCATGATCACGGCGGCGGCCACGCGAGGCATGACGAGGTGGTTGGGCAGCACCCCGGCGACGAACGTCTGGTCGTCGGCCAGGTCGCCCACGTCGTGGAGGGTGGCGCCGACCAGCAGGCGCACCCCGGCCGCCCGGGCCTGGGACACGAGCGCCCGCAGGAACGGCTCGTGAACGCTGGTGGGCGCGAGGTACACGACGGGCGCGCCGGGAGCGGACAACCAGGCGTCGACCTCCGCGGGCACGGGGCGGTCGAGGCGCGCGTAGAGCGGACCGGTGAACCGGAAGGTCGTCCCCTGGCGTACGCGGTGTGGCCACCGGGGCCGCCAGCCCTCGACGGCGTCGCGCGGCAGGCCCAGCACCTCGGGGACCTCGGTCACGAGCGTGAGGTCGCCACACATCAACCCCATCATCCCGGGGAGGCGCTCCACCCCCAGCCGATCGGCGTGCCGATTGAGCTGCGCCACGCTGCGCTTCAGGAGCGCGGGGACGACGTTCGCGAGCCAGCGCTGCAGCGCCGTCGGCAACCGGGCCATGCCCGGATCCGGAGGGTGGACCGGCGCCGGACACAGGCCGTGCGCCAGGACGGGCGGCACGAACGAGCCGCCGTGGTCGGTGACCAGCGGGACGCCGGCGATCCGCGTCGACAGGTAGGCGGAGAGGGTGAAGCCCGTCACTGCGGCGCGCGCACCCACCTCCAGCAGGAACGCGACTTCTGCGTCGACCGCCAGGCGGAGCTCCTCGTCCTCGAAGAACGGCTCGTCCGTGCGCCCCATCGACAGGAGCGCGTCGAGGAACCGCCGGGCGCCCCCGCCATCGAGCGCCGGCCGCAGCCGGGTCCAGGAGAAGCCAGCCTCGTCGATGAGGTGCGCGTAGGGGCCGCCGCGGGCGGCGAACACCACCGGCACGCCCCGGCTCCGCAGCGCGCCGGCGATGCGGGTTGCCCGAGACACCTCGGAGAGGAAGCCGCAATGAGGAAGAAACGCGATCATGGGACTCCCGCTCCCAGCGTATATGTAATATATTACCTATCTGAATCCGAGGCCAGGCGACATGACCCCGATCCCTCCTTCCTCTCGGTTGTTCCGGCTCATCCTCGGCGTGTCGATCCGCCTGCGTGGCCTGATGGACGCGCGCCTCGCGGAGATCGGCCTCACCACGCAGCAGGCTGCGCTGCTCACGATCGCGGCCGGCCTGGAACCCCCGCCCACCCAGGGCGAGCTGGCCGTCCGCCTCGGGACGAGCCACCAGAACGTGCGCCAGCTCCTCGACGTGCTCGTGCGCAAGGGACTCGTGCGCGTCGAGGTGGACGCGGCGGACCGGCGGGTTCGGCGTGTGCGCTGCACCGACGCCGTCGCTGCGACGTTCGCGGACCGCGACGAGCGTGACCACGCCGCAGTGAGGGACTGGCTCGGCGCGCTCTCCGACGCGGAGGTGCTGGAGGCCGCCCGCTTGCTCGAGCTCGTCGGGGAGGGGCTGGACCAGCGAGACGGACCGCGCAGAACGTGAGGCTGCGCGCGGGGACACGCGGCCCAGGGGAGGGTACATTAGTCCCGCGAGGGACCCATGACGTGGTGGCGGAGCGCGGCGGTGGTGGGGCTGGTGGCCTGTGGCTCGAAGGAGCCGGAGCTGGAGGCGACCACCTGGGACGACGTGGCGCCGATCGTCGAGGCCCGGTGCGCCGGCTGTCACCAGGCCGGAGGCATCGGCACGATGGACCTCACCACGTTCGCCGGGGCGAAGGACTGGGCAGAAGCCATGGCGTCCGCGACGGCCGCGCGCACCATGCCGCCGTACCTCGCCACCGCCGACGGCAGCTGCGGGGAGTTCGCGGGCGACGAGACCCTGACCGACGCCGAGATCGCCGTGTTCGCGGGCTGGGCGGAGGGCGGCGCCCTCGAAGGATCCGGGAAGTCGGTCACTCCGCCGGCGGTGCCGTCCCTGGCCACCTGGGACCTCGAGCTGCACACGCCCGAGGACTTCCCCGTGTCCGAGGGCACCCCGTTCGCGCCCTCCGACGAGTACCGCTGCTACCGGTTCCCCAACGAGACCGACGAGGACTGGTTCTTCACCGGGTCCGAGGTGATTCCCGGCAACAAGGCCATCGTCCACCACGCGCTCCTGATGGTCGTCGATCCGGAGGCCGTGGGCTGGTACGGCAGCACCAACGGCGCCGAGATGGACGCGATGGAGGACCAGGACGACCGCCCCGGGTGGGACTGCCTGGGTACGGTGGGCGGCGGCGCCCGGGAGCGCGCGATGCCCGTGGAGTGGGCGCCGGGCCAGGGCGCGGTGAACCTCCCCGAGGGGCTCGGGGTGCGGGTCCGCCCGCAGGACGTGCTCGTGGTGCAGATGCACTACAGCATGCCCACGCTCGCGTTGCAGGGCCAGTCCGACAGCTCCACCTTCCGGCTGCGCACGGCGCAACAGGTCGAGCAGGAGGCGTTCTTCGCGGTCCCCGACAAGTTCATCGAGTCGATCTACTCGATCCCGGCGGACACGTTGCCCGCGGGCCGCGAGTCGGTGGACTACACCTGGGACATGTCGGTCGACGAGCTCTCGTACTACGCGTACCAGGATGGCTACCCGTCCGGGTACAAGTTGTGGGGCGTGATCCCGCACATGCACCAGCTGGGCCGCAGCCAGACGCTCACGCTCGACCCCGACAAGGGCAAGGAGCAGTGCCTCGTCGAGGTGAAGTCGTGGGACTTCAACTGGCAGCGCGTGTACTTCTACGAGGAGCCGGTCTCCCTGTCAGCCGGCGACCGGATGGAGGTGCGCTGCAACTACGACACCACCAGCGCCCCCCGCGACGTGGCCCCGGGGTGGGGGACGGGCAACGAGATGTGCCTGATGGGGATGCTGGTCACCCCGGAGCCGTGACCGCCTCACACGCTGCCTTCAGGTCGGCGGCGTAGCGGTCGAACACCGGCCGGAAGTCCGGGAGCGAGCCCTTGATCATCGGCAGCATCAGGCCGGTGAACACCTCCTCCATGACGAACGTGCACCCCCCCTCGCTGGTCGGGGTCACGTCGAACGTGCGGCGGCCCCGGAACACCGGCGCGAAGCCGTCCTGCCACACCATCCGCTGCGGCGCCGCGAGCTCCACCACCTTCGGCGTGAAGGCGCGGTCGGGCGAGATGGGCACGCGGATCGTGAGCTGGTTGCCGACTGCGATGTCGCCGTCGATGGAGGTCACGGTGGAGTTCCAGGTCGGGAAGCCCTTCGCGTCCGTCAGGCGGGCGAACACCACCGCAGGGGCGGCGCGCACGTCGAGGGCGACGCGGTACGACAGCGAGAACGTGGACTCGGTCTTCTCGGTTCCCACGGCGTCACCGGGCCCGGACGCGGTTGTTGCGCGGCCCGTGCTCGAGCTCCACCTTGCCCAGGAGCTCCAGCAGCGGTGGCAGGTACATCCCGAACCGGCCGCGGTACCCCTTCCGCTGGCCGTACCAGCCGCCCACCGGGTTGTCCGCGGACCGCCCCCAGGCCTCGACCGTGCCCGCAGCGGCCTCCTTGAGCTCGTCGGCGGCCCCGAGCGGCATCCAGTCACCGTGCGCGACGAGCATGGCGTGCAGGTCGTCCACCGCGCGCGCCAGGTACACGAGCTTCGTGGACCCCACCTGGCACATCAACAGCGGCGGGTCCGCTGCGTCGTCGCGCCAGATCGTGTACTCCGCCGTGCCCGGCGCCGTCCGCAGCTGCCAGGGATCCTCTTTCGTGCCTGCACCGCTCACCGGAACCTCCGGCGGACAAGCTACCGCTCGGCGCGGTCGGGGTCTTGTACGAACGCGACGACGTTCGGGGCGAAGTCGGCCGGACCCGCGGGCGGGTAGTACCCCCGGTAGCCGCGGGGCACGCCGCCGCTGAACGGCCGGAAGTCGCGCACGAGGTGCGCCTGGTCGAAGTACCCACACGCCAGCGCCACGTCGGCGAGCGAGGTGCCGGGGTCGCGCATCAGGGCCCGGAGCGCGCGCTGGAACCGCTGGATCCGGGCCACGCTCTTCGGTGGGATCCCCAGGAACCGCGCGAACCAGCGCTCGACCTGGCGCACGGAGACCCCGGTGGCCCGCGCGGCGTCGTCCACGGTGCCGCGGCCGTCGTCGAGCGCCTCCAGCGCAGCGGTGAACCGCGGGTAGGCCTCGTCTCCGGTGAGGCGCGAGAGGAGCCACCGATCGAGGACTGCGGCCCGGGCGTCGGGAGCGGGGTCGCTGGCGAGGTCGCGCTCGAGGGCGTCGGCGTCGGGCCCGAAGACCTCACCGAGCGACGGGGTGTTCCCGGTGTGGGGCGCCAGTGGGCCGCGGACGAACGCGCCGAGCCCCCCGAGCTGGAACCGGACGCCGCAGGTGTGTACGTCTCCGCGCTGCTCGACGATCATGGGCGCGAGGCGCTGGGCGTCGAGGCACGAGCCCTGGATCCAGCGGGGCTCGCCGCCGCGCGTGCGCCGCGACCAGGGGGCGCCGAACGTGAACACGAGGTCGGCGCGGGCGTCGACGAACACGTCCACCCGGAGGTCGAGCGGCGCACCCTCGGGGGCGTCGACGAACCAGTAGTGTTCGACGAACGGGCGGAGCGCGGGGGTAGGGGGTCGCAGCTGGTACACACCGCCAGCTATCTCTCTGCGGTCGCGAGCAGCGTCAGCCGAGGTGCTTGCCGGCCTCGCGGCGCGAGAGGCCCGACAACCCGTCGCCCAGCTCGGCGAGGAAGGCGCGGACGACCTCCGGATCGGTCCGGGCGTGCTGGCGCAGGGCCCAACCGATCGCCTTCCGGATCCAGAACGAGCGATCCCCCGCCTGGCGCCGGCAGAAGTCGAGCAGCATGGGTACGTCGGTCTGCTCCCGGTGCTTGAGCTGGCACAGGATCGCCGTCCTCCGCACCCACAGGTCCGGGTCCTCGATCCATCGGAGCAGCGTGGGGCGGACCTCCTCGCGGTGGGTGCGCACGATCGCGCCGATGGGGTCGGCGGCGAGGCCGTCCACGAGGTCCCACCAGGCGCCCTCTCGGACGAACTGCTCGAGCATCGGGATTGCTCGGAAATCCAGGAACTTCATCCGCTTCCAGGCCATCAGCCATCCGAGCGTCGCATAGCGGAGCTCCCGCTCGGGCCCCGCCCACAACGCACGGGCGCCGGCCTCCCAGGCGTCGCGGTCGGCGGGCACATGGTCGGCGAGGAACACCTTCACGACGCGCTTCAGGACGGGGTGGGGGACCCCGAACATCACCTGCTCGGTCTTCAGGTACCGGCGCATCGCTGCGCTCCGGTCGGCGTCGGCGAGGGGTTCGAGCCGCGCGCGGAGGTCGGCGACGAGGTCCATCAGCGAACCCCCTCGAAGTGGCATCGACACCCGGCGGAGGCGTCCACGATCATGTGCCCTCCGGGCCGTACCCCGCCAGGGCGTCTTCGTCGGCGCGTGTCCAGGGTCGGTCGTGGAGGTCGGGAGGGTGCGGCGGCGAGCTCGGCCACCAATCGCTCCACCTCGGGGTTCTTCGGGTCGAGCGCCACCGGCACCTCTGTCGTGCCGTATCCACCATCACTCCTCTTTCCACCCATCCACCCGCACCACCTGGGCAATCCCGACCCCAGCCGGGTCGAACCGGACACCCTGGAGACCCCAGCCACCCTGAACCGGACACCGGCGGCCGTTCCGTGGCCCCTGGGTGCGCACCAGGCCGCGAATGCTGGCGTTGCATCGTCGCCGGACGAGCCCGGGCTCCGGCAGATGTCCGGTTCGACCCGGCTGGGGTGCCGCGGGTGTCCGGTTCGACCCGGCTGGGGTAGCGACGCTGGCCAGCTCAGTGCCACTCCTCCGCCAGCTGCCCCTCGAGTCGCGTACGCAACCGAGCGCGCTCGCGACGCAGCTCTGCGACGTGGAGCGTGATCAGCTCCCGGACCTGATCGGGCAGGTCGTCGCGGGCGAGGGCGAGCTCGACTGCGCGCTCCTCGGCGCTCGGCTCGAGACTCGCAGCGAGCCGGGCCTCCAGGAGCGGTCGATACCAGTCCGAGAACTCTTGCTCCGACGAATACGGGGGCACGAACGTGAGCT
>JBIKWC010000314.1:0-8589 GCA_044356535.1 Myxococcota bacterium
CGTGGAGATGAACCGCGTCGAGGGAGGCCTCGCCAGCCAGATCGTGTTCTTCCTCACGAACCTGCACGTCACGCCGCGTCCGTTGTACCTGACCCGGCACGGGCAGTCCGAGTACAACGCCCAGAACCGCATCGGCGGAGACAGCGGCCTGACGACGGCGGGCGCCGGGTTCGCGCGGCGCCTCGCCGACGTGCTCCCGACGTTGGTGCCGAGCCCTCCCGTGGTCTACACGAGCACCCTCCGCCGCACCATCGACACCGCGGCGGGCCTGCCGTGGCCGCGGACCGCGCTCAAGAACCTCGACGAGATCGACGCTGGGCGATTCGACCGCTGGACCTACGACGCCATCGAAGAGAACGCCCCGGAGGAGTGGGCGGCGCGCAAGGCCGACAAGCTCCGGTATCGCTACCCCCGCGGGGAGAGCTATCTCGACGTGATCCAGCGGCTCGAGCCCGTGATCGTGGAGCTCGAGCGGCGGCGGGAGCCCGTGGTGGTGGTCGCTCACCAGGCGGTGATCCGCTGCCTGTACGCGTACTTCACGGATCAGGCGCTGGACGTCTGCCCGCGGCTCGCGGTGCCGCTGCACACGGTCATCGAGCTCGTCCCGAAGGCGTACGGCGCAGTGGAGACGCGCCACCTGTTGTCACCAGAACCTGCGTGACTCCGGGGCCGGCGTGTCTACACCTCCAGGCAGGAGGACACATGTCCGAACAAGAGAAAGGCCCCCTCTCCCGCACCATCGACGAGCTCGAGGTGCAGGGGTGGCTCGCCCGCGCCGAGTTCCGCAACCCGAGCGTGAAGGACCACGCCGCGGCCCGGGCGGAGGTGGGCTCGCTGGCCCGGCTCCGCGACGAGCTCCGCCTGCAGGCCTCGCTCGGCAAGCTCGAGGCCCGCGAGAAGTGGGAGGTGCTGGAGCAGCGCTGGGGCCGCCTGAAGGCCTCGGCCGAGCGCGCCACCGACGACGCCGGCGAGTCGTTCCACGACCTGCTGAACGAGATCCGCGAGGGCTACGAAGCGCTCCGCGCGTAGGGGTGGTTGCACCGGAGCCCCCGGCGCCTTAGTTTGCGAACGTCATTCGCACTCGTGGAGGCTCCGTGTACGATCTGGTCCTGCGCAACGGCACAGTGGTGGACGGAACGGGAGCCCCGGGTCGCGTGGCCGACGTAGCGGTCTCCGGGGATCGGATCGTGGCCGTGGGCGCTGGGCTCGGGGCCGGACGGGAGGAGGTGGACTGCACCGGGCTCCTCGTCACCCCGGGCTTCGTGGACATGCACACGCACTACGACGGCCAGGTCACGTGGGACCCGTACCTCACGCCCTCGGGCTGGCACGGCTGCACCACGGTGATCTTCGGCAACTGCGGCGTGGGGTTCGCCCCGTGCCGGGCGGAGGATCGGCCCTGGCTGATCCAGACGATGGAGGGCGTGGAGGACATCCCCGGCTCCGCCCTGTCGGAGGGGATCCGGTGGGAGTGGGAGTCGTTCCCCGAGTACCTCGACGCGCTGGATCGGTCGCCGCTCGCGCTCGACGTGGGCACGCAAGTCCCGCACGCGGCCCTGCGCGGGTTCGTGATGGGACCGCGCCGCGCGGAGCACGAGGACGCCAGCGAATCCGAGATCGCGCAGATGCGCGACATCGTCGGAGAGGCCCTTCGGGCCGGCGCCCTCGGGTTCTCGTCGAGCCGGACCTCGCTGCACAAGACGAAGGCGGGACAGCTCGTCGCCGGCACCAAGGCGACCCGGGACGAGGTGGACGGCATCTGCGCCGCGCTGCGGGACACCGGCCGCGGCGTGGTGGAGCTCGCCAACGAGCACCTGCGCAACCGGGAGGACGTGCGCTGGTTCCGGGACCTCGCGGCGTCGCTGGGGCGGCCGGTGGTGTTCAACCTGTCGCAGATCGACGAGGACCCCACGTTGTGGCGCGAGCTGCTGGGGGCGCTGGACCAGGCCGCGGCAGACGGCGTCCCGCTGTGGGCGCAGACCGCGGGCCGCGCGATCGGCATCCTGATGGGCTTCCAGGCCACCGCCCACCCGTTCGCGCTGCATCCGTCGTGGCTGATGATGATGAACGCGCCGTGGGAGGAGAAGCTCCGGAACCTGCGCGATCCCGCGTTCCGCGAGCGGATCCTGGCCGAGACCCCGGTGTTCGTGGGGGCGTTCGAGGCGTTCGTCACCGGCCGGTTCGACCGCATGTTCCCGGTGGACGGCCCCGGCGACTACGAGCCCCGCCCCGAGGACGCGCTGGCAGCGCGGGCTGCAGCCCTCGGAACCACCCCACAGGCCCTCGCGTACGACCTGCTGCTCCGCGACGACGGCGCCGGCATGTTGTACTTCCCGCTGTTCAACTACGCGGACGGGTCGCTCGAGCCCTCGTTCGCGATGCACCAGCACCCCCGGGTGCTGATGGGGCTGTCCGACGGCGGTGCGCACTGCGGCGCCATCTGCGACGCCGGGATGCCCACGTTCATGCTCACCCACTGGGCCCGCGACCGCAGCCGCGGCGGCAAGCTGCCTCTCGAGCGCGTGATCGCCCGCCAGACCCGCGACACCGCCGCGTTCTACGGGCTCGACGATCGAGGCGTGGTGGCCCCCGGCTACCTCGCGGACCTCAACGTCATCGACTTCGCGCACCTGACGAGCCTGCCAGCCGAGCGCGTCACCGACCTCCCTGCGGGTGGCCCCCGCCTGATCCAGCGCGCCAGCGGCTACGTCGGCACCTGGAAGCGCGGGGTCCGCATCACCGACCGCGACCAACCCACGGGCGCGCTCCCGGGGCGCCTCGTGCGGGGTCCGCAGGCGCTCTGAGCCTCAGGACCAGCCGCGCAGCAGCGTCTCCACGAGCTCGGCCTCGATCCGGCGGGCGACGTGGCCGGGCTGGGCGCGGTCGTCGCGTTTGGTGAGGTGCCGCGCCCCCCGCACCGCGGCGAACAGGGCGAGCGCCCGGAGCCCCGGGTCCCCGGGTGAGAGCACGCCAGCCTGGGTTGCATTTGCCAGAATGGCTGCACAGCGAGCGAGGATCTCGGCCATGGCCTCGTCCACGGGCCGCACGAGGTCGGCGTCGAGCTGGCGCCGCGGGTCCGACAGGGCGCCATCGACCAGCGCGAACAGCGCCGGAGACCGCGTCGCCCACACCGCCCAGGTGCCGAACACCACGCGGACCCGGTGCAGCGCGTCGTCGCCGGCAGCCGCCTCCCGGACGGCGAGGAGATCGGCCAGCTCGTCGATCGCGCGGAGCTGGAGGGCCACCAGCAGCGCCTCCTTGGAGGGGAACCAGCGGTAGAGCGCGCCCACCGCCGCGCCCACCTCCTGGGCGAGGGCGGGCATGGTGAGGCCCTCGGGGCCGTGGCGGTCGAGGAGGGCGACAGCGGCGTCGAGCGTGGCCTCCTGGTGGGCGGCGCGGCGCTGCTGGCGATCGGGCGGTTTGCGAACCATGTTCGCAGCTAACCCCCGCGCTCACTCCACGGTCGCGGACGTGCCCTGGACCACGCGCCAGCGCCGGTTCCCTTCGAGGTGGACGGTCTCGGTCGTGAGCGCGGCGTCGGGCCACCGGATCGTCACGTCGGCGGCGCAGGCCGCGCCGAGCCCGAACGTCACGGCGAGATCGTCCTGGGCGCCGAAGTGGCCGTGGCCGCCCCCCACCTCGCGCACCTGCGTGCCGGCGGGGGTCGTCACGGTCACGCGCGCCCCGATCGCCGAGCGGTTCCCCGTCACGGACGAGAGCGAGAGCGTGAGGTAGTTCCCGTCTTGCCCCACGAGGTTCTCGAACAAGCGCACCTGGGCCGTGGGGAAACACGGCGTCTCGGTGTCGCCTGCGCACCGGGAGAGCGAGTGGCCCAGGACCACGTCGAGATCGCCGTCGCGATCGAAGTCGGCGACCGCGATCCCGTGGCTGCGGGGGTGGTCGACGCCGTCGGACAGAGACACTGCCTCGAAGTGCGCCGGGGCGTCCTGGTGGTACAGGAGGCCTCGCTCTCCGGGGTAGTCGCTGCCGCCGAGCCAGACATCGAGGGCGCCGTCGTTGTCGAAGTCGAAGAGCGCGGCGGTCAGGATCCCCTCGTTCCAGTCCGAGCGGGTGTGGACGCGGGCGAGGCCCGTCCCCTCGTTCCCGGGGCGGGTGAACCGCGCTGCGCCGTCGTTCAGCAGGAGCTCTGCGGGGTCGGAGGAGCTGCCCACGTCCCAGTGGACGATGGCGGTGGTGAGCAGGTCGAGGTCGCCGTCGCTGTCCACGTCGCCACACACCGTGGCCGCGTTGTTCCCGCCGAGCCGGTAGGGTTCCCGGTCGGAGGCGTGGCTCCAGCGGAACGCGTCGTCGTCGGCCACGCAGGAGATGCGGGTGGGCGCTGGCACCCCCGCACAGCCGTCGTCCGCAGGGTGCAGCTGGCACCAGCATCGGGCGGATTCGTTGTCGGTCCAGTCTTGCCGCTCGTCGAAGGCGTAGCCGGACACCACGGCCTCGTTCACGTACTGGCCGCCCCCGACGGCGCGCCACAGGAGGCTCGGCGCCCGCCCGTACGACGCCGTGAGGAGCTCGGGATCCCCGTCCCCGTCGAGATCGCAGGCCGCGCCGGACCACGCGTTCGGGTGGGCGCGGCCCTCGTTCATCACGGGTGTGTAGACCCAGCTCGCGGTGAGGATGCCGTGTTGAACGGCCCGGTCGCGGAACATGCCCGCGCCGTCCCCCTCGAGCAGGCGCGACCCCACCGGGGAGCCGTCCACGGCGCTCCGGGGCATCCACACGTCGAGGAAACCGTCGCGGTCGACGTCCACGAGGGTCACGGCGGCGGGGGTGTCGGTGCCGGTCGTCCACAGGTCGGTGGCTTCGGGCCCGAACCCGAACTGGCCCGCGCCGTCGGCGAACAGCACCTCTGCGTGCCCGCCGGCGTCGACGCCCGGCCGCTCCACCACCGCGGTGATCGCGTCGAGGTCGCCATCGTTGTCCAGATCGCCGAACGAGACCACGTCCCCGGGCCTGCCGAGCGCCGAGCCGTCGCGCGAGGCGCGGAACCCGCTCTGCTGCGTCCGGTCCTCGAAGGTGCCGTCGCGGCGGTTGCGGAGCAGCCAGGTGCCCCGGACGCCGCCCGGGGCGAAGTCGTCACGGAGCTCGCGACCGGAGCGCACCACGAGGTCTGGCCAGGTGTCACCGTCCCAGTCGACCGCCGAAAGCCGCGTACCGGTGACCCCCGTGAGCCCCCACGCCGCCGTGGCCTCGGAGAACGCCTGGGTCCCCGCGGACCAGCGGGTCCCCGGACGACACACGGGCGCCACCTCCTCCACCTGGATCCCCGTCTGGGGCGTCGACGAAGTGGGGCTGGGGGTCGACGAGGTCTCGGACCCGCCGGTCTCCTCGGCGGTTCCGTCGCCGTCGACCCCGCGGGGGTCGCGCTGCCCGGCAGTGGTCCCCCCGCCGCAAGCGAGGAGCACGGTGACCATCGCAGCTCCGCGCAGCCCAGCCATGTGTGGCCCCCGATCGAGGGTACACCGCCAGCGGCGTCAGTGCTCTGCTGGGGGCGCAGCGACGGGGGTCCGAGCGGCTTCGGACCCGTTCGCCCGCGCCAGCTCCACCACGAAGCGCGCACCCTCCTCGCTCGGCTCGAGCGCGACGGTGCCCCCCATCCCGGCCACGAGCTCGCGCACGATCGCGAGGCCGAGTCCCGTCCCGCCACGGTCCCGGGACCGCCCCTCGTCCACCCGATAGAAGCGATCGAAGATCCGCTCCCGGTGCGCTTCGGGCACGCCGGGACCCTGGTCGACCACGGCGATCTGGACGCGATCCCCGAGCGGTCGGGTCTCCACGCGGATCGGACCCTCCGAGTAGCGGAGCGCGTTGGTCAGGAGGTTGGTGAGGATGCGCTGCAGCATCCACTCGTCGGCGCGCGCGACGACCTCCGTGGGCTCTACGACGACCCGCCGATCGATGTCGACCTCGTCCACGGCCCGCGCACAGGCACCGGAGACCGGGACCGCCTCGAGGTCGGCCGGAGAGACCGCCCCGCGGGCCTCGATCCGCACGAGGTCGACGAGGTCGGACACGAGCTGCGCGAGGCGATCGGCCTGGCGCCGCGAGGCCTGCACGAACCTGCGGCGCAGGCCTTCGGGAGCGCCCTCTGCAGCCTCCAGGGCCTCGAGGTTCGACAGGATGGCCGCGACCGGCGTCTTGAGCTCGTGCGACGTGGTCCCGGCGAACTCCCTCCAGCCGCGCTCGATCCGGCGGACCTCGGTGACGTCCAGCAACACGGCGACGACACCCATGGCGCCCGGGGTGACGCGCAGCTGGACCACCCGCGGCGGCGGGCCCGGGACGTCGAGCTCGCGCGCAGTGGGTGTTCCGCCGCGCATCGAGGCCACGATCGTCGAGCGGAGCCGGGGGATGTCGGCGAAGGCCGCCATGGGTGTCCCCGAGGGCACCGCCCGGCGCCCCAGCAGCCGGACCGCCGCTGGGTTGGCGAACACCACCCGCCCGGAGACGTCGAACGCCACCACCCCTTCGTCCATCCCCGTCAGCAGCGCGAGCAGCCACTCGCCGTCCACGGCGGGAGTCGGGGTCTCCCCGGGGGGAGCCGGCTCCGGACGCCTTCGCGCGGCGGCCCAGCCGAGCGCGAGGCCGACGGCGAGCGCGACGATGGCGACCGCAACCGAGGTCACGTCGTCTCTCCGACCCACCGGTACCCGATCCCGCGGACGGTGGTGAGCTGGTCCTCGAGCGGGCCGAGCTTCCGCCGCACGCGCTTCACGTTCGTGTCGACGGCGCGCCCGGAGATCGCGTAGGCCTCCCCCCAGGTGTGGGTGCAGATCTCCTCCCGGGTGAGAGCCGTCCCTGCGTGCTCGAGCAGCGTCTGGAGCAATCGGAACTCGACCACGGTGAGGTCGAGCGGGGCGCCGTCGAGGGTCGCGACGAAGGCCGGGAGATCCAGTAGCAGCGGCCCCGAGCGGAGCTGCCGGGCCGGGTTCGCCCTCGGCGTGGGGACGCCGCCCCGGGACCTGCGGAGGAGCGCCGTCACCCGCAGCCCGAGCTCGCGGAGGTTGCAGGGCTTCGTGACGTAGTCGTCCGCACCGGCTTCGAAGCCACCGATGCGGTCGTCGTCGCCGGACAACGCGGTGAGCAGCAGGATGGGCACCCCGCTCGCGCCCGCCGATGACCGGAGCTCCCGGCACACGTCCAACCCGCTGCGATCGGGGAGCATCACGTCCAGCAGGACCAGATCGGGCACCTCCCGATCGGCCGCACGCAGCGCGGAGGCGGCGTCGAGGACGAGCTCGGTTCGGAAGCCGAGGGTCCCGAGGAACCAGGCCACCGGCTCCGCGAGGTCCAGCTCGTCTTCCACCAGCAGGATGCGCTCACCTGTCATCGTTCTGCCATCGATGCGGGGGTCAAATTGTCACTAGAGTACGCGCCATGGCGGAGATACCTCATCGCGAGGAGCTCACCCTGACGGACGGTGACCTGTTCGCCGGGCGATATCTCATTCTGCGCCTGATCGACCGGGGCCAGTCGGGCCGCGTCTACCAGGCCGAGCAGGTATCGCTCAAGCGCATCGTCGCCCTCAAGGTGCTCGACGTGGCCTCGCTCGACGCCGCGCAGCTCGGCCGGCACGCCGAACGGTTCCTGCGGGAGGCGTCGCACCTCGGGCGGCTGTCGAGCCCGAACACCGTTCGGGTCTGGGACTACGGGGTCCACGAAGGGCGTCCCTACATCGCCATGGAGTTCGTGGACGGCGAGAGCCTGCGGCGCGTCCTCGACCGCGGGCGGATGGAGCCACTGCGGGCGCTGCGGATCGCCCGGCAGATGTGCAACTCGCTGGCGGAGGCCCACTTCCTCGGGCTCATCCACCGCGACCTGAAGCCCGCGAACGTCCTGGTCTGCAGCGACGTGCGCGGCGACGACCTCGTGAAGGTGGCGGACTTCGGACTCGTGAAGGACACGGAGGACGCGGTCCAGATGACGGGCGAGGGCATCATGCTCGGGACCCCGATGTACATGTCGCCCGAGCAGATCAAGGGCGGCGCGATCGACCAACGCAGCGACCTGTACGCGGTCGGGGTGCTCCTGTTCCGCGTCTTCACCGGAGCATTCCCCTTCCGCGAGACCCAACAGGCCCAGGTCCTGATGGCCCACCTCACCAACAACCCGCTCACCTTCGCGGAGGTGGACCCGGAGCTCTCGCTGCCCCCGTGTGTGGAATGGACGGTCCAGACCTGCCTCGCAAAGGACGTCAAGGACCGCTTCGCCACCGTCGAGGAGCTCGCCCGCGCCCTCAAGCTCTGCGAAGCGGCGCTGCTCGACCCGGAGACGGCGGCGCAGACGGTGCTCCGGCTCGAGCACGGGCGGCTGATCCTCCCCGAAGCGATCTACGGTCGCACCGTCCGCCCTCCCCGCAGGAGCTGGGGACCGGCGCTCCAGTGGTCGGCCATCATCGCTGCGGGGCTCGGGTCGCTGTTCCTGGTGGTGATCCTGGGTGCGGTGCTGGTGAGGCAGATGCTGCGCTCGCCGACCGACCCGGGTACGCCCGTCGTGTATGCGCCCGAGGTGCCGCTCCCCGCACCCCTCCCAGTTGTCCAGGCAACCCCCCCCCCCCCCCAAGAACCCCCAACC
>JBIKWC010000058.1:0-31690 GCA_044356535.1 Myxococcota bacterium
CGAGGTCGTGGTCTTCCCGGATCCCTGCAGGCCCACCATCAGGATCACGGCGGGGCGACCGTCGAGGTCGAGGGTCACATCGACCGGGCCCATCCGCTCGACGAGCTCGTCGTAGCAGGCCTTGACGAACCAGTCCTGCGGCCCGAGCTTCACCGACTGGCCGGCGACCTTGAGCGGCACGATCTCGCCGAGGGACTTCTCTTTCACGGACTGCAGGAAGGCCTTCGTGACGTCGAGATCCACGTCGGCCTGGAGCAGCGAGGTGCGGACCTCGCGCAGCGCCGGTTGCAGCACCTCCTCGGTGAGCTCGGCCTTTCCTTGCAGCAGGAGCGTGGCATTCTTGAAGCCACGCGACAACACGTCGAACATCGCGCTCTCCGCACTCCGGCCGGGAGCGATAACCGACGGGCCCGCGGTGGGGTATTGAGAATGCCGCTGGCGGGCAGGGCTCCGGGGCCCGCGCGCTGCTACTGTTCCGCCCAAGATGGAGGACGCTTGCACCTGCTCACCCTGGCGTTGTCGACCCTGGTGGCCTGCAACGGCGACAAGGACGAAGGAACGCACTCTGGCGATCCGTCCGGCTGCGACGCGCTCGTGACCGAACCCCTGCCCTCGGTCCCCGCGACCGAGTGGGACCCGGACCTCGGCCCCGCGATGGCCACGTACGACTCCCTCGGCGGGCGGTGGACGGCGACCGCCGACTGCGAAGGCGTGGGCGAGATCGGGCTCAAGTTCCTGAAGCGGAGCCGGGACGAGCTCCAGGTCGTCCGCGAAGGCTACCCGCCCGGCCTGCCCTGTGGCTGCGACAACGACCCCGACTTCGGGGCCGACGCCGACTTCGGCCCCCTCGCCACCTTCACGGACTTCGAGTTCTACGTCGAGACGTGGAACGACCCCGGGGTCCAGGGCCAGACCGTGATCAGCGCGGGTGGCCTGTTCGCGGCCGACGACCCGTTCCAGGTCCGCGCGTGTGGCCGCACGACCATCGACCCCTACCTCGGCTCCCAGTGGGACTACCTCACGACGATCCTGCGGGTGTCGGGCGGGAACCTCGAAGGCGCGATCGTGTTGTCGAACGACGCCGGCGAGTCCACCACCTGCGCGCTGACGGGCTTCGACCTCGTGGAGGCGCTGTGATCTCCTGGTGGGCTGCGCTCGCGCTGGCGGGCCCGCTCGACGCCCCCGACCCCGACGACCTCGGCAAGTACCGGTGCGAGGAGCGCCCGCTCGGCCTCGACAACGCCGGAGCCCTGGGCGACCGCAAGGTGGGCACGAACCCGCCGGGTCCGCCCACCTACCCCCCGGGGGTGCAGCCGCAGCTCGGGCCGTTCGCGCCGGACAAGCTGCTCGAGAAGGCGGGAAAGGGCGCAGGAGCGTACCCGGCGCCAGCGGTAGCGTCCCTGGCCACCGGCGGCTCCGTGGTCCGCCGCGACTGCGAGAACCGCGCCACCACCACCGACCACTTCTACGTGGGGTGCCGGGTCGCGGTCCAGTGCGAGGTCCTCGCCACGATCGGTGGCGTCGCGCAGTCGTTCGACCGCCGCCCCCAGGTGGGCGCCAAGTCGGCCCCGGTCGAGTCCGGTACCGAGGCGATCGGCCTCGTGTGGTTCCTCGACCCCGAGCTCTTCCTCCCCCTCACCGCCAGTGAGCTCGCGGACTGGGCCGAGGAGAGCGCCAACTACTCCCTCGTCGAGCCCGCGGCGCCGTGGGTCGAGCTCGAAGAGCACCCCGAAGGCTGGCTCGTCCGCGCCCCCCGTCGGGTCGGCTGCGGCTGCAGCCACGACATCGTCCGGCGAGCGTACTGGGTGTCGCGAGACGGCCGCAGCTGCCCCGTCGCCGAGCCCGGAGTGCCGCTCGCGGTCGCCAAGACCGAGATCTGCGTGGACTGATGCCGAGCGGGGGCGCCGAGCGGGTGAACGAGGAGCTGGCTGCCTGCCACGTCCTCGAGGCCGACGGGAAGCCCTGGCGGGTGGGCGACACCTGGCGCGACGGACCCGGGCTGGTGGTGTTCGTGCGCCAGTTCGGCTGCGTCGCCTGCGCCATGCAGACGACCGAGCTGTCGCCGCGGCTCGAGCTGTTGGCCCAGCTCGGAGTCGCCACGCTGATGATCGGGACCGGGCCCATCGAGTCGCTCGTCGCGTTCGTGGCCCGCGAGGGACTCGACGGGCGGTCGATCCGGGTCGCGACCGATCCCGAGCGCAAGGCCTACCGCGCCGCCGGGATGGTGCACTCCGTGTGGGGGACCTGGGGGCCCGCGGCGTGGCCCGGGTTCGTCCGCGGCACGATGGCCGGGCACGTCAACCGAATCGAAGGAGACCCGAACCAGCAGGGTGGCGCCTTGCTCGTGGATCGGGACGGCCTCGTGTGGTTCACGCGACGCACCGCCTTCCTGGGTGACCTCGTGTCCGGCAACGAGCTCGTGGATCAGGCGCTGCGCCTCGCCGCCCGCCGGACGAGCGACGTCCCGTGAGCTCCACCTGGTGGATGACCCTGGCGAACCTGGCCTTCCTGGCCTCGTTCCTGGCGCGCGACGTGTTGCTGCTGCGCCTGGCCTGCGTGTTGGGGTCGGCGCTGCTGGTGGTCTCGTTCCTCGCCACGTCGCCCGTCCCGTGGGCGGCAGTGGCGTGGCAGCTCGGGTTCCTGGCCATCCACGCCGGGTGGAGCGTCCGGCTGTGGCGCGAGCGGCGCCCGGTCCCGCTGCACCGCGACGAGCGGCGCCTGGCGGAGGCGCTGTTCCCCAGCCTGTCTGCACGCGAGGTGTCCGACCTGTGCCGGCGGGGGGTCTGGCGCACGGGCGACGCAGGCACGGTGTTGTGCAGGCAGGGGGAGCGCCAGTTGCACCTCAAGGTCCTGTTCGAGGGCGCGGTCGTGGTGGAGCGCGACGCCGCCACGGTCGCCGAGCTCCAGGCGCCCAGGTTCGTGGGCGAGGTCGCGTTCCTGTTGGACGAGTGTGCATCGGCGGGGGTGAGCGCGCGCGGGCCGGTTCGGTGGCTCGAGTGGCCGGCCGGGGAGCTCCGGGAGTGGTTGAAGGGCAGACCAGAAGCCTGGTCCGCGGTCCAGCGCGCGATCGGGGCCGACCTCGCGCGGAAGCTGTCGCGACCGGCGCCCTGACCCGAGGCGGACAATTTCTGGCAGGGCCGCGACGTATCCGGGGACATGCTCAGCGCCCTGCGGATCCGCAACGTCGCCATCGCCGAATCCGTCGAGGTCACCTTCGAGCCAGGTCTCACCGTGGTCACCGGAGAGACGGGCGCCGGCAAGTCCATCCTCGTGCAGTGCCTGCTGCTCGCGCTCGGAGGCCGCGCCTCCCCGGAGCTCGTGCGCGCCGGAGCGGATCGGGCCGAGGTCGAGGCCCTGTTCGACGTCCGCGACGACCCTGCGTTCCGCGCGCGGCTCGCGGCCATGGACCTCCCGACCGACGACGAGGTCGTGGTCCGCAGGACCGTGTCCACCCAGGGGCGTTCGCGGGCCACCCTCAACGGCGCGCTGGTCACCGCTGCCCAGCTCCAGCAGCTCGGCGCCGGGCTCGTCGACATCACGTCGCAACACGAACACCACGGCCTGTCCGATCCGGAGACCCACCTCGCGACCCTCGACGCCTGGGTGGCTCGCCCGGAGCTCCTGGGCGTGGTCCGGCAGGGCTGGGAGGCCGCTCGCGCCGCGGTCACCGCGCAAGAGGACCTCCGGCGCCGCGTCGCCGAGCGCGGGGAGCGGACCGACCTCCTCCGGTTCCAGCTGCAGGAGATCACCCAGGTGGCGCCGAAGCCCGGCGAGCTCGAGGACCTCGAGTCCCAGGTGGGTCGACTGCGGCACTCGGCGCGGCTGGCGCAGGTCACCGGCGCTGCGGACTCCGCGCTCTCCGGGCGCGAACGCGCGCTGTGTGGCGAGCTCGCCCGGGTCGAAGCCGAGCTCGCGGCGGTGGCGGCGCTCGATCCTGCGCTGGGCCAGCTGGTCCGCCAGATCGGCTCCGCCCGCATCGAGCTCGACGACGCCGCCCAGGAGCTGTCTCGCTACGCGCGCCGCCTCGACCGCGATCCGCAGGCGCTGGCACGCTTCGAGGAGCGGCTCTCGGCGCTCAAGCGGCTCGTGCGGCGCCACGGCTCGGTCGAGGCCGCGCTCGCGCTGGCAGCGTCCCTGGACCAGCAGCTGTCGGAGCTCGACGACGCCGAGCTGAACCTCGATCGGCTGGAGCGCCAGGCCAGGGCCGCGCTGGAAACTGCGGGGACCGCCGCCGACGAGCTGTCGAGGGTGCGGAGGGAGCGCGCTGCGGCGCTGGGCCGCGCGATCGGCGCCGAGCTGTCGGACCTCGGGATGGGCGGAGCGCTGGTGCGCGTGGACGTCGCGCCCCTCGAGCCCACGGCCGGGGAGCTCGCGTGGGCAGGCGCGCGCCTGGGTCCGCGGGGCCTCGATCACGTCGAGCTGCTGGTGGCGCCCAACCCCGGTGAGCCGCCGCGCCCGCTGTCGAGGATCGCGTCCGGCGGAGAGCTGAGCCGCGCGCTCCTCGCGACCAAGCGGGTGCTCGCGGGGCTCGGCCCGGTCGGCACGTACGTGTTCGACGAGGTCGATACCGGCGTCGGGGGCGCGGTGGCGGAGTCGATCGGCCGCAAGCTCGCGGCGGTCGCGCGGCACCACCAGGTGATCTGCGTCACGCACCTGCCCCAGATCGCGGCGTTCGGACAGGCCCACCTGCACGTCACCAAGCACGTCGAAGGCGACCGCACCGCGAGCCGCGTGGGGCGGCTCACCCCGGAGGAGCGGGTGGAGGAGCTTGCCCGGATGCTCGGCGGGCGCAAGATTGGAACAGCGGCGCGCAACGCGGCCCGAGCGCTCCTGGACGCGTCGGCCTGATTCCGGAGAGCAGATGTCCGTCCTCGTCGTGTTCCTCGCCTGTGGCTCGCCGCCCCCTTCCACACCCCCGGCGCCTGCTGCGGGCAGCGTGGCGCCCACACCGGTGGCCGTCCGAAGCACCGACGTCCAGGGGCTGCAGCAGGCGCTGGCGGAGCGACCGCGCGTGCTCCTGGACGTACGCACCCCCGGTGAGTACGCCGCGGGCCACGTCCCCGGCGCAGTGAACCTGCCCCTCGCCGAGCTCGACCGGAACGCTCCCGTGTTCGCTGGGCACGACCAGGACGAGATCTACGTGATCTGCGAGGTCGGGGGTCGTTCGGCGAGGGCGAGCAGCCAGCTCGCGGAGTGGGGCCTGCACCCCGTCGACGTGAAGGGCGGCACCGCGGCCTGGCGGGCGGCGGGCCTGCCGGTCGAGTGAGGCGTCAGAACGTCCCGGCGAGCGACATCCCGTCGACGCGGGGCACCAGGCCCACCCGCCACGGGACCCCGGTCGCCGGCAACGCGGCCCCGCGCCGCGCGCGGTCGTCGTGGGCCGCCTGGGCACACCCGAGCGCGAGCACCGAGCCCGCCCAGATCGGGTAGGTCACCGGCGCCTCGACGAACGCCAACGACAGCGGCAACGCGCTGCCGAACAGGGTCCAGGCCAGCGCGCCGCTCCCGGCACCCGTGCGCACGTTCCGCTCCTTGAGGGACCGGTGGGATCGCCCGAGCGCGGCGAGGAAGACCGGCGTGGCGGCGGTGGTGGTGACGGCGCCGGCGCCCACCATCAACGCGCCGGGCACGGTGGCGGCCTCGTCTCCGAAGTCCCCGGCCCCGACGAGGAGCAGCCCGGCGGTGCTGACCCCGATCCCCACGCCGCTCACCACCAGCGCCACGTCGGCGGTGTGGGCAGCGCGGCGATCGACCCGCGCCCACCGCTCTTCGTCCTGAACCTGGAGCTCCAGCTGCCCCGAGACGTCGGGCGGAGGCCAGGGGCCGTACACCCCCTCCGGTTCGACGGGCTCGACGGCGAAGCAGCGTGCGGCGAACAGCGACCACATTCGGGCGCAGCCTACCCCACGGCGCGCCTGCCCCCCACCGCCCGATCCGACGTTAGGGGGCCGGCTCGGGAGGCCCCATGGACCGGATCCGCACGATGAACGAGTTCTGGCCGTACTACCTGTCGGAGCACCGCCTGCCGGTGGATCGCGCCCTGCACTTCGTGGGCACCAGCTGGTTCTTCGTGGTCCTCGCCGGGTGCTTCGTCGCCAGCCCCGTGTGGTTCCCCGTCGCGTTCGCGCTGGGCAGCGCAATCACCTGGTACGGCGCAACGCGGATGGAGCCCGAGCGCCCCGCGTTCCTGCCGATGGCGGTGATGCTGCTCCTCGGCACCGTGGCCTGCCCGTACTTCCTCACGGGCGTCGTCGGCGCCTACCTGTTCGCGTGGTTCGGCCACTTCGTCGTCGAGAAGAACCGCCCGGCGACGTTCAAGTACCCCGTGTGGTCCTTCCTCTCCGACTTCCGGATGTGGGGACACCTCGCCACCGGCCGCCTGTGGACGGGTGATCCCACCGCGGCGAGCCCGTCGCGCTGATCAGCCCGCAGCGCCAGTCCGCAACCCGAGCTCCACCATCCGTGCCTTCAGCGCCTTGAGATCTTCGAACGTCAGCTTCTTGTCCTCGGGCGTTCGGAGGAGGTAGGCCGGGTGGAAGGTGGGGAGCGCCGGCACGCCGCCGTACTCGTGCCACCGGCCCCGACTCCGGGTGATCCCTGCCTCCGACCGGAAGAGCGCCCGGTACGCGACGGAGCCAAGCACCAACAACACGCGCGGGCGGAGCGCACGCAGCTGCCCCTCGAGGAACGGCCGGCAGGCGTCGAGCTCCTCGGGCAGCGGGTTCCGGTTCTTCGGCGGCCGACACTTCACGACGTTGAGGATGTACACCTGCGCGCGCGCCAGCCCGAGCACGTTCTCGAGCATGCGGTCGAGCATCTGGCCCGCGGGCCCGACGAAGGGCTCACCGTCTTGATCCTCCTGGTACCCGGGCGCCTCCCCGACCACGACGAGCTCTGCGTCCGGCGACCCCACGCCGAACACGATCTGCTTGCGCTCGCGACACAGCACGCACCGCCGGCAGTCGCCGAGCTCGTCGCGTACCCGCTGCAGGGCCGTGGCGACGGGGACACCTTCTTCTCGAGCGCTGCGCGCGATGGCGGACCAGCCGGTCGGGGCGGGAGACGGTGCGGGCGGTGCGGGCGGGGGCGGGTTCGGTCCGCTGGCCACGGCGACCCTCTCCGGCGCGGGGAGCGGGCGGTCCTCTTCGTCGATCACGCCGCGCGCGGCTGCGTCCTCGAGGGTCGCGCGCACGGCGAGCGTCAGGGCCAGGAGCTCGTCGGTCATGCGCCGCTCCCGTAACGCCACCCGCGCCGCCGGAGCGCACCGAGGAGCTCGAACAGCGGCAGGCCGATCACCGTGTTCCAGTCGCCGTCGATCCGGTCGAACAGGAAGCCGCCGTTCCCCTCCACCGCGTAGCCCCCTGCGCAGTGCGAGCCCTCGCCGGTCGCGACGTACGCTGCGAGCTCGGCCTCCCCGAGGTCCGACCGCATCCACAACGTGGCGCGGGCCACCCCGACCTCCTCCTGCTCCTCCGGCCCCACCAGCGCCCAGGCCGTCACGAGCTCGTGTGGACGCCCCACCAGCGCGCGCAGCTGCTCGAGGTGATCGCGGGGATCGCTCGGCTTCCCGAACGGGCGCCCCGGCGCGGCGGGATCGTGGCCGACCTGATCAGCCCCCAACACCAGCATGCCCGGGGTCCGCACGGCGACCGCGCGCGCCTTCGCCAGCGCCAACGCCCGCGCGACAATTTCCGCGCGATGGGCAGATCCGACGCCGCCGACCACCTGTGCCTCGAGCAGTCGCTCGTCGACGTTCGGCGCTTCCGGCCGTACCTTCAGCCCGACCGACTCCAGCATCCGCCGACGCCACGGACTGGTGGAAGCAAGGACCAGGTCTTCCTTCACGCGCGCTCCCACGTTGGTCTGCAGACCCGTGTTCGATATACTCCCTCGCACCAGCGCGGGCCCCTCCAAACGGGCCCCACTCCGATGCCCTCTGGCAGCGGATCAGGAGGCTCCCTCACATGGCAACCGGTGCGGTCGGGATCGACCTCGGAACCACGTTCTCCGCGATCGCCCACGTGAACCAGCACGGCGTTCCCGAGATTCTTCCCAACGAGGAGGGGTACCGGATCACGCCTTCGGTCATCCTCATCGAGGAGAGCGGCGACGTCATCGTGGGTAACTACGCCCAGCAAGCGGCGATGGTGTACCCGGACCAGGTCGTGGAGTTCGTCAAGCGCCACATGGGCGACGACTCCTACCGGTTCAAGTTCCGTGGGCGCGAGTACTCCCCCGAAGAGCTGTCGAGCTTCATCCTCGCCAAGCTCAAGCACGCAGCCGAGCTTCGGCTGGGGCACCGGGTGGAGCAGGCGGTCATCACCGTGCCCGCGTACTTCAACGATCTCCAGCGGCGCGCCACGATGCGCGCGGGCGAGCTCGCCGGCCTCAAGGTCCTCAAGCTCATCAACGAGCCGACGGCGGCCGCGTTCGCGTACGGCCTCAACAACGCCGGCAAGAGCATGCGCGTCCTGGTCTACGACCTCGGCGGCGGCACGTTCGACGTCACGATGTGCGACATCGAGAACAACGAGATCAACGTGGTCGCGACGGACGGCGACCACATCCTCGGCGGCAAGGACTGGGACGATCGCCTCATCGCGCACGTCGCCGAGGCCTTCAAGGAGAAGCACGGGATCGATCCCCTCGAGGATCTCGCCAGCTACCACGACCTCCGCCAGAAGTGCGTCTCCGCGAAGATCAGCCTCACCAAGCGGCCGAAGGTCAACATCTTCCACGACTACAAGTCGAAGGTGCTCCGCCTCGCCGTCACCCGTGAGACCTTCGAGGAGCTGACGAAGGACCTCGTCGACCGGTGCGACGCCCTGACGCGCAGCGTGTTGACCGCGGCCAAGCGAACCGGCGACGACGTTGACGTCGTGTTGCTGGCAGGCGGCTCGACCCGCATGCCCATGATCCGCGAGACCCTCGGGAAGATGTTCGGCCGCGCCCCGGCGACCGACATCAACCCCGACGAGGCGATCGCCCTCGGCGCCGCGCTCACCGCCGCGATCGAGGCCGCCGAGCTCGCCGGTGAGGAGTCGCCCGTCGACATCCGCACCCACGACGTCACGAGCCACGCCCTGGGCATGGTCACGTACCGCGACGGTGCGCTCTTCAACTCGAAGATCATCGAGCGCAACACGCGGATCCCGGCGGAGCGCACGCGCGACAACTTCTCGACGACCCACGACGGGCAGTCCACGGTCGACCTCTGGCTGGTGCAGGGCGAAGACACCGACCCGCTCAAGTGCTCGGTCCTCGGTCACTTCGAGTTCTACGGCATCGCCGCCCGCCCGGCGGGTGTCCCGCGGCTGTCCGTGACGTACCGGTACAACAGCAACGGCATCGTCGAGGTCGAGGCGATGGACCTCGACAACGGGCAGATCCTCCCCCACCGCCTCGCGGGTGGCCAGGTCACCCTCGAGGACCTCGCCCACAACCGCGCCCCGATGCAGGTGGCGCTGGTGATGGACTGCTCCGGGTCGATGTACGGCTCCAACATCGAGAACGCCAAGAAGGCCGCGCTCGGCTTCGTCGCGCGAACGCTGCAGACCCCGAACCGGCAGGTGGCGGTCGTGGCGTTCCCCGGCGGCGTGAAGAGCACGCCCACGGCCGACATGGAGCGCCTGAAGTTCGCGATCGACACCCTCACCCCCATCGGCTCGACCCCGATGGACGAGGGCCTGTACGAGGCGCGCAACCTGCTCCGGCCCCGTGCCGGCGTGCAGCGCGTGTTCGTCGTCATGACCGACGGACACCCGGACGACCCGGACGCCACCTCGAAGCAGATCCACGATCTCCGCGCGAGCGGCGCGCGGATCATCACGGTGGGCGTCGGACAGCAGGTCCAGCGAGACTTCCTGTCGGCGATGTCGTCGGGGCCGAGCGACTTCCACTTCTGCAACGAATCCCTCGAGCTCGAGGGCACCTTCATCAACCTCGCCACCGAGCTCTCGCCGAGCGCGGGCGCCTGAGGCCGAGGAAGAACCGTGACCGAATCAACCGCCGACGCCGAGCTCCGCCGCCTCACCCACGAGCTGGCCGAGACCCGGAAAATGGTCCACGAGCGCCTCTCGAACGACAAGGTCCGTGAGAAGGCGTTCGATCAGCTCTACGACGAGCTCAAGCAGTACAAGGAAGACTTCCTGTTCCAGGCAGAGAAGCCCCTGCTGCTCGACCTCCTCCTGTTCTACGACTCCCTGAACTGGTTTCAGGAGAGCCTCGTCAAGCAGGAGATGTCGCCCGACGTCATCGCTGACAGCTTCCAGTACCTGATCGACGAGTTCCTGGAGGTGCTCTATCGCCGGGACGTGGTGCCCATGGAGCAGCTCGAGATGTTCGACCGCACCGTGCACAAGGCGGTGAAGGTCGTAGACTCGGACGACGCCCGCACCGACCAGCGCATCTCCCAGGTGCTCAAGCGCGGGTTCAACCGCGCAGAAAAGCAGCTGCGACCGGAGGAGGTCGTCATCTCCCGGTTCCGAGGACGGAAGGACTGAGCGTGGTCCGACGTGACGGGCTCGCCCCGCACGTCCCGTCCGTCGCTGTTCCCGCTTCGCCTTCCCCCGACGCCACCCCAGCCGCGCCCCCTGCGGCAGGAGCCGCAACGAATGAGCGAGAAGACCCCGATCGTGCTGGGCATCGACCTCGGGACCACGTTCAGCGCGATGGCCTGGGTCAACGACCACGGTAAGCCCGAAATCATCGCGAACTCGGAGGGGTTCGCCACCACCCCGTCCATCGTGCACTTCTACGACGAGGACGGCTGTGTCGTCGGCGAAGAAGCACTCAAGATGGTGGTCATCGACCCCGAGAACGTGGTCCGCTTCATCAAGCGGCACATGGGGGAGGAGGACTTCACCCTCGAGTTCTTCGGCAAGTCGTACACGCCCCAGGAAGTCTCGGCGCTGATCCTCCGTAAACTCAAGGAGGACGCCGAGGAGGTGATGGGCAGGGAGATCACCGACGCGGTGATCACCGTCCCGGCGTACTTTCACTCCGCCCAGCGCGGAGCCACCGCCGAGGCCGGCGCCATCGCGGGACTCAACGTCCTCTCCATCATCAACGAGCCCACCGCGGCGGCCATCGCGTACGGCCTCGACCGGATCGGCGGCAAGCGGAAGCTCCTCGTCCTCGATCTCGGCGGCGGCACCTTCGACGTGACCGTGATGTCCATCGACGGCACCACCCTCGCCACCATCGCGTCGGACGGCAACGCGGAGCTCGGGGGCAAGGACTGGGACGATCGGCTGCTGAACTACGTCGCCGACCAGTTCTTCGAGAAGTTCCAGATCGACCCCCGCGACGATCCGGCTCCGTACCAGGAGCTGTACGAACGCTGCCTGCACGCCAAGATCAGCCTGTCCACGAAGGACAAGGCCGTCATCCCAGTGAACCACCGCGGGCACCGCCTGGCCGTGAAGGTCGACCGGGAGCTGTTCGAGGAGCTCACCCGGGACCTCGTCCAGCAGTGTGAGGACACGTCGAACCTCGTGCTCGAGAAGGCCGGCATGACCTGGGCCGAGCTCGACGACGTGCTGCTGGTGGGCGGCTCGACCCGGATGCCGATGGTCCGGAACATGCTCTTGCGACTGTCGAGCAAGGAGCCGGTCGCGGGCGTGAATCCGGACGAGTGCGTGGCCCTCGGCGCTGCCCTCGCCGGCGTGTTGCGCCACCGCCCGGACCACCCGGCGCTGACGCAGAAGAAGGAGGACCGCGAGAAGGCCAAGGCCATCAAGCGGGAGATCTCGGACAACCGCCCGAAGGAGCCGCCTGCCGGAGCACCCCGCGGAGCCGTGATCGGGCTCGCGTACGGCGGTCACGTGGCCGAAGCGGCGGCGCGCGCCGCCCGCGAAGCGTCGGAGCAGGCCGAGGAGTTCGAGGGGTTGCCGCCGGAGATCGCTACCGAGATCGACCGGGAGGGGCTCCCGGCCGTCACGATCGAGGACGTGACCACCCACCCGCTCGGCATCATCGTCCTCGACAAGAACCGCCAGGAGCGCGTGGTCGAGCTCATCCCCGAGCGCACCCGGCTGCCCCACGTCTACAAGGGCAGGTTCGCGTACGCGTACGAGAACATGACGGCGGTTCGGGTGGAGGTCACGGAGGGCGCCGGCGGGAACCGGGACGAGGTCACGGTGATCGGCAAGGTCGAGCTCACCGGTCTGCCGCCTCGTCCCCGTGGCACGCCCATCGAGGTCCTGTACCGCTACGGCGTCGACCAGATCCTCAAGGTGCAGGTGGTCGACGTCGAGTCCGGCGTGAGCCGGGAGGTCGCGATTCGATTCCAGGGGGGCATGACCCAGGACGGAGTCCGGCAGGCCCGCGATCGCAACCGGGGCATGGCCGTCGACTAGCGTGCAGCCTGCGGGCTCGCCGACCGCGTGGTCCCGTGAGGGGGCGGCGGATGTCCGACCGCGCCTTGACCGCGGGCGTCCGCCGGAGCTAGATTCGCCGTCTCATGCGTCCTGAGGACCTGGAAGCCGCTGCCGAGTTCTGCAAGCAGGTCGGCGCACCGAACCTGCTCGCGTACCTGGGGCTCGACGAGCGGGTCGACGCCGCCGAGGTGCGGGCCAAGCTCAAGTCGCGTCGCAAGTTCATGCAGGGGATGCAGGGCAACCCCAAGTACAAGCGCGAAGCGCTCCTGCTCATCAAGCACTTCCAAAGCCTCAACGACGCGGTCTCGGAGATCGCCGAGTACCTGGCGGACGCCCGCAGGCGGTCCGAGTCGGAGCACCTGCCCATCATCGAGATGACGGTGCGCGGCGTGCTCGCGGGCGGTGGGCTCACCCACGAGCAGGAGGAGTACCTCCGCCGCAACGCGCTCGAGCTCGGGGTCAGCGAGCAGACCTTCCGCGAGGTCCTGGTGCGGGTCGGCCGCGAGCTCGCGGTCCCGGTGAAGAGCGCGAAGGACCCCACACCGGCTCCGCCGCCCGAACGCGAGCCCCCCGTCGACCTGTACACCCTGCTCGGGATCTCGCCCAACGCCACCGAGGACGACATCCGCATCGCGCACCAGCGGCGCATGGCCGAGATCGACGCGATGCCCGATCGCGAGGCCGCGAACAAGCTCCGGAAGCGGACGGAGATCGCGCAGAAGGTGCTCACGAACGAAGCCGCGCGGCGGCACTACGACCTCACCGCGTCCCGCACCGGTCCCCCTTCGCGCCAACGCGAGTACGGTCCCACCCCCACGGGCAGCGACCGCGGCCGCCCCGAGCCGCGGGTCAACATGGTGGCGGCCACTGCGCCTCCGGTCCGCGAGCGCTGGCACGACCCGAAGAGCTTCCCGCCGACGCGGGCCGAGGGCAACCCGCGACTCGAGATCGTCGGTGAGCCCGTCCGCGCCCTGCGGGTGGGGTTCGGGATGACCGTCGCGACGATCACGGTCCGCAACGGAGGCGACGGCGAGATGGGCGGAGCGGTCGTCGCCGACGTCCCCTGGGCAGGCATCGACCCGAAGCGCCTCGACCCGCAGGCCAGGGAGCAGGCGATCTCCATTCAGATCGACCCCGCCGACGTGCCCCGCAACGCAGCGACGGCGGTCGTCACCATCCAGACCGATCGCGGAGAGCGCGCGCGGGTGGTGTTCGAGATCACGCGTGGCCCACCTCGCGCCCTCGTCATCACGTTCCTCGTGGTCATCGTCGTGTTGCTGGTGGTGCTCCTGGCCTTGCTGCTCGTGCCGTAAGGCACGGGACGCCGTCCCCCACCGAGATAGGGTCGCCCCAAGCACGGAGCCGTCCGATGAGCCAGGAATCCCTCGGCCCCGACGACGTCGAGGCCCTCCTCGACGAAGCCGAGGACGCACTCGACGACGGCGACGCAGACGGCGCGATCGAGGTCTGCGAGCGGATCCTGCGCGCGCATCCGAACCACCCGGGGGCGTTGTTCGTGGCGGCCGACGCCGAGCGGACCCGCGGGGACTCGGACCGCGCGATGGAGCGCTACCGGCGGGTGACGGCAGCGGTCGCCGGGCACTCGCCGGCGTGGAGCGGCCTCGCGTCGATGTTGTTCGACCAGCTCCGGTTCGACGAGGCGCGCGTGGCCATGCTCCGCGCATTGCGCGCCGACGCCGAGAACCCGGAGGCCCACCACCTCCGGGCCCTGCTGCGCGAACGCTCCGGCGATCTCGACGGCGCCGATCGGGCGTACCTGCGCGCTGCCCGGGTCGACCCCCACGGATACCCGCTGCCCGTGAAGCTCGAGGACGCCACGATCGAAGCCATCGTGGCCGACGCGCGGGCGTCGCTTCACCCCTCCGTCCAGACCTGGCTCGACGCCGTGGCGTTCCTCGTGGAGCCCGTGCCCACCGAAGAGCTCTGCCGCGAGTTCGATCCCCCTGCCCTGCCGGGCGAGGTCCTGGGCGTCTTCTCCGGCAACTCGATCCTCGACCGGAGCGCCTCCACACCCATGCCGCCCACGATCACCCTGTTCCGCCGCAACCTCGAGCGGATCGCGCAGGATCGCGAGCACCTCGTCGAGGAGGTCCGGATCACGGTCCTGCACGAGATCGGCCACTTCCTGGGGCTCGACGAGGAGGACATCGAGGAGCGAGGTCTGGATTGAGCCGGCGCTGGCGATTCGCGCGACCACGGCTTGCGCAACCCCGCGGAGGGGTTACTGAAATCGCGCCTTGGGGGATTAGCTCAGCTGGGAGAGCGCAGCGTTCGCACTGCTGAGGTCAGGGGTTCGAGTCCCCTATCCTCCACCACTTCTCGCGACGGCGCATTCGGGATTCCGGATGCGCCGTCCGGCTTTCTGGGCCCTGCGATCGGCGGGCCCCTCCCGGATCCGAGATGACGGCGCCGAGCGACGCGAAGACCGGATTCGCCAGGGCCGACGACGGGATCGAGCTCTACTGGCGGGTCGTGGGCTCGGGCCCCCACGCCATCGTGTGCTGCAACGGGGTCGGCGTCAGCACGTTCTTCTTCAAGTACGTCGTCGACCACTTCCGGGATCGGTTCCGCGTGGTCACGTGGGACTACCGAGGACACGGCCGGTCCTCCCCTCCCCCCGAGCCCGTCGACGACGCCGACCTGTCGATCGCGCGGTGTGCGGCCGATCTGCAAGCAGTACTCGACGCGACCGGGGTCTCGGAGCCTCCGATCCTGATCGGACACTCGATGGGGTGTCAGGTCATCCTCGAGTACGCGGTGCGGCACCCGGGGCAGGTTCGCGCCCTGGTGCCCATGTTCGGGACCTTCGGTCGCCCGCTCGACACCTTCCTCGACAGCCCGCTGTCCAAGCCGGCGTTCGCGATGCTCCACCGCGCGGCGAAAGCGGGTGGGCGGGCCGGCGCGCGGATGTTGTTGCCCCTGTACGACTCGCCCGTGGCGTTCCCGTTCGCCGCGCTCACCGGGCTCCTCGACCGCCACTACGCGGGGCGGTCGGACATCGACAAGTACCTCGAGCACCTGGCTGCGCTCGACCCGCGGGTGTTCCTCCGGATGGTGTCGCAGGCCAGTGAGCACACCGTCGAGCCCCAGCTCGCCGAGCTGCGGTTGCCCGTGTTGGTCGTCGCTGGGGAGCGGGACCTGTTCACGCCGCTCCACCGCTCGTACTTCATGGCGAACCAGATCCCCGGCGCCGAGCTCCTGGTCCTGGCCGACGCGAGCCACGCGGCGATCGTGGAGCACCCCGACGCGATCAACCTGCGCATCGAGCGGTTCGTGCGCGAGCGGCTCTGACCGCGTCTCAGGCCCGGCTCGCGAGCGAGACCACCTCCCTCCACCGCCGACGGAGCTCGTCCCGTCCGTACCGGGCCTGCAGCTCTGCGGTCGACACCGCCGGCAGGGGACCGTGCAACGCGGCCCGAAGCACCTGACGCCACCGCTCCACGCCCTCTCCGGTCGGTACCCCGAGCCCCGAGAGCACGTCGCGGAGCGATGGACGATCCGAGAACCACACGGGGCGTCCGGCGACGAGCGCGGCGAGCGCAGCGTCGGGCCACGCTTCGTCCACCGCGGTCGGGTAGACCACGCCGTTCGCGCGCGCGAGCGCTCCCCACACCGCCGAGGGGTCCGGGAGGAACTCGACCGGCTGGCCCTCGGCCTGCACGCGCAGCTGCGCGAGGTACCGCTCGTCGCGGACCGGCCCGGCGATCAGCAGGCGCAGGCGGCCCTTCTCGGCGCCGGTCAGGCGCGACACCGCGTCGATCACCAGGTGGGGGCGCTTGGCGGGGTGGATGACGCCGATCTGGGCCAACACCAGGAGCTCGTTCGCAGGGGGAGGTGGCACGCTCGCGAAGTCGGGGAGCGGCTCCGGGATGACGTGGACCCGGAACGGCTCGACGCCGAACGCGTGGACCTGTCCGCGGACGAGCGCGCTCGGCACCACGACGCGGCGGAACCTGCGGAGGAGCCAGCCGCGAGGATCGGCCACCTCACCCCACCCCGTCCAGGTCAGATCGCGGACGACGGCGATCGCCGGGCGGCGCGCCGGGGGTGGGAGCGGGCCGTCGACGACGACCAGCTCTGGATCGAAGGCGGAGACCTCCTGTCGCACCGCCCAGGCCGTCCACAACGTCCCCGGGGGGCTCTCGACGTACCGCGTGGACGGCTCGGCGACGGGTGGCCGCCCCTCCCAGGTGAGCACCCGGCGCACCTCGTGCTCCGCCCCCAGCGCGCTCACCATCCGGCGGAAGGCCGCGTGCCGTCCGAGCTCCTCGTCCGCGCGAACCGGCGCCCGCCCGATCCCAAGGATCCGCATCTGCCTTCCTCTCCGTGTGGCGTAGCGCAGCGCGAGCGGGCCGACCGCCCGGTGTAAGGGGCCCGTCCGCGGCGCGTTCGGATCGCGCCGTGTCCGTCCACGGCGGTCCCGTCGGAATGCGGGCCCGACGCGGCCGGGTTAGAATCACACTTCGGCGGGCCACCGCCGAGCGGAGCCACCATGCGTACGCCCGTCGTCCGTACCCTCGCCCTGCTCGCGGCCTTCGGCCCGGCGAGCGCGGCGCACGCCGGAACCATCGTGCTTTCGCCGTTCCTCGCGGACGCGACGATCACGCCGAAGCAGCAGGCCGGGCTCCACCAGCTCATCGCCAGCGAGCTCGACTTCTCCGCAGGGGTGGAGGGCGTGATCGAGCTCAAGGCCATCCCCCCCTCGATGAACGAGCCGTGCCTCGCCAACGTCGGGTGCCTCGCCTCGATCACCCAGGCCAACGCCGGCAACCAGTTCCTCGGTGGGAAGATGATGGCCTCGGGCACGACGGTCGTGCTCGACATGGTGTTCTTCGACGGCCGCACCATCGCGCACCGCAAGCAGTTCCAGGTCCCTGCGGACGCGTCCGGCATGGCCAACGCCATGACGCCGATCATCCAGGAGATGTTGAGCGGGAAGAATGGCGGAGGCGCAGCGCCCGCGCCGGTCGTGGCAGCTGTGGCGTCGGTGCCCGACCTCGACGACGGCCCCCCGATGGCCGATCAGATCGCGGCGCAGCCAGCCCCCCAGAACTACGCGCCGCCGCCGCCCCCGGCCCCGGTCGCGCTGCCCCCGCCAGTCCCGGTGCCCGCGCCCGTCGCGGTCGCGGCCCTGGATCCTTCGCAGATCTCGTTCAAGACCTCGGCGTCCGACCTCTCGGCCGACCAGGTCAACACGATGATCCGGTTCGGCCCCCCGGCCGGCGGGGCCCCGCCACCGATGATGCCCGCGCCCGCGCCCGCGTTCGTGCCGCCGCCCGCTCCGCCGCTACCAGCGCCTGCTCCGCGCGCGAACGGGACCCGCATCGCCGAAGAAGAAGCCGAGCTCGAAGAGCTCGACAAGGCGGGCGAGCTCGCCGACCTGGACGGACGCGGTTCGGGTCCTACCCGCTCGACCACGGGCCGCTCGACCACCGGCCGGTCCGGGGCGACCACGGGGACCGTCGCCGACAAGCTCGGCCACACCGTCCAGTTCACCGGACGCGGCGGCGTCAGCAAGTACTACGGCTTCAACTTCGTGACGGGCGGCGGCGAGCTCGGCATCGCGGCCACCGGAGGCCTGCACCTCGTGGCGGGGATGGAAGTCTTCGCGGTCCAACGGGTGCTCCCGCCCGACATCGCGGCGGAGACCCTGATCTATGCCGAGTGGAACATGATCTACCCCGCCAACGTCGGGTTCATCTACAAGTTCCCCGTCGGGATCGCGCAGCCCTACATCGGCGCCGACAGCATCTTCGTGCAGTACTACAAGGACGAGGTCGGCGCGGACTGGGCCGGCGGCGCCCGGCTGCGCGGTGGCATCGATCTCATGTTCGTCCGGAACTTCGGGATCAACATCAACCTCGCCGCTGGTGGCTGGTACGGACAGAACTGGCCGCTCATCGAGCAGGGCACGGGCGCGTCCGGCTTCCTGCCCCAGGCCTCCGGCGGGACCGTCATCGCCTTCTGATCCCGTGGACGCCGTCTCCTCTGTCGGTTGCCTGCTGTTCGGCTCCGCGATCCCGGTGGCCCTGCTGGCTGCGCTGGTGCGGCGGGGGACGCGCCAGCTCTCCGTCGCCGACACCTACGGCGCCGTGAGCCGCGAGCTCGGGCTCGACGTGGACACCCGGGGGCTGTCGCTGCGCGGACACCTCGCGGATCAGCGGATCTGGGTCGGCTCCGTGATGGTCGACCACGGCCCCAGACGCAAGCAGGCGTGTTGGGGGGTGCTCGACCTCGATCGGCCCCTCGGGCTCGGGCTCGTGCTCCGGCGCAAGGGCCTCCGCGACCGGCTCCGTCGACCCAAGGGCCCCCGCGTGCCGCTGGACGGCGACCCGCTCGACCGCCTCGTGGAGGTGTTCGGCGACGATCCGAGCCGGGTGCGTGCCGTGTTGACGCCGGAGGTCCGCGCGGTGCTGGTTCCCGTCCTCGAGCGGTGGAAGGACCTCGTGGTGACCGACCAGACCGTGCGCATCCACCTGCCCCGGCCGCTCGCCACCCCAGCCGAGCTGCGCGAGCTCGTCGCCGCCATGCGGGGCCTCGCGAAGGTGCTGTACCAGGCGCGCCGCGGCCTCCCCCCGCCCCCCGTCCTCGCCGCCCGACGCGCGGACTGGGCTTCCCTCGGCGACGCCCTGGGGCTCGACGTGGAGGAGCCGTGGCCCGGTGTGGCGGGTACGGTGGACGGCCGCTCGGTGCGCGTCACGCCCGTGCGCACGAGCGACGGGTACGCGACGGAGATCCGCGTCGGCTTCCGCGCCCACGCCCGCACCGGGTTGCGGCTGCGCCCCCAGGAGGAGCCCGACGGCTACTGGTCGGTCGGTCAGGACATCCAGTGTGACGACCCCGCCTTCGACCGGGCGTTCGTCGTGAAGGGGTGGGACCCCGACCTCGTGCGCACCCTGCTCGCTCCCGACGTGCGCACCCAGCTCGTGGGCCTGTTGCGCCACGGACGGCTCGACCTCGACGACCTGAGGCTGCACCTCGGGCCCGTCCGGGCCGAGCCCGGTGACCTCGTTCCGGTGGTACGAGGCCTCCTGGACACCGCGCGACTCCTGGGGTGGTGAGTGGAGACCGTGACGCTCGAGATCGTGGGTGGATGGACCCGGCCGCAGCTGCTGATGCGCCTCCTGGCGGTGATCGACGCCCCGTGGCAACCGGGCGCCGTCGGGCTGCACGAGCGGGGCACCGGCGCCGTGTGCAAGGTCCAGATGCGCGGCGCCGATCCGGAGCTGGCCCACCGCATCCGCGCCGGAGAGGACCCGCGCGCGCCCTCGATCCTGGAGGAGGACTGGCCCGACATCGACGTCCACCACGCGGTGTTGCGCGTGCGCTCCACCGCCCGAGACCCGCAGCGGGCCGCGGCGGAGGTGCTCCGGTGCGGAGCGGCGCTGGTCAACGCAGGCGGAGTGGCCGTGTACTGCGCAGCCTCCGGAGTCGCCCACGCGGGGACCCACTGGCTCACCCTGGCGACCGCCCTGACCAACGCCGACCCGCTGCCGGTGCTGGTCCAGGCCTGGGCCCGCTACCCCACGCGCGCCGCCGACGGCTACCAGACCCGCGGGCTCGGTGCGCTCGGGTTGCGCGAGGTCGCGGCGCCCGGGCTCGACGACGAGACCGTGGCCCACGCGCTGTGTGAGGACGTGGTCACGCGGCAGTGCGCCGGCACGGACGGCACGGGCGCAGTGAAGGTGCTGGGCCGCAGCTTCCAGGTCCGCCTCGAGGGCGACACCCTGACCGCGCGACCGGGCTGAGGCTCAGGTCTCGTCGAGCTTCGCGCGGAGGCGCCGGACGAGGGTCTCGGACAGGCGCATCTCCACCGTCTGCTCCTCGTCGTCGAGGCCGTTCTGCGACACGTCGAGGTTCTCCTCGCCGAGCGCGCCCTCGGCCACGCGGATCGCCGTCTTCCCGTCGACCGTGTACGTCTCGGCGCGGCCCTGGGTCAGCAGCCGCTGGACGGCCTGCCGGCGGGCGTCCGGGGCCTCCGGGATCGCGTGGCCCTTCCACCGGTGGATGAAGTAGTGGGCGCCGACGAAGCCCCCACCCGCGGCGAAGTGCAGCTCGGCGCGCCGCAGCTCGCGCAGGACCTCGCGGTCGATGTCGAGCGGAACCGACGGCTCCGCGCCCGAGCGGGGCAACACGATGACCTCGGGCATCGGAACGGACTCGTGATCGTGGACGTGCACGACCCCGTTGCCCAGTTGCGCCGACGGGCTCGAAGACGACGCAGCGCGCGGGTCGACGAGCAGCGGGTGGGCGAACGACTCCAGGTGCGCCAGCAGATCGATGTGGGACCAGGCCTCCCGCACGAGCGACCGGGACAGGCCGTAGTCCCCGAAGGTGGCGATCCACACCTGCTTGCCCATCCCCCGGAGCGCCCCGAGCGCTGGTGCCACGTCGAGGTCACCCGAGAACACCACGGCCACGTCGAACGCGTCCCGGACGGCCAGCATGACGACGTCGACCACGAGTGAGGTGTCGACCATCTTCTCTTCGGTGTAGGCGATCACCTGTCCACAGTGCGGGCAGTCGCGCGTGGCGGTGCGCCGGTTGAACCGCCGCACGAAGAAACCGGGCTTCTTCTCGAGCTCGTCCAACAGGTCGTTGAGGGCGTGGCGTTCGTTGTGGTCGTCGTTCGGGTTCGGGACCCCGGTGTAGTACCAGCCCCCGACGAACCGCGTGCCACCGACCTTGTTCACGACGAAGTCGGCCAGCGCGCGGTGGTCGATCCACCGGTCCTGCGTCGTGCGACGCAGGTCCTTCATGTGGTTCTTCCCGTCGAAGAACAACGCGACGCGCATCCGCCAGACCTCCGCCACCAGAGGGTGGCACAACACCGCCAGAGTAACCGAGGCGGGCGGAGGTGGCGCCACTTCCCGGGGGTTCAGGCCGGGAGCGCAGACGCCCGGGTCAACAGCTCCTGCAGGCGACGCCCCATCGCGGCGGGCTCCTGGACCTGCCCCTCGAGCAGCAGGGCGTCGTCGTACAGCATCTCGGCGAACAGCTGGGCCCGCTCCGACTGCCCCTTCGACTGGAGCTCCGCGAGGTTTCGGATCAGCGGGTGGCGAGGGTTCACCTCGAGCACGCGCTTCGCTGCGCGGCCGCCGCCGGCGTCGGGACCCACCTGCTTGAGGATGCGCTCCATGTTGGCGGACATGCCGTCGTCCGCGTCCACCAGCACCACGGCGCTGTCGGTGAGGCGCGTCGAGGACCGCACGTCGGACACCCGCTCGCCGAGCAGCCCGCGCAGCCACGGGTTGAACGCCGTGAGGTCGGCCTTGTCTCCGGTGGCGGCGTCGTCCTGCAGGTCGAGCGCGCCGCGGGCCACGCTCTTGACCGGCATCCCGTCGAAGGTGGTGAGGGTCTGCACCAGCCACTCGTCGACGGGGTCCGTGAGCAGGAGCACGTTCCAGCCGCGCTTCTTGAACGCCTCGAGGTGCGGCGACGCCAACACGGCCGCCCGCGACTCCCCGGTGAGGTACCAGATCGCGTCCTGTCCGGCCGGCATCTCCTTGCGGTACTCGGCCAGGGACATCCAGCTCTCGCCGTCGTCGTGCTTCGTGGTGTTGAAGCGGAGCAGCGGCAGCAGCAGGTCCCCGAGCTTCGTGTGCTCGTGGTAGTAGCCCTCCTTCAGCAGGACCCCGAAGTTCTTCCAGAACCCGGCGTACGTGGGCTTCTCGGTCGCGCCCTCGTCCCCGTCCGGTCCGGTGGCGGGGTCGACCGCCGCCTCGGCGAAGTCTCCCAGGTCCTTGAGGACCCGCTTCACCAGCACGTCGCGGATCTTCCGGACGACCGGGGTCTTCTGGACCATCTCGCGGCTCACGTTGAGCGGGATGTCCTCGCTGTCGACCACCCCGCGCAGGAAGCGCAACCAGTCGGGGAGGAGCTCCTTGGCCTGCTCCTCGATGAGCACGCGCCGCGCGTACAGCTTGGGCCCCTTGGCGCCGTCGGGCTGGAAGAGGTCCCAGGGGCGGCGGCGGGGAACGAACAGCAGCGCGTTGACCTGCAGCGGCGAGTCCACCGCCACGTGGATGCGGCGCGCGGGGTCTTCCCAGTCGGTGGCCACGGACCGGTAGAGGTTGGCGGCCTCTTCGTCCGTCACCTGCGAGGCGGGCTCGAGCCACAGCGCCTTGCCCGCGTTCGCCTGCTCGTCCTTGCCCGCGTCGAGCACGAAGATCGGGTGCGGCAGGAAGTTGCTGTGTTTCTTGATGATCGACTTGAGGCGGAACGACTCGAGGAACTCGCCCGTGTCCTCGCGCAGGTGCAGCGTGATGGCCGTGCCGCGGAGCGCGCGGGTGCCGGCCTCCACCGCATACGACCCCTTGCCTTCGCTCGTCCACCGCACCGGCGCCGCATCGGGCTGCGCGGAGAGGGTCTCCACGACGACGTGATCGGCCACCATGAAGGCCGAGTAGAAGCCGAGGCCGAACTGGCCGATCAGCTTGGGGGCGGAGGCGCCCTCCTTCGAGAGCTGATCGAGGAACGCCTTGGTGCCCGACCGGGCGATGGTGCCCAGATGCTCGACCGTCTCGGTCTCGGTCATGCCCACACCGTCGTCGTCGATCGTGAGTGTCCGCGCGTCCTTGTCGAAGGACAGGCGGATGCCGACCGGATCGCGCCCCGGGCTGCGCAGGCCGGGGTTGGTGAGCTCCAGGAACTTCACCTTGTCGAGCGCGTCGGCCGCGTTCGACACGAGCTCGCGCAGGAAGACCTCGCGGTCCGAGTAGACCGAGTGGATCATCAGGTTGAGGAGCTGCTGGACCTCGGCCTTGAAGCCGTGTTCCGTCTTGGTCACCGTGCTCTCGGCGCTCATGAATCCTCCGGATGCCGGTTCGGCGCTGGGGAACACACCCCGTGCCTTGCGGCGCGTTGCCTAATCACGCACGATGCCGGGACAACAGGTGGACCATGACCTCGACCGCGCCCGCGCTCCTCGACCGCTTCCTCGCCTTCCTCGACGCCTCGCCCAGCCCGTCCCACGCCGTGGCTTCCACCGTGGTTGCGCTCGAGGCCCGCGGGTGGCACGCCCTCGACCTGCGGCGGACCGGGCACCTCCAGCCGGGCTCCAAGACGTACGTGGTGCAGGGCGGCACGATCTTCGCGGTGCACGTCGGCACGAGCCCGGCCGCGGCCGCGGGGTTCCGCATCGTCGCCGCCCACACCGACTCCCCCAACCTGCGGATCAAGCCCCAGCCGCTGATCCAGGCCAACGGGTGGGTGCGGCTCGGCCTCGAGCCCTACGGCGGCGTGCAGCTCGCCACCTGGGTCGACCGCGATCTGGGCGTGGCCGGCGCCGTGCACCTGCGCGACGGAGACCGCGTCCGCACCGCCCTCGTCGACGTGCGTCGCCCGGTCTGCCGCATCCCCACGCTGGCCATCCACCTCAACCGCGGGGTCAACGACGACGGCCTCAAGCTCAACGCGCAGACCCAGCTCCCGGCGGTGTTCGCGCAGGTGGCCGAAGGCGGCGGCGACCCACTCCGCAGCCTGCTGGCCACCGAGCTCGGCTGCGCCCCCGGCGACGTCCTCACCTGGGACCTCGGCCTGTTCGACCTGTCGAAGCCCACGCTGGGCGGCGCCCACGGAGAGTTCGTGTTCTCCGGGCGCCTCGACAACCTCGCGTCGTGCCACGCCGGGCTCGAGGCGATGCTGGCGAGCGACACGGGCGGCGCCACCCAGGTCCTGGCGCTGTTCGACCACGAGGAGATCGGCTCCCGCAGCTCCCGCGGCGCCGACTCCCGCGCGATCGAGACGGTGCTGGGGCTCGTCTGCGGCCCGGCGGACCTCACGGCCGCGCTCGCCAACACGTGGTTGCTGTCGGCCGACATGTCGCACGGCCTGCACCCCGGCTTCGCGGACAAGTCCGAGCCCGAACACGCCCCGAAGCTCAACGGCGGCCCGGCCATCAAGCAGAACGTCAACGTCCGCTACACGACCGAGGGGCTCACGGCGGCGGCCTTCGCGGTGTTGTGCGAGCGCGCCGAGGTCCCGTACCAGTGGTACGTCCACCGCTCCGACCTCGCGTGCGGCAGCACGGTGGGCCCGATGTTGTCGTCGCGCCTGGGGGTGCGGTCGGTCGACGTGGGCAACCCGATGTTGTCGATGCACTCGGCGCGCGAGCAGTGCGGCGCCCACGACCACGAGCGGATGGTCAAGGTGATGGCGCGCTTCTTCACCGACGACCTGCCCGCCTGAGCTCAGCCTCCGGAGGGCGGGAACCCAGCGCGATGCACGGTCACCGGGCCGATCGCGTCCGCCGGGGTGCGCCAGACACCGAGCCAGATGTCGGCCCCGGCGGGGATCAGGGTGAGGCCGTCTGCCACGGGGGTGGGCCAGGTGGTGGTGGTGCCTTGCCGGGGCGCCGGGCCGCGCAGCTCCAGCCGGTGGTCTCCCGCTGGGAGCGCCGGCAGCAGGAACACGCCGTCCGTGGGGCGGACGTTGACCGACCAGCCCCGGGAGTCCGAGATCACCACCTCGACGACCCCGGGCGGGACCGCGTCCACGCGCAGCTCCGGACCCGTCGTGGGCACCACCAGCGTGGCCCGATCCACGGTGCGCTCGAGCTCGACCGGCGCGAGCGGCCGGCCTGCGCACCGCCCACCCGCCCACGCCACGCCCCGCGCCTGCCCCGTGAACTGGCCCGGGGCGACCGCCGCGAGCGGCACCGAGTCGATCCACACCTCGCAGCCCTCCGGCAACGGGCCCGCCGACTCGAGGCGCACGTCCACCACGCGGCCCTCGGGGTACAGGTCGATGCGCTCCAGGCGGTTGTCCACGTACAGCGCCCGGCCCCCTTCACACACCGCAGTCGGCTCGTGGTTCGGCGAGTCGATCTTGAACGACCCGCCCGGCTCACAGCTGTGGCGGGTCACCGCAGAGAGCTCGTCGTGGGTGCCGAAGTCGAGGACGAGGTCACACGCGGCGTCGGCTGGACAGCGCACCTCCACCTTCCGCATCGCCGGCAGGTGGAACGGCGCCTCGCGCACGGCGCGCGCCAGGTACTCGACCCCGTTGTACGTGAAGCCCACGGGTGTGTTCGGTGCTGCGCGGAACCCGCCGTCCGACCCGGTCACGGCGTCGCCGGCGCTGGTGTGCACCGGCACCGACGCGAGCGGGGTGTCCGTGCTCGACACGAGGTGCCCGCCGATCTCGTCCCCACACGCTGTCAGCCAGATCCACATGGCGGGCCACATACCCCGGGGCGCGGTCACCGGGACGCCAGGACCAGCCAGGAGAAGCCCCCGAGCCACCGCACCGCACCGTGGGGGAGCGCGGCCACCAGCCCGCGGCGCACGCCGTCCACCACCCGGTGCCGACGGGAGGCGCTCACGGGGGGGACGCGATCGTACCGCTCGTGGTGGATCGTGAAGCCGCAACCCACCAGCAGGTCCATGGCCAGCTCGCGGGTCCAGAAGTGTCGGTGGCCGTACGCGTGGCGGAAGCCCAGCATCCGCCTGGGTCGGACCACGTCGAGCACCGACAGATCGAGCGGCAGGCGGAACACGAACTGCTGGGCGCGATTCCGGAGCGAGCGCAGGAACGCCTCCTCGTCGGCGAGGTGCTCCACCACGTCGAGGCACAACACGAGGTCGACGCTGCGCTCTGAGTCGAGGAAGTCGCCTTCGACGAACGACAGCCCCTGCGCCTCCCGCTTCTTCGCGCGACGGATCGGCTCGGGGGCGAGGTCGAACCCCTCCCAGGTCGTGTCCGGCAACTCGGGGCCGAGCTCGGTGCGCAGCGCTGCCAACACGCCGCCCGTCCCGCAACCCACGTCCACCACGGTGCGCGGCCGCAGCCCCGCCCACCGCACGAGCGACGCCACGGCCTGCGCCTTGTGCGCGGCGTCCTCCTCGTGCCAGTCGGGGTTCGCCGCCGCGTAGCGGCCCGAGCGGTAGCGATCGTCGTGGGGGTCGGCCATGGCCGGCCAGGATACTCCCGGCGGTCGCTCCGGGGGATCCGTGCTCGTCGTCTACTCGGTCGCCGCGCACGCAGGCGGCTACTACTTCTCCGACTCCGGCATCGTCGCGACCGGCCGCGGCGGCGCGTTCGTCGCGGGCGCGTACGGTCAGTTCGCGCAGCACCACAACCCCGCCGGCCTCATCCACACCGAGCGGACCACCGTGAACCTCGGCTGGTCCGGGGTCTCGCAGGCCATCTCGTTCCGCCGCCAGCTCGACGACGGCACCTTCCTCCCGAAGGTCGAGAACCAGGCCGATCCGTTCGACGTGCCGGAGATCGGGATCGTGACCCCGCTCGGGCCCCGGTTCGCGCTGGGCTTCGGCTTCTACAGCGCGTATGCGCCGTCGTCGAAGTACGCGCCCGAAGGTCCTCAGCGGTACTCCATCAAGGAGACCGGGATCTACGAGTTCTCCGTGGGCCCGAGCGCCGCCTTCCGCGTCCACCCCACGCTCACGGTGGGGCTCGGGCTGCAGTGGCACTACTTCGACGTGTCCCAGTCCCTCGACGTGACCTTCTCCGGCCAGGACGACCCCACCGGCGACATCGCCGTGGCCGTCCGCACCGTCGACCGCTTCACCCCCAACGTCAACCTCGGCCTGCAGTACACCCCGGTCCCTCCAGTCACCTTCGGGTTCTCGGCGCAGCCGGGCACGCGGTTCCTGGCGTCGGGCGACCTCTCCCTCGACTTCGCGGGCAACGCGCTCGAGCCGTTCCTCGACCAGGTGACGTACGAAGACGACGCCGTCAGCCTCGACATCGCCATCCCGTGGGTGGTGCGCGCGGGCGTCGCCGTCCGCCCAGTGGAAAAGCTCGAGATCGAGCTCGCCACGGTCTGGCAGGACTGGAGCGCCCTCGGCGACGTGGTCATCTCCGACATCGACGTGGAGATCCAGTCGGCCGTGTTGGCGGAGGACCAGCGGAACGTCGCCGAGACCCTCACCATCCCCACCACCCTCGCCGACGTGTGGTCGCTGCGGCTCGGCGGCGAGTGGCGCGCCCACGAGCACCTCGCGCTCCGGGCGGGTGGCTTCTGGGAGAGCGGCGCCGTGGCCGACCAGAACCTGAGCGTGTCGCTGCTCGACACCCCCAAGTGGCAGGTCGGGGGCGGGGCGTCGGGCTTCTTCTTCGACGAGCGCCTGCGGTTCGACGCCGCGCTCGCCGGGCTGTTCCTGCAACCGCGCCAGGTCCGCGACTCCACGGTCACGCAGATCGGGGCGTTCGACGACCTCGAGACGCAGATCGTGGGCAACGGCGACTACACCTCGAGCGGCTGGGTCGTCGGCCTCGGGGCCTCGGTCGCGTTCGGCCAGCGGAGGACGCCGTGGGTACCGAAGTCGTAGTGCCTCGCCCCATCCCGGTCCTCGTGGTCGCCGGGTTCCTCGGCTCCGGGAAGACCACGCTCGTCGAGCGTCTCCTGCGGGCCTCGATCGCCGAGGGCGCGAAGCTCGCCATCGTCAGCAACGAGTTCGGCGACACGGGCATCGACCAGGCGCTGCTGGATCAGGGCCTCGACGGCTTCGTCGAGCTCGACGGCGGCTGCGTGTGCTGCCGGCTCAGCGACGCCCTCGCCGAGACGCTGCTCACGCTGTACGCGCGGGCCACCCCGGACCGCCTCGTCCTCGAGTGCAGCGGGCTCGCGCTCCCGGCCGACGTCCTCGCGCAGTTCTGGCGCAAGCCGCTCCGCCACTGGACCGCCGAGCTCGTCGCGGTCGTCGTGGTCGACGCCGAGCGCGCCGCCGCGGAGGGGGAAGCCGAGCCCACCTGGGTCCAACAGCTCGAGGCCGCCGACCTCGTGGTGCTCAACAAGCTCGACCTCGTGGACGACGCCGCCCGGCTGCGCGCGCGCGCTGCGATCGACGCGATCACCGGCGGCCGCCCCATCGTCGAGGCCGTACGCTGCGACGTGGACCCGGCCGTGTTGTTCCCCACCCTCGCGCCCCGCCACGACCACCCCCACGACCACGACCACGCCGCCCACGAGGCGCTCCACGCCCGCTACCGCACCGAGGAGCTCCTGTTCCCCGACGTGGTCGACCCGGCGTGGATCGTGGCCCATGTCGCCGGGCTCGGCGCACTGCGCGCCAAGGGGTTCGTGCGGGTGGGCGCGGGGGTGTCGCTCGTCCAGGGTGTCGGCGCGCGCGTCGAGCTCACCCCGTTCCTGCGGGAGCTCGACCCTGCGCTCGTCGGCCGCGTCGTGGTGATCCGCGGGCCGTGAACGCCCCGTTCAGGGGTTCGCGGCCTTCGCGGCCTTGCGGATGTCGGCGAGGGCCTGCTGGCCCGCCTTCGTCCGCGCCTGGCCCAGCAGCGCCTCGGGGAAGCTGCCCGCGATCTGCGCGTGCCACACGTACGTGACGAGCGTCTGGCCGTCCTTCGGGACCAGCCGCCACTCGCCCGCCATCTTCGGCAGCCGGACCACGTCCGTCGTCGCCGGCGCCTTCGGGTGCACCACCGACTCCCAGCGGTAGATGATGGTCTCGCCCTCGGCCAGGCGCGTGTATCGGGCCACGTAGTCCCGGTCGTCCATGATCATCGGAAAGTCGAGCACGATGTGCATCACGTCCGGCTCGAGGACGTCGATCTTGATGATGCTCTCGAACAGCGACTGGTGCTGCGCCATGTGCTCGAGCGTGGACGAGACCTTCTCGGTGGCGAGGGGGACGAGGCCCGTCGACCGGCACCACGGCTCGCCGGCGTCTTCGGTGCACTCGATGTACGGATCGCCACCGGACAACACGGTCCACGTGGCACCCGCGCCCGGCAGGGCCCAGGCAGCGACAGAGAGGGTCGAAAGGAAGAACATGGGGCCCCTATAGCTCCGCGCAGCGCGCGTACGCCAGTGCAACCCCGGGGTGGTGCCGGCCCTTCCCGGCCGTGGCAGACTCCCGGCGGAGGCCCACTGCCCACCCTCACCCGCAGGACCCTGCTGCTCGGCTCCGCGCTCGCCGCGTGCCGCCCGCAGACCCCGCCGCCGGCCGCCCCACCAGACCCGGGCCCCGGTGCCCCGGTGCCCTCGGGCGCGCGACCGCGCAACGTGCTCCTCGTCTTGGTCGACGACCAGCGGTACGACGCGCTCGGGTTCCTCGGGCACCCGTTCCTGAAGACCCCCGCGCTCGACCGCCTCGCCGCGACCGGCGCCTTCTTCCGCGACGCGTTCGTGACCACGAGCCTGTGTTGCCCGAGCCGCGCCACGATGCTCACCGGGTTGTACGCCCACACCCACGGCGTCCTCGACAACCGTGACGACCTCGACCCCGCGTTCCCGACCTGGGCCACGCTCGCCCAGCAGAGCGGCGCGGACACCGCGTTCTTCGGCAAGTGGCACCTCGGCGGCAACGACCCGCACCCCCGCCCCGGCTTCGGGAAGTGGGTGGGGTTCGGCGGCCAGGGGGTGTACGAGGACCCCGACGGTAGCCACCCCCTGAGCGTCGACGGCGAGCGCCAGCCCCTCGGAGGCTACGTCACCGACGTGCTCACCGGGCACGCCACCGCGTGGCTGAAGGACCCCGCGCGCAAGCAGCGGCCCTTCGCGGCGGTCGTCTCGCACAAGGCCGTGCACGCGCCGTTCCTGCCCGCCGAGCGCCACCGGACGGCCTTCGCCGACGCCCCCGTCCCCGCGACCCTGCCGGACACCGACGACGCCTACGCCGACCTCCCGCGCTGGTTGCGCACGCTCCGCCACGAGTCCGAGTTCGATGCCGACCACCCCTACGGGCGCTGGCCCGACTTCGCGTCCTGGTACCGCGACTACCACCGGACCCTGCTGTCCGTCGACGACTCGGTCGGCGCCCTCCTCGACGCCCTCGCCGTGGCCGGGCTCGACGGCGACACGGCCGTGATCTTCACGTCGGACAATGGGTTCCTGTTCGGCGAACAGGGCGTCCTGGACAAGCGGAACTTCTACGAGGCCTCGATCCGCGTACCGCTCCTCGTCTCGATCCCGGACGCCGGTCGGCAGCGGCCGGACGCGATGGCGCTCAACGTCGACCTCGCGCCCACCGTGCTGGAGCTCCTGGGCCTCGTGCCCCCGTCCCACCTGCACGGCCGCTCGCTGGTGGCCGCGGCGAGCGGGCGACCCACCCCGAAGTGGCGGCAGGAGTTCGTGTACGAGTACTTCGCCGAGGCGCTGTTCCCCCACACGCCCACGATGTTCGGCCTGCGCACCGCCGCCGGCGTCAAGTTCTCGCGCGCCTGGGGCTCCGACGCCTCCGCCACGCTCCACGACCTCGAGACCGACCCCCAGGAGCGAACGAACCTCATCGCGGACCCCGCGTGGCAGGAGCGCGCGAAGGGGCTCCGCCGGCGGCTGGATGCTCGCCTGAAGCGGCTCGGGTTGGTCGACGCGCCCGTGTGGGGCCGGAACTGGCTCCGGGGTGGCGTCGAGGCAGCCGCGGTCCCCACCCCCGACGAGCCGGAGGAGCAGTGATGCGCACGGTGACCGCTGCAGCCCTGCTGGTGGCGTGTGGGCCCCCGAACCGCGTGAGCCCGATCGGCGACCTGCCGTTCCCGGTCGAGTCCTCGTACCTCACGGTGGATCCCGGCACGTTCGACGCGGACGACCTGCTGACCGTCACGTTGTCGTCGCTGCCGGGCTCGTGTGACGCGGAGCGGGTGTTCCGCGACGGAGCGGCGGACGCAGAGGACCCTGCGGCGCTCGCGGAGGCCTGGGCCGCTGCGTTCCCGGCCGCCTTCACGGAGGTCGAGGTGGTGGCACGGGTCCAGGGCGGCACGTGGCCCGTGAAGGGGTCGCTGTGGTCGGGGCTGGCGTGGGACGCGCTGCCCGAGCAGAACAACGTGGCCTTCGCGGTGTTCACCCAGCACCTCGCGCTGCGGGACGAGGCCTGGTGGGCTGGCGAGGTCGAAGACGAAGACGCCTACGAGCAGGTCTTCTACTCGGACGGCGGCTTGATGAAGTGGGGGACGTCCGAGCCGGGCGTGCGGGTGTCCGGACGGCTCAACGCCGACGTGGTGAGCAGCGCGGGCGCGTTCGCGGGGTCGAGCGAGGTCCGGTTCGACGCCACGATCTGTGGCTTGTAGGCCACCTACTCGGCGTCCATCCGCTCGAGGAGGGCGCCGAAGCGCTCGTAGACGGGCAGCTCGGTGCCCTCCACCAGCGCCGAGAACTCCACGCTCCCCCGCTGGGCGGCGGCCCGGTCGCCCTGCGCCAGCCGCAGCTCCGCCCAGCGGACCCACGCCTCCGCCCGCGCCGCGCGATCGACTCCGTACCGGGCGCAGTGATCACCCGCAGCCAGCTCGAACAGCGCAGACTCCGCCCCCGGGACCCCCGCGTCGTGGGCCCACCGCGCGCCGAGCAGTCGGAACACGCACCCGTCGAGCGA
>JBIKWC010000059.1:0-31674 GCA_044356535.1 Myxococcota bacterium
TGAGCTCGCGGCGGACGAGCTCCGCGGGCACCTGCTTGATGGCGACCAGCGTGCCGGTGAAGTGGTCCCGCGCGCGGAACACCCGGCGTGTCTGCGCGTGGCGGGGCAGCTCCTCCGTGACGAGGTACCGGCCAGCGAGCAGCGCACCCTCCGGTTCCAGCATCCCCTACGCGAACCGGAGATCGTGTCGCTGCCCGCAGTACTTGCACACGAGCACGGTCATGCCGCGCACGGGCGGGTCGAGGGTGGCGTCGCAGGCGGAGCACCGCGTGGGGGCGTCCACGGGCATCCCGAGGCTCGGCGGAGGCGCAGCCGCCGCGCCGCTCTCCGTCTTCCGCATCCGGTGTGCGAGCTGCCCCGACCGCAGCTCCTCGATCCAGGTGTCCCAGTCCTTGGACGACTCACCGGAGTTGATGTCGAACGTGGACTTCTGGACCTTCGCCCCCTGCCAGGTGAGGGTCACGAGCTGGTCCTTGAACACGAGCCCCTTCGTGGAGTCGTCCGAGCGGGCGATGTTGCCGACCGGCTCGTCGAGCAACAGCTCGTGTTTGTCCTCCGACGACGCTGTGAAGAACAGGAACTTCTTGGTGGTGATGGTCTCCTTCTGCTCGAACCGGACCCGCTTGTCCGTGAGGTACAGGAACCCGTTGACCGCGCCGCCCGGGGCGTCCTGCCACGTGCACTCCGAGGTGCGGTAGGGGTTCTCGCCGGCGAGCAGCTGGAACCGGGCGGAGGCGAAGCGGTCGAGGTGCTTGTGGGCTTCCGCGACCTCCTTCTCGAGGGCGTCGTAGGCGTCGGTGAAGGCCTTCGAGAGCGCCTGGAGGCGACCCTCCTCGGCGTCGACCGCCTGGGCGAGGTCCTTCGCCTGCTCCTCGATCCGCTCGAGGGCGCTCCGGTTGGCCGCGGTCACTGCGGTGCGGGTGAGGGCGTTGCGGACCTGATCCAGCGAGCTGCGGAACCGTCCCGTCGCGGCGTTGGCGGCGTTCGCGACCTCGGTGGCGGTGCGGGGGCCGAGGGCGGTGAGGCTCTCGAGCGAGGTCTCTGCGCCGCCGCCCCACACCCAGCCGCGGGTGCGCGCCCGGTCGAGCTCCACCTGGAGCTTCGCGATTCCCGCCCGGCGCCGGTTCACGGCCTCGATCTCGTCTGCGAACGCGATGTCGCGTCCCACGGTGTCCAGCGCGCGATCCGCGTCGCGCGCCGCGTCCTTCGCTCGCTCGAGGGGGTTCTCGTCTGCGGCCATGCGGTGCCTCCGTCGCGGGCGAGCGTACACTGCGGCCCCGGAAGGCAACACCATGCTCGTCGCGATCCTGGTCGGGACCTCGCCCGCTGCTGCGGCCCCCGTCGTCCCCGAGGACGTGGTGCGGGCTGCGTTGGCCCGGGATCCGCGGGTCCAGGTGGCCGCCGCCGACCTCCAGGGCGCGGAGGGCGAGCGGCGCCAGGTGTCGGTGTTCCTCCAGAACCCCGAGGTACAGGTGGGGACCTCGGTCACCGGGGATCTGACCTTCCTGCAGGCCCAGCAGCCGGTGTCGGTGTCGGGGGAGGGCTGGTACGCCCGGCGTGCGGCCAGGGCCGGGGTGGCGACGGAGGAGGCTGCGCTGCGCCGGGTCGAGCTGGAGGTCGCAGCCGACGCGCGGCTGGCGTTCGCGGAGGCGTCGGCATCCGCGCTTCGGGTCGCGTGGACGGACGAGGCGGTGACGTTGGCCACGGATCTGCGCCGGGTGGCGGAGCGGCGCGTGCAGGCGGGGGAGGGGACCGAGGTGGAGCTCGCGCTGGCCCGGGCGCGCGAGGCCGTGGCGGTGCCGACGGCGCTCGACGCCCGCACCGAGCGGTCGCGCGCCTCGCTCGCGCTGGCGGAGCTCGGGGTCGCCGGCGAGCTCTCGGGCCGGCCACGGGATGCGGTGCCCGCGGCGTCGGGGGCTGCGCCGCGCTCGGACGTGGAGGCCGCGGCGCGCGACGTGGAGCGCCGCACCGCCGAGCTCGCGCGGGCCCGCGCCGGCTCTGTCCCCGCGCTCTCGGTGGGGGTCCAGTACCAGTCCGACGGCGGCAGCACGGACCTCGGACCGATGGTGACGGTCGAGCTCCCGCTGTGGGATCGCAACGGCGCGGCGGTCGGCGCGGCGCGCGGCGCGTTGCAGGTGGCGGCGGCCGCCGAGGGAGTGACCGCGGACCGGGCCGCGGCCGACGTGGTCCAGACGAGGGCAGATCGGGCGTGGGCGGTGGACCAGACGGAGCGGCTCTCCGGGGTGGAGGACGCCGTGCGGCGAGGCCTCACCGCGGTGTCCGAGGGGCTCGCGTCGGGCGAGCTCGGCGTGCGGGACGCCGTGGTCCTCCACCGCGAGCTGATCGACGGCCTGCTGGCGGCGCTGGACGTGGAGGTACACACGGTCGAGGTGTCGCTCGCTGCGCTGCTGGCCACCGAAGACGCCGCGCTGCTCGGGGAAGGGGCCTTGACCCCACGATGATCTGGGCGTGTACGTCCCCGACGGGCTACCACGAACGTCTGCCCCGACAATCACCTGAAGTGGTGGCCAGACCGGGCGATAGAAGAAACAGGAGGCGGCGATGGGTCGAGATCATGCGTGGCGTACTGCGGAGGGTCCCCATCCCACTGGGTCCGGCGCGAGGGGTGCGCCGGCGGACTTCGGGTCCAATTCCGAGCAGGCCGACCGACTCGCCAGGCGGCCGGCAAGGTCCAACGCCACCGCGGTGGGAATGGACGCGGTGGACGCGCTCGCCCAGCGGCCTGCTATCGCCGCCGATCCCGTCGCCGACCTGGTCCGACGCGACCACCCCGAAGGTGTGGGTACCGCGCCTGATACCTTGCGCGCTGCGATGTCGGAGGCCCGGGCCGGCCGGTTGGGGCCCGCGCGCGACGGGGTCGAGAACGGGCGGGCCGCGATGACGGCGCGGTGGGGCGCCGACGGCGACGCAGCGGCTACCACGATCAGCCGGCAGCTGGACGTGAACCGGCAGATCCAGGACGCGACGCACCGGGTGGTGCAGGGATCGCCGAGCGAGCAGGACCTGACCGAGTGGTTCCGCACGATGAACAACCGGCAGGCACGGGGCAACGCCGAGCAGAGCTTCCGCGACTACACCGCTGCGTACCACGTCCACACCGGGAACGTGAGCGGGCGGCCAGACGACATCAGCTACTCCAGGCGGAACCAGACCGTCGGCGCATTCCAGGTGGACGGCGAGGACGTGGCCGGTGGTTCCAGGCCGGTGACCGGGCCCACGTCCATGGCACAGGTGCTGGACCCGGCCCGCGGCACCGGCGCCTCGCACGGGGGTTCGCACCTCGGGCAGGTGGCCAACGACTGCCAGGGCTACGCCTTCTTGTCGGACCGCCTGATGGGCGCGGCGGGCTACCGGGTGGAGCACGTGGTCGGCAACGGGGCCGCTGGTACTCACGCCATGACGCGCCTCGAGGACCCGGACAGCCACCGGACGCGCGTGCAATCGAACGGTGACTTCTACAACTCGGTGGACGAAGGCTACTCCCGTGGGACCGCGACGGTGGCGGGGCGCGCGGTCGGTCAGGCCGACCACCGCTTCGTCACCGGGGCGACGATGGACGAGGCCGAGGCGCGCAACGCGCTGGCGAACCCGAACGCTCGGTGACCGTGGCGGGCCCCTCCCGGCGATCAGCGGCGGCGCGTCAGCGCGGCGAGCCCCGCCAGCGCCGTCAGCCACGCCGACGACGGCGCGGTCGACCCGCATCCGCACCCACCGGGCGGGTCGGTCGCGATCCGGAGGGCGTCGCCCGGCTCGAGCTGCAACAGGAAGGCTTCCAGGTCGGCGAGCTCGCCGGCTGACAAGCTCTTCCCATCGCCGTGGTCGGGGATGCGGAGCGTGTCGGCCACCGTCGGGGCCGAGCCGTCGTGCAGGTACGGCGCGCTGGCGTGCAAGCCGTACAGCGTCGGTGTGTCGAGCCCGTCGAGCGGGCCGCCGAGCCGGGAGCCCGACCCTGGGCCGAGCGTGCCCACGTCGTGGCGGACCCCATCGGCGCTGTCGGTGAGCGCGTCGCCCGCGTGGCACTCGAGGCAGTCGAGCCGCTGCAACACCGCCCGGCCGCGCACGGCCGCCGGGGTCAGCGAGCCGTCGTCGGCCCGCCAGGGCGAGCGCGGGAACGAAGTGAACGTGGCGATGTACGCCGCGAGGGCGTCGAGCTGCGCGGAGCGACCCGCCTTCGGCGCGCCCAGCGGGTCCGACGTCTCCGCCCAGTCCGCGTCGTCGAGCAGGCCGCTGCCGCCCTGGTTGTTGCGGATGTCCCCCTCGAAGTCGTGGATCTCGTCGAAGTTGGCCGTCCAGTGCACCGGGCCGTGCGCCGTGCCGGCGCGACCGCGCAGGTCGATCGTGTTGCGCAGGCCCTCGCCGTACTGGGTGAAGTCCCAGGTCCTGCCGTCGTGCCCGCCGTCCGGGTGGCAGGTCGCACACGCGAGGTAGCCGTCCTGGCTCATCGCGCTGCTGTTCGCGTTCGTGAACAGCACCTTGCCGAGCCACACCTCGGGCGCCAGCGGCTCCCGGTCCACCGTGGGGGTCACTGCGACCTCCCAGCCCGTCGCGTCCGTGGCGTCGAGGAAGCCGGACACGTCGAACACCGACAGCGCGCGACCGTTGAGCTCCTGCACCAGCAGCAGGCCGGCGTCGGTGAGCGCCGCGCCGTTGGGCGCGAAGCCCGTGTTCAGCCCCCCGATCACCCGGCCGGACCAGGTCTCGACGACATCGACCCGGTTCGTGCCCTGGCTGACGACGAACGCGATGTCGCCGAGCGCGCTCACCGCGGCGGCGAACGGTCGCTCGTGGTCGTCGAGGTCGACGCGCAGCACCTCGCGCCGGGCGTCCGCGTCCACGAACCCCAGCATCGCGCGGACCGTGTTGTCGGGGTCGAGCGGCTGGCCGTCGCGCTGCAGCCCCCGCCGGACGTTGTCCTTCTTCGCGGGCACGAGGAGCCGTGACCCGTCGGGGGTGATCGCGAGGCTCGCGATGGCGTTCGGGATCCCGCGCCCGGCGTCGTGGTCGTCGGGCGTGTCGTCGTGGGCGAGGCCGACGACCTCGACCTCCGCCGAGCCGAGGTCGACGCGGTAGAGCTCGGCGCCGTCGTCGCCCGACAGGTAGCGGCTCACCCACGCCACCTGGCGGTCGGGGGACAGGGCGAGGCCCCGCACCGGAGCTCCGAGCGCAATCCGCGACACCTCGTCGCCGGTGGCGGCGTCGAGTCCGAGCAGGGCGCCTCGGCCCTCGAGCGTGACCCAGACCACGCCGTCGCCCACGGCGACTGCGTACGGCCGACCACCCCACGGCGTCCGGATCCGCCGCCGCTCGGCGCCGTCCGGCCCGAGGACCACCACCGCGTCCTCGTCCTGGACCGCGACCCACACCTGTCCGTCGCCGTCGACCGCGACCGTGCGCGGCCCCGCGCCGACCGGGTGCTCGCCGCGCCGCGTGTGGTCCGCGAGCCCGACCGACGCGACGGTGCCCGCGTCGGGGTTCACGACCCAGGCGACACCGCGCGGCTCGTCGACCACCACGGTCGAGGCGTGGACAGCGGGGCGCTCGGGCAGGGGCGGGTGGACGATCTGCGTGGCGCGGCACGACCGCTCGAGCCCGTCGCGCGCCACTCGCAGCTCCACGTCGTGGCGGCCGGGGGCGTCGAACACCACGGCAGCGACGGCGCCCTGGTGGGTCCGGCCCCCTGCGGTCCAGGTGTAGCGGGCACCGTCGACCGGCTCGGCGGTGAGCGTCACCCGGGCGCCGACCTCGGCGGGGACGAGCGGCGCGAAGCCGCACGGGGGAGGCGGGGTGCCGTCTCCGGTGGTGAACACGAGCGACACGTCGGTCGCGAGACCGTTGCCGGCGAGATCGGTCAGTCCCCCGACGGGGAGCCACAGCTCGTACGCGGTGTCGTCGGCGAGGGGCTGGCGCGGCCACACGTGCAGGACCGTCTGGTCGAGGCCCACCTGCACCGGGACCGGCGCGCCCCCGTCGAGCGGACGCAGGACGATCGCGTCGGCCGTGGCGCTCCGGAGGTCGAGCTGGTCGGTGAACGACAGCCCGATGCGTGCCGTGGGCGCGACCCCGACGGCCCCGTCGGCGGGCACCGACGCGGCGAGGCGGGGCGGTTGGCCGTCGGGCGCGGCAGCGTGCACCGCGAGGACGCAGCCGTGGCGAAGCTCGTCGTCGCACATCACGAGCAGGTTGCCGACGGGCAGGGCGAACTGGTCGTCCGTGAAAGCCCCGTTGTCGATGCCGTCGCGGCGACCCTCGACCTTCCCGACCTCGACCAGCGTGGTCGGGTCGGACACGTCCCACTTGAACACGCCGGGGTTCGGCCGAAGCGCGCCGACGAAGGCGTGGCCGTCCGCGAAGGACACGTACTCGGTGGTCGCAGTGGCGATCTCGGCGATGGGCGTGATCCGGGTCGGGTCGGACAACACGTCGAACGCCCGCCACGGGCTCACGAGGAAGGCGTTCCCCGCGTAGAAGCCACCGATGTACGAGTCCTCGGCCGTGGCGAGCGACGCGAGCGGGACGGGGTCGAACGGGTCGGAGATGTCGAGCGTCGCGAGGCCCGACCGGTCTTTGGGTGGGGTGACCACCAGCGTCGTGCCCATGGCCCACAACACACCGGCGCTGACGCCGCCGTATGCGCTGGTCGGCACCCGCGTCACCACCACGGGCGCCGTGAGGTCGGTGGTGTCGAGCACGTGGACGCCGGTGTTCGTCCCGCCCACGTACAGCGCGTCGCCCTGCCACGACAGGCCCCACACCGCCTCGGAGTTGTCCCCGTAGTCGATGCCGTCGAGCTCCACGTGCGACAGCGCCACGGGGCGCGCGGGGGTGGTCAGGTCCCACAGGTCCACGCCCCGGCCCGACAGCGTCGCGAGGAGGAAGCGCCCGTCGCGCAGCAGCTGGCCGTGGTCGTGCGCCTCGGCCTCGCCGTCGGTGTACCGGCTCTCGAGGGTGGCGACGTGCTCCGGCGCGAACGGGTCGTCGATCCGCCACACCTCGTGGCGCGCGTTGCCGCCGAGCACCACGTGACCGTTGACCGCCTCGGGCTGGAGCTGGGTGCGGTCTCCCAGGGTCGGGCTGATGATCGACCACTGGTCCGCAGGGAGGAAGCTCAGGTTCGGGTAGTCCGCAGCCTGCGCTGCGGCGGGCTTCGACAGCAGGATGACGGGGAGCAGAGGCCCTCCTTCCCCACCCCGGTACCCTCGTGGGCGGCGCCCGTCAGCGATCGTGCGAACGACGGTCAGCGTGTCGGCAGGAACACGATGCCGAAGCGCGAGAGCAGCAGCCCCAGCCCCAGGAACCACAACGTGATGCGCAACCGCCCATAGCCAGCGATGTATGCGGCGTAGTACGCGAGGCGCGCCACCACCCACGCCCCACCCAGCGCTGCGAGCAGCTGTGGGTCCGCGTGGGCCTGGTACGCCACGAAGGTCACGCCGAGGTACTGCGCCAGCGCCTCCCAGGCGTTGGTCTCCGCGCCCTTGGCGCGCAGCGACCAGCCTTCCAGCAGCGCGTTGCTGTCGCGCGGGTTCGCGGGGTCGTAGATGCCGCGGCGGTTCTTGTAGAAGCCGACCATCAGGTACGGCACGTACGGCAGGATGACCGCGGCGAACACGGTCCACAGGTCAACAGTCACGGTGCTCCCGGCAGGTCGGCGTCAGCGACAACAGCGGAACCCGGTCCGCAGGCTCGAGTACCCCGCGCCGAACGAGTCGTTGCGGCGGTAACAGCGGGCGTGGTCTTCGGAGGTGTCCCAGGCGCCACCCAACAACACTGCGCGCTCGGGGGTGTCGCCGGCCCACTCCTCCACGTTCCCCGTGAGGTCCCAGACACCGGCGGGGGTGGTGCAGCCGGGCATCTCTCCGGTGTACACGGGGCGGAACTCGGGCTGCTCGTGGTCGTCCCAGCAGCGGCCCTCGTCGTGGAAGTCGCCGTACGGATAGGCGGAGCCCTCGATCAGGTCGTCCGCGAACTCGCCGTCGCCGTCGTCGTCCTGCGCCGCCGCGTGTTGGCACGCCGAGAGCCACTCGTCTTCGCGGCACAGGCGCTTCCCCGCCTGCTCGCAGGCCGCCTTCGCCTCGAACCACGACACCTTGAACGCTGGGATCTGGTGCTTGCCCGACACCGCGGCTCCCGCCACCACGCTCGCTTCGAACGTGTCGATCGAGAAGGCGCGGTCGCCGAACGCGAGCTCGCGCATCGGGGGCACGTCGGCGGGGATCGGCGCTACGTCGGCGTTCGTGTCGCGCAGCCCGGCGGCGTTCCGCGCGGCGTCCGCGGGGTCACCACCGAGCGCGAGCTCCACGGCGCGGGCCATCACCTCGGCCGAGGTGCCCGACCGGTAGAGCTTCCCGCCGATGAAGATGCGCGGCGTGCCGTGGATGTCGAGGGCCTTGCCCTGCTCGGCGTCGGCGCGGACCCGGGCCACTGCGCCGGGATCGCGGACACACGCCTGGAACGCTGCTTCGTCCACGCCCGCGCGGGCCGCGTAGGCCGCGAGCGCTTCCGGGGCGAGCTCGTGTTGGTTCTTGTACGCCAGGTCGTGGAACGCCCAGAACCGGCCCTGGTCCTGGGCACAGACGGAGGCCACTGCGGCGGCGCAGGCGTTCCGGTGTTTGCGGTTCTTCACGCCAGGGTTGCACGCTGGGTCCATCGGGAAGTGCTTGAACACGAACGTGACACGATCCCCGTAGGTCGCCTCGAGGCGCGCGACCTCGGCGGCGGACCGCTTGCAGAACCCACACTCGAGGTCGCCGAACATCACCACCGTCGCGTCGCCGTCGGGCACCCCGAGCCACGGGTCGTCGGCCTCGAGGGTGAGGGTCGCCTCCTTCCCGTCTTCGGTCTTCACGGGGAACGAACGCGGCGTCAGCTTGCTCTCCGGGTCGCGGTCGTGCCCAGCACCGCGAGCCGCCACGGTGGGCGCATCGCCGGCCCCCCCGTCGAGGGTATTGCGGTACACGCGCTCTCCGCCCGCGGCGAGGCCGAGGACCACGAGCGTGAGCGCGCTGTACGCGGCCGTGCGGCGGGGGTCGGGGAGAACCGGGAGCCCACCGGCGGCGACCGCTGCGAGGAGCGCGCCGTTCGCGGCGTACAAGCGCAGGCACCACGCGCAGACGTAGCCGAGCTCCACCTTCGACTGCCAGAACAGGAACACCGAGCCCGCCACCGCGAGGAGCCCGGCCACCCACAGGGCCGCGCGCGCGGTTCGCTCCCCGTTCGCGGCGAACAACGCCAGGACGAACACCGCGGCGTACAGGCCGATCGCGTGGGTGGCGATCGGCACGCCGAGCACCTCGCTCCAGGCGCTGGTGTTCACGATGTCGCAGTTGACCGCGGCCGACTCCTGGCAGCCGACGAGCTCGCCGCGGTTCTCGGCGGCGGCGTACAACTGCACGTCGTGGTGCCAGGTGAGGAGCCCGCCGACGCCCATGCCGAAGGCGGCGACGGGCAGGACCGCGAGGGCCGACCAGCGCTCGCGCGGCGTGGCGGCGCTCACTTCAGCCCCGCGAGCGCGGCGTCGAGCTCGGTGAAGCCCTTCTCCGTGCTGTACCCGACGTGTTGCCACGCGAGGGCCCCGCTGCGGTCGAACAGGAACATGGTGGGCATGGACTGCACGCCGTACTTGCCGAGCTGCTGCGCATCGGGGTCGTAGCCGATCGGGAGGTCGAACTTCACGGACTGCAGGAAGCGATCGGCCGGGGGGCGCTGGCGATCGACGTTGACCGCGACCACCGCCACGTCGGTGTGGGCCTTCGACCAGGTGGCGAGCGCGGGGAGCTCGGCGCGGCACGGCCCGCACCAGCTCGCCCAGAAGGTGAGCAGGACGGGGCGTCCGCGGTGCTCCACGAACGAGAACGTGGTGCCGTCGCGCAACGGCAGAGATGCCGTCTCCGCAGTGGCGCCGACGGGCGCGCTCTTCGCGGCTTCGAACACCTCGGCGGGGATCATCTCCGGCGCCGCCAGCGCGGCGCACCACCAGCCGAACAGGGCCACGGGACCTCCAGATCGGCCACCGTAACTGCACGGCTACCAGGGGGCACGGGGACGCCCGGGCCGTGCGTTAGCGTGTCGCCGATGGACGCGGCCACCCAGCGGATGCTCACGCGCTCCCCCCTGCTGGCGGGGCTCCGACGCGACGTCGTCGCGCGGGTGGTGTCTGCCACCGAGGTGCGCACCCTGCCGCGGCGCGCCACCGTGTGGCTCGCGGGTGACGAGTGCGACGGGCTGGTGCTCGTGCGCTCGGGGGTCCTGCGGGAGACTGCGGGTCGCGAGGGGCACGAGGTCCTGCTCCGCCTCCCGGGGCGCGGCGAGGTGGTGGGCGAGGTGGCCCTGCTGGCGGGGGGGGCGCACCACACCGGCCTGGCCGCCCACGAGGACGCCGTCGTCTGGTGGATCCCGCGCGCCGCGCTCGACCCGCTGGATCTGGCGCTCGCCCGCCGCCTGGCCGCGACCGCTGCTGCCCGGTGCCGTCGCGCGGAACAGCGCCTCGCCGTGATCGCGTACCGCACGGTGGAGGAACGGCTGGCCGTCACCGTGTCCGAGCTCGCGGCGGAGCTCGGAGTCCGCGACAGCCGCGGCGTCATCGTCAACCTGCGGCTCACCCGCCGCGACCTGGCGGCGCTCGCCGGAACCACCCGCGAGTCCACCTCTCTGGTGGTGAGCCAGTGGCAGCGCGCTGGCCTCGTCGAGGCGGAGCCACACCGGCTGGTCGTGCTCGACCCAGAGCGCCTGCGGCGCCTCGCCGCCGACACCGACGAGCCGCCCGAAGGGGCGATGCCCACCCCCCGGTAATCAGCCTGGGACCTTGCGCCTGCGCCCGCGATAGCGGCCGCGCTCGCGCCCCCGCCCTGTTGTGCGTATACTCCGCGGCCATGTGGTTGGTCATCGGTGCAGCAGCAGCCTGGGCTCTCCCTGTCGGCATCGGCGTGTCGGGGCTGGTCGACTTCTCGGGTGGAGCCCCTGGGGGAAACCAGGCGCGCTACCCTGCGGGCTTCGGCGCGCCCCTGGCGGGCGAGAAGGTCGGTTGCGCCGATGTCTTGACCGACGGATGCACCGATCCGGCCGCAGACGCGTCGCTCGGGCCCACCTTCGGGCTCGTCGTGCCGCTGTACTTCTCCCTTGCCTCGAACGCAGCGCTCCGCGTCGAGGCGCGGGGCAGCTACTCGCAGGGCCGGGTGCGGGCCGTGTGCGACCAGGACGGCGGCGGGACCTGCTCGTTCAAGGCGAAGGGGCTCGAGTTTCCGTTCGAGCCCGGTGAGTTCGGGAGCGCCGAGGTCTTCCTGCCTTCCCTCACGGTCTCGGCCGGGCCCGACGTCCGCCTCACGACCGGCGACGGCATCGCTCCCCATCTGAGCGCGCTCCTGGGCGGCGGCCTCGTGGGGCCGTTCCTCAACTCGGACTGGTTCACCGAGACGCGGACCCCCGCGTTCACGGCGGTCGCGAGCGCAGCGATCGGCGTCACCACCCAGCCGGGCTCCCCGGGTTGGTTCGTCGACCTCGGGTACTCCTCGCAGATCGTGTCCGGCAGCAAGGTGGCGGCAGACGGAGATCTCCGCCTGCAACCGTTCCTGGTCAACGGGGTTCGGCTCGACGCGGGCCTGCTGTTCGGTGCGTCGAACTGAGGGGCTGGTTACGTCCGGCGCCCGTCCGGAGGTCCCCCATGAAGCTCTACCGCGCCAAGATTCCCGTCATCGCCCGCGCGGTGCTGGAGCGCCTGGCGACCGAAGGCGACATCGAGATCAAGCCCGACGCGAAGGAGGAGGCCGTCAAGGACCTCGCCGCGATCATGGACGAGTACATGCGTCGCGACAACGAGCTCCGCGAGAAGGTTCGCGACGAGATGTCCGCGCTGAACATCCCGTACTCGGACTATGGTCGGACGCGCAAGCGGGTGGCGGAGGAGCTGGACCACCCCCTGGGCGACGACGTGGACCGCTTCCTGTGCCGCCAGTTCATCGAGAACCTGCTCATCTCTCCGTCCATCGAGGAGGTCTTCGAAGAGGACCGCGTGATGTACAAGAAGGTGATGGAGGTGCTGAAGGCCAACGACGTGGACGAGAACGAGATCCGCGCCGAAGCCGCCGCGCGCATCAAGAACGTCCAGGAGGGCACGATGGACTACGAGATCGCGCTGCAGGAGCAGATGAAGGTCGTGAAGAAGCGCCGCGGCCTGATCGCCGAGCGCGAGCAACACTGACGGCTCCCGGCGCCTGAGCGCTCGACCTGCTCCCCTCGGGTTCAGGGGGAGAGCGTTCCGAGGAACCCCTCCTTCTCCCCCACGAGCCGCATCCCCGCGGGCAGCGCGCCGATCTCGGCGCCCGTCATGCGCTCGAGGAAGTCGGTGAGAGCTACATTGCGGCGCGCCTGGCGCTCCTGGAAGCCCCAGAGCACGAAGGACCCGTAGAAGTCGGTGTTCTCGTACCACTCGAACTGGAAGCCGTGGAACAGCTCGAACTCGTAGCGGTTGCCGTTCCGGAGGTCGACGAGCGACAACATCGGTGGGCGAACGCTGCGGTCGGCCTGGGCAGGCAGCTCGGCCTCGCGCTGGGCGGCCATCGGGTCGTCGGGGCCGAACACCGACACGCTCTCGCCCTCGTGTTCGAGCGCCATCCAGGTGCCCCGCGGGTGGACCACGCCTCTCGTCGCGGGTGACCACGTGCCTCGCCGGGTTCCCTTCGCTGCATCCCACCACGTCGCGGTGCCGTTGCGGGTCGTGACGACCGCGTCGGCCGCCGGCGTGAACGTGAAGGAGTCGACCTCCCCCAGGAACGGCCAGGGCTCCTCGACCGCGCCCGTCGTGAGGTCCACGCGCCAAACGCGGCGCGCGCCGCCGTCCTGGCGGGCGGTGAGGAGCACGTGGTCCGCGTCCCGGGTGCGCTGGAGGTCGCCGAGGTCCGAGAACCCTGCCGGCAGCTTCACCACCGGGCCCACCGTCGGGGCCTTCGGGTCCGTCGAGCGCACGGTGTCGAGATCCCACCACGCCAGGCGAGCCGGGCCACCCGTCGTCTCGGGGGCGGTCGGGTGGACGACGCGGTTCGCGGTGAGGAAGACCGCCGGGCCGTTCGCCGTGGGGGTCGGGATCACCTCGGTGAGCTTGTCGGCGGCGTCCGCGTGCAGGAGCTTCTGGGTCATGCCCAGCTGGAAGTAGAGCTCGTGACCGCCCGGCGACCAGGCGGCGTCCGCGACCTGGTTCGGGCCGCACGGCGCAAACACGAGCGTGAGCCCGTGCCGCAGCGCGAGGTTGTCCATCGCCGCCGGGTCGCACGTGGGCTCCGGTGCGACGGCGGGCGCCGGGTCTCCACACGCTGCCAGCCACCACCACCACGTCACCCGCACCTCCGAGGGGTCCGCGCGGCCGACCCCACCACCAGCACCGACAGCGCCACCAGCACCAAGTTCCCCCGAATCGGGGCGGCTGCACAGCCCCCGGCGACGACCAGGGGTTCGAGCTCGGGTTCCGTGCGCTCCCGCGCGAGGTCTGCCTCGGTCGCGGCGAGCACGGCCCCACCTGCGTAGAGCAGCACCGGTGGCGCAGCCGACACCTCGAGCCCGCCCGGGGTCACGCGGACCGCCACCTCCTCGAGGAGACCCTCCCGGATCGCGAACCCGCGCGCACCACGTCCGACCGCTCCGTCCCAGCGGACGCCGCCTGCGGTGCGCACCCGGCCGGTGATGTGCTGGTCGCCCGGGTCCTCGACGAGCACCGCGCGGGGCCAGACGGTCCCGTCGTCGCCCTCGACGGACCACGCGCCGGACGCCAACCCGGCCACGTCGCCCGGGGCCGCGGGCTCCTCCCCAGCGCGGATCAACCCGGCTGCGCCGTCGAACGGGGTCCACCAGCCGCGCACCACCACCACCTCCCGCAGGGCGAGGTGGGTCGCCGGCAACACCACGTCCTCACCGGGCCGGGCGGTGACGGCGCCGTACCCGGGGGCGTCGACCTCGAACGTCTCGGGCGCGCTGGTGAGGAGGCGCGCGAACCGGCCGGTCGCGGGGTCGGACCAGGTGTCGCGGGCGCCTTCCACGTGGATCCGCGCCTCGAGCGGGCGACCGGACTCGTCGGTCACCCGTCCCTCGAAGGTCGGTGGGGTGGACAACGTCGCCAGGATCGCGTCCAGGTGGGTGTCCAGCAGCGCCGGGAGCTGGTCGGCTGGCGGCGCCTTGGCTGTCGACAGCTCGAGGGTCAGGTCCAGCGCGCCGAACCGCCCGTACGCCCAGTCGTTGGTGTCCCCCGCCGTCCGGTACCACCGCGAGCCCTGCGTCACCCAGAACCCGGGGTCTGGGTGGTGGGCGACGTACGTGTCGGCGAGGCTCCGGAACACGGCAGCGTCGGGCGGCGCGTCGAGGGAGTGGTTCCACGGCCAGCCCAGGTTCTCGGCGCCTGTGTGCAGGGACAGCGAAACCAGGGGGCGCGCGCGGTCACCGAGCCCACGGACGGCGCGGGTCTCGGGCTCCGAGAACGCAGCGGAACCGGACCAGCTCCCCGGCTGCCAGCCGTAGCCGTAGTTGCGGTTGAGATCGACGGAGCGGGCGTTCACGCGGGCGGCAGCGCGCAGGCCGTCGGGGTTGACGCACGGGACCACCCAGACGGTCGCCCGATCCAGGAGCGAGGTGATCCCGTCGTCGGCGCCGTCGCCGTCCGCCAGCGCGTCCACCACGGCGAGCGCCACCGCCACGGAGGGGGGCTCGTCCCCGTGGTGCCCGCCGAGGACCCGCACCACGGGAGCGCCGTCTTCGGGGGGGCGCCCGAACCACGCCCCCACGAGCTCGGCGCCCTCGAGTGACCACCCGAGGGTGACGCTGCCGGCCCGGGGGCTCCGGGCGACGGCGGCGAGCAGGTGATCGACGACGTCCTCGGGACCTGGCCAACCCTCTGGTGGTGGGTCCGCGGGCGCGGGTCGGGTGGGGAGTCCGCGCAGCGCGCCCCGATCCCGGACGAGGACCCGCCACTCCCGACCGGTCGGGCCCGTCCGGAACTCGCCCGTGGGGAGCGCGGTCGCGGGCAACGTGGCGGGATCGTCGATCCGCACCCAGAAGGCAACGGGTGCCGTGGGCGCTGCAGCGGCCAGCCCGAGCCACGCGAACCCCAACCCGGTGCTCATCGCCATCCGCCGAGGGCCGGAGCGGCGTCGGACCCACCACGCCGGCGCGATTCGTGAGACACTCCCAGACTGGCTCGACCTGCACCCATGCGCACGCTGACCTTCAACAAAATCATCGGGATCGGGGCGACGGGGACGGTGTACCACGTCGAGCTCCGCGTGCCGCGTGGCTTCTCGCGGCACTGCGCCGTGAAGGTGATGAAGAACACCACGCCCGATCAGGAGCACTTCCGCGCGCGGATGCGGGACGAAGCGCGCCTCCTCGGGATGCTGCAGGACGAGCAGATCCTCGGCGTGAACGAGCTCGTCCGCGTGGACGGCCGCGACTGCGTGTTGATGGAGTACGTCGAGGGCGTCGACCTCGCCGAGCTCGTCAAGGCCGGGAAGATCCCTGCGCGGGCGCTGGCCGAGCTCGGCGCCGAGGTCGCGGGCACGATGCACCGCGCGCACCTCGCCCGCGACCCCAAGACTGGTGCGCCGCTCCACGTCATCCACCGCGACGTGAAGCCCGCGAACATCATGCTCACGTCGCGCGGCGGGGTCCGGCTGCTCGACTTCGGTGTCGCCCGCGCCGCCTTCGGTTCCCGCGAAAGCCAGACGCAGGGGCTCGTGCTGGGCACGCTCAACTACTTCCCGCCCGAGGTGCTGGCGGGCGCCGAGCCCACGCCGGCCGTGGACATCTACGGTCTCGGGCTGACGTTGTGGGAGTGTGCGGCGGGCAAGGACTGGGGGAGTCCCCAGGTCCACAAACACCGGTTCGAGCGACGCGTGGAGCAGCGCCTGGCCGAAGTCGACGGCGAGTACAAGCCGCTCGTCGCGGTGTTGCGCAAGCTCCTGCAATGGTCGCCCGGCGACCGACCCGCCGGAGACGCCGTCGAGAAGATGCTCCTGGCGTCGGCGGATCACTGCGCCGGGCAGTCGCTGCGCTCGTGGTCGCGCGAGGCCGTGCCGCCGCTCCTCGAGAAGCGGATAGGCGAGCTGCGCAAGGACGAGCTCGTCGGGAGGACCCTGACCATCGAGACCTCCGGGGGCGGGCCCACGGGTGCGGTCGCCCTCGAGCCGCTCGAGCTCGACCAGATCGTGGTCCGCAAGCCATCGCCCATGGACCACACCTTCAACGACCTCGCGCCGCCCGCCGCCGTGCAGCGGCAGGACCGGGCCAACCGCCCCGAGGAGCCCGTGTCCCCCGAGGTCGACACGGCGCCGCTACCGGAGCTCGAGGTCGACACCACCGGGCCCGTGCCGTCGACGGTGCCCACCCGGCTGATGGAGCGCCCCGCTGCGTCCACGTGGTCCGACCCGATGGACCTCGCCAACCGGCCTCCGTCCGGCGCACACGCGGTGGCCGCGCCGCCCGCAGGGGTGCCCGTGTGGGTGTGGGTCCTGGTCGTGGCGCTGGTGATGGTGATCGGCGCCGGCGCGGGGGTGGTCTTGATCCTCGTGACGGCCGCAGCGACCTGGCTCCTGTTCGCCTGACCTACTCGTTGACGGGGTTCATCCACACCATCTCGGCCGTGAGCCCGAGGGTGGCGAGCGCCTTGTCGTACCGCTGGTCGGCGGGGGTGTCGAACACGACAGACTCGTCGCAGTCGGTCCACAACCAGCCACCGAGCTCGATCTCGCGGTCGAGCTGGCCCGGTCCCCACCCGGCGTAGCCGAGGCACAGCAGGAGCGGCGAACCGTCGCGCAACAACCGGAGGAGCGCGTCCTGGGAGCGGGTCACCGAGAGGCCACGCTCGAGGATCCACCCCTCGTCGCGCTCGATCTTGCCTGCGGTGACGACGGTGCCCGTGCCGGACTCGACCGGGCCTCCCCACACCACGGGCACGTCGGAGCGGTTCTCGACGCCCGCTTCGTCCACCGCGTCGAGCACCTCGGCGAGGGTGTGCTCCAGCACGCGGTTGACGACGACCCCGATCGCGCCCTGCGCGTCGTGGTGCCAGATGAGCACCACGGTCCGCTCGAAGAACGGGTCCCGCATCTGGGGAGACGCGATCAGCAGGGCTGGCTGCATCACCGCACCATAGCAGGAGGGTGGACGGACGGGGCCCGGATCAGGCGGACTTGAGCTTCGGCTTCTCGGTGCCGCGGACCACGTCTTCGTCGATGGTGACCTCGGTGAGGCCCTCGGCGCTCGGCACCTCGTACATCACGTCGAGCATCACCTGCTCCATGATGGCGCGGAGGCCGCGGGCGCCGCTCTTCCGCTGGCACCCCTTCTCGGCGAGCGCGCGCACGGCTTCGTCGGTGAACCGGAGCTTCACCTTCTCGTAGCGGAGGAGCTTCTGGTACTGCTTGACGAGGGCGTTCTTCGGCTCGGTCATGACGTGGATGAGGTCGTCGACCGTGAGCGGGTCGAGGACGGCCGTCACGGGGAGGCGCCCGATGAACTCCGGGATGAGACCGAACTTCTCGAGGTCCTCGGTGGTCGTCTGGCGCAGGAGGTTGCGCCGCGCCTCGAGGTCCTCGCCCTCCTGGATGGCCTTCACGGGCTCCTCGCGGGAGAAGCCGACGCTGCGCCGGCCGATGCGCTGCTCGATGATCCGGTCGAGGCCCTCGAACGAGCCGCCGCAGATGAACAGGATGTTCGTGGTGTCGATCTGGACGTGGTCCTGGTTCGGGAGGCGCTTGTTGCCCTTGACCTGGACGTTCGCCGTCGTGCCCTCGAGGAGCTTGAGGAGCGCCTGCTGGACTCCTTCCCCGGACACATCGCGGGACACCGAAGAGGTGAACGCCTTCCTCGAGAGCTTGTCGATCTCGTCGACGTACACGATGCCGCGCTGGGTCTTCTCGAGGTTGCTGTTCGACTGCTGGTACAGGTTGAGGACGATGTTCTCGACGTCTTCTCCGACGTACCCGGCCTCGGTGAGGGTGGTGGCGTCGGCGATGACGAACGGCACGTCGAGGAAGCGGGCGAGCGTGCGCGCCACGAGGGTCTTGCCCGTGCCGGTCGGGCCGATGAGCAACACGTTCGACTTCTGGACCTCGACCTCGCGCTCACCCGGCTCGGCGTTGGCCTGGAGCCGCTTGTAGTGGTTGTAGACGGCGACCGCGATCTTTCGCTTGGCCAGGTCCTGGCCGATGACGTACTGGTCGAGGTACCCCTTGATCTTCGCGGGGGACGGGATTCCTGCGTTCCCCCAGGAGACGGGCTTCGCCTGGGCGTTGTCTCGCACGATGTCGAGGCACAGGCGGATGCACTCGGAGCAGATGTAGACGTTCGGCCCCGCGATGATCTTGTCGACCTCGCGTTGGGACTTGTGGCAGAAGGAGCAGGAGAGACCGCTCGGGTTCGTATACTTGGGCATGCCCTTCGCCTCGGCGCGTTCGTCGTCGGGTTCCAGGGCGACGGCGGCGAGCCCCGGAAGGACAGGGTACCCTGATCCCGCCCGCGCGCCACCGCCGGGCCGGCGCTGGGCCTCCCCTGGGGTATTGTACTGCGGTTCGACGGGGGCGATGCCCGCCCCGGGGCGCCCAGCGCAGAGGGACCGGCTCGTGGAAGAGGACTACTACCAGCTGCTGGGGGTCGCTCGCGACGCCACTTCGCAGGACATCAAGCGGGCGTTCCGCGAGATCGCGCGCAAGTGCCACCCCGATGTCGCCGGCGGCGACCCGGTGGCCGAGGAGCGCTTCAAGTCGTCCCGCCTCGCCTACGAGACGCTCATGGATCCGGTGGCCCGCGCGCGGTACGACCGGCGGTCCCAGCGCAAGACCTCGGGGGCAGGCGCGCACCCTGGCGGGGGCAGCTTCTTCGACGCGTTCTGGAAGGCGTCCGAGAAGACCTACGAGAAGCCGTCCCGCATCAACCTCCGCGCCGCGGCCGGGCGCAAGGCGACCGGCAACGACGTGTCGCTGGACGACCTGTTCGACGGCTGGGGCAGCTTCTCCAAGGGGGCGCCGCGCCCACAGCAGGCGCCCGAGGAGCCGGTCTCCGGCGGCGACGTGCAGGTGGAGCTGTCGGTGCCCTGGGACACCGCGCGCGACGGCGGCTCGGTCACGGCGGTGTACCACCGCCTGCAGCGCGCGGACGGTTGGCGGCCCGGAAGCCCCGACGCCGGCCTGGTGCGGGTCCAGGACCTGGCGGAGATCCGGGTGGTGCCCGGCACCCGCAGCGGGGAGGTGCTGCGGGAGCGGGGGCTCGGCGACGCTGGGCCCCACGGCGGGCCGTACGGCGATCTGTACTGCACGGTGAAGGTCGTCGGCGCCGCGCCGCGCCGAGCCTCGACGCCGGCTCCACCCCCGCCCCGCTCCGCCCCACCCCCGCCGGAGCGCGCGGCGCCGCCACCCCAACCGGAGGCTGCGCCGGCCGAGCCCGTGGATGCGCTCCTCGACATCTCCGTGGTCGAGGCCCTGCTGGGTGGTCGCGTGAGCGTCGAGACGCCGCAGGGTCGCGTGCGGGCCACCATCCCACCGTGTACGTCGAGCGGCGTCCGGATGCGGTTGAAGGCGAAGGGTCCGGCAGGCGCCGACGGGCAACCGGCTGACTGGTACGTGGTGACCCGCATCGTGGTCCCGGCCTCGCTCGACGAGGAGTCCCGTCGGTTGGTCGAAGCGTTCGCGCGCCTCAACCCCTGACGGCCACGCCTGAGGGTCTGGCGGTGGCGGCGGACAGCGCCGACATTCTTACGCCTGGGGCAGAGGTGGGGCGGATTGGGACATATGAGTCCCGGCGCCGCGGTGGAAATGTCGCATTACGCATTGTGCCGAACCTCGGAAATGCGCGGTGAAGCACGATCCAGGGCAGGCCCCCGAGGGTGGTATAGCGCCTGCAAAGAGGGTGTCATCACTCGCTTCGGAGGTTCCGTGACCCACCGCCTCTCCCTCGCTGTCCTCCTCGCCCCGCTGGCCGTCGCTTGTGGACCCACCTACCTGGCCCCGGACACGACCCCGGTCGCGGCCGACAGCGCGCTGCCCGAGGAGTTCACCCAGTCTGCCGGCGACGTGGACGTGCCGTCCGAGATCCTGTTCGCGATCGCCAAGGTCGAGACCGGCTTCCAGATGGTGCAGGGCGAGTCGGAGTTCGAAGGGCAGAACCCCGCCTTCGGCATCCTCGGCCTCCGCGGCGAGCGGCTCGAGCTCGGCGCCGAGCTCGCCGGGCTCTCGGTCGAAGAGGTGAAGACCGACCGGTTCGCGAACCTGTCGGCCGCGGCGCACCTGCTGGCCTTCTACGCCGAAGAGGAGGGCGTGACGAGCGCGGACCCCCTCGCCGACTGGGCGCCCGTGGTGGCCCGGTTCAGCGGCATCCCCGACGAGCAGGCCCTCGCCGAGTACATCCACCACGACGTGTACGGCGCGCTTCGCTCCGGGATCGAGATCGAAGGGTTCCGCATGGAGGCCCGCGAGGTCGAGGCCGCGTGGCCGCTCCCCGAGCGCGACCTCGAGCGCGGGCGTGACTCCGGCACCGTCTGGTCGCCCTCCCCGAACTACAACTCCCGCAGCGGGACCACCCCGAAGTACGTCATCATCCACACCTGCGAGGGGTCCTACTCGTCGTGCTGGGGCTGGCTGACGAACTCGTCCTCCGGCGTTTCCGCGCACTACGTGGTGAACGATTCGGGCAGCGAGGTCCGCTCGCTCGTCGACGAGAACAACCGGGCCTGGCACATCTCGGCCAACTACGACTGCAGCCTCAACGGGAACACCGACTGCTCCCGCAACGGCAGCAGCATGAACACGCTCTCGGTCGGCATCGAGCACGCCGGCTACGGCTCGCAGTCCTCCTGGTCGACGGGCCTGCTCCAGCGGTCGGCAGAGCTCACCTGCGGCATCACGCAGCGCAACAACATCCCGCGCGACAGCTACCACATCATCGGCCACGGCCGGATGCAGCCCTGGAACCGGTCGGATCCGGGCCCGAACTGGCCCTGGACCGACTACCTGAACCGCGTGAAGGCCGAGTGTGGCGACATCTCGGGCGGCGGTGGCGGCGGTGGCGGCGGCACCAACCCGGCCCCCCCCACGTCCGGCACCGGCGCGCAGTTCGTGATCGACAGCAACAACGCTGCGAACGACACCTCGAACTACTTCATCGAGATCTCCTCGAGCTGGCGGTCCTCGGCCAACGTGTCCGGCTACTACAACACCGGGTACTGGTACGCCCCCACGGGTGAGGTCTCCGACCCCGCGCACTTCAAGTTCTACTCCCCCGCCGACCAGTGCTACACGGTGGAGGCCTGGTGGCCCGCCGCGTCGGACCGCCCGTCGAACACCGCGTTCGTCGGCTACAACGAAGACGGGTCCGAGGTCGGTCGCGGCTGGGTGAACCAGCAGGTCAACGGCGGCCGGTGGAACCGCCTGGGCACCTGGAGCTTCGACGCCGGCTGGAACGACGTGGCGCTGTCCCGGTGGACCACGGCCGGCAAGAACGCCGTTGCCGACGGCGTCCGCCTCACGGAGACGGCCTGCAACTGATTCCCTCGCTGCTCACGCTCTGGGTGGGTTGCTCCGAGCCGGCGCCCACCTTCGCGTGGGTGTCCGAGGCCGGAGGCGCTGCGGTCGTCCGCGTGTCTCGCGCCGGTGGTCCGCCCACCGCGCTGGCTGGGCTCGGTGATCGGTCTGCGTTCCCAGCAGATCCGGACCCCCGCCGCACCCACCTCCTCGCAGTGACCTCGGACGACGGCCCGAACGGCCACCGCGAGGCCTTGCTGCTGGTCCCGCTCGACGGAGGTCAGGCGCAGGAGCTGGCCGCCGCCCAGATGCTCCGGAACCCGCGGTGGTCGCCCGACGGCAGCGCAGTCGTGTTCGAGTCCGACGCCCAGAGCTTCCGGGACGTGTACCGGGTGTCGCGGGAGGGCGGCGCACCCGTCCGGCTCACCGAGTCGGAGTTCGGGTGTTTCGAGCCTGCGCTCTCGTTCGACGGCGCCTGGCTCGCCTGGGGGGCCTCGACCGACGGCAACGCCGAGATCTGGGCGGCCCGGTCGGACGGCTCCGCCCCGCGGCGGCTGACCACCGACCCGGCCGACGACACCGCGCCCGCCTTCCTCCCCGATGGTCGGCTCTCGTGGATCTCGCTGCGCGGTGGCATGCCACGCGTCTGGGTGGCCGACCTCTCCGGAGCCAACGCCCACGCCCTGCGCCCGGACGCGACGGGGGCCGAGATGGCGGTGACCTGGTCGTCGACCGGGATCGCGGCGATCTCGCTGTCCCCAGCGCCGCGAGAGCTCGACCTCGTGCTCGCGTCGGCAGCCGGCGCGACCCTGGCGACCTTCGCCGGTGCGGGCCCCGACGAGTTTCCGTCGTTCTCGCCGGACGGCCACCAGCTGTTGTTCGCGAGCTCCCGCGACGGAGCGCCGGCGATCTGGTCCGCACGCGCAGACGGCTCCGGCCTCCGCCGCCTGACCACCGGCCCCGGACCGGACTGGCTTCCGCGGTGGCTCGGACCCTGACCCGAGGCGCGGGCGCTCCGTTGTTACATCTGTAGCAGCGGCGGCGGACAACGCCCGGTTTACGGTGTGGTCACCCCCTGGAGGCCACGTGGTCCTGTCGCTTCTCGTCGCTGTCGCCGTCCCCTCCCGCGCTGCCGACCTGCGGTGGTCGTCCGATGCGCGCTCGCTCGCGGTGGCGGAGGTGCCTGCGGGTCAGCGGGTCTCGTTCTTCGCGGCGGCGGAGGCTGGCGCGCACTGCCTCACGGCCACGGCGACGTTCAGCGACGTGTGCCTCGGGCTCGCGCACCCGGTGCTCCTGGGCACCGCCGTGGCAGCCCCCGACGGCGTCGCGACCCTGGTGGTGGGGCGCCGGGCCGAGCGCGCGGCGGTGTTCCAGGCCGCGGTCACCGACCACACGTCGAACACGGTCGTGCGGCCCGGCGGCGCCGTGGCGACCTGGGTCACCGCGCGCTGACCCACCGCGCGCATGCCGGGGTCACGGGGCGAGGGCGACGCGCTGGTCGAGCAGGCCCGCGAGCGCTGTCGCGAGCGCAGGCTTCCCGCCTGCGGCGTACGCGTCCTGCAGCGAAGCCAGGTCGGCTGCCGCGATCTCGGCGCGGGCGCCGTCGGCGCTCTCGACGACCATGCCGCCGTCCGCGGTGAACTCGGCGGTCGCGACCTTGCCGTTGCCGTCCTCGAGGACGAGGTTCCTGGCGGCGCGGCGGAGGCGGCGCGGGTGGCCGTCGATGGCGACCTCCGTCCCGTCTTCGCTGTCGACGGCGCCGATCGGGTTCTCGCCGGTGAAGGCCTCGATCGTGTTCAGGATGATGGCGTCGATGAACGTGGTGGCGCCGTACACCGGAACGATGACGAACGCGAGGAACACGACCTCCTGCACGACGATGCTGTCGGACACGTCGCGGTTGAACTCCCACACGGTGGTCGTGAGCCGGAACCCTCCGAAACACCCGGCGAGCGCGAGCAGCAGCGGAATCGAGCGGAGCGACAACGGAGCCTCCAGGACGGGTTCGCACTGTACCAGGACGCCGGACACGAGGCGGCGCCACCGACCCTCCGACGACAGTCAGGCGCGACCGGTGGCGCCGATCACGGCCCGGACGAGGGGCGCCGCGGGACCTGCCTCGTCTCCGACCGCGAACGCCCCGGTGAGGAGCCTCAGGGCCTCGTCGGTGGCGACCCCGCGGTGGTGGAGCAACGCCAGCTCGTCTCCTGCGTGGACCTGCGCCCCCACCTTCACCCGCAGGGTCACGCCCACCCCCGGATCCACCGGGTCCTCGGCGCGGCGGCGGCCCGCTCCGGCCACGAACGCCGCCCGCCCGACCCCGCGGGCGTCGACGCGGGTGACGAAGCCGGAGCGCGGCGCGGTGAGCGCAAGGGTGGTGGTGCCGTCGCCGAGCAGGCGCCCGTCCGGGTCCCCCCCCTGCGCATGGACCATGCGAGCCCACCGCTCGTAGGCGCGTCCGGATCGGAGCACCTCGGCGGCGCGCGGATCTTCGGTGAGGGCGAGGGTCAGGGCGACCAGGTCCGGTGGCCCGCCTCCGCGCAAGGTCTCCACGGACTCCGCCACCTCGAGCGCGTTGCCGACAGCCAGCCCGAGCGGCTCGTCCATGCCGGTGACCCGCGCGGTGGTCTTCATGCCGGCGAGGTTCCCGACCCGCACCAGCGCGCGCGCGAGGGCGACGGCGTCGTCGTGGGCCACCATGAACGCGCCCGACCCGGTCTTCACGTCCAGCACGAGCCCCTGGACCCCGGCAGCGAGCTTCTTGGACAGGATGCTGCCCACGATCAACGGGATGCTCTCGACGGTGCAGGTCTCGTTGCGCAAGCCGTACAGGACCCGGTCGGCGGGCGCAAGCGACGCGGTCTGCCCGGTGACGAAGCACCCGACGTCGCGCAGGATGCGGCGCAGCGTGCCTTCCGTGTGGTCCGTGCGGAAGCCGGGGATCGCTTCCAGCTTGTCGAGCGTGCCGCCCGTGTGCCCGAGGCCCCGGCCGCTGATCATGGGGACCCGGAGGCCGAGCTCGGCCCACAGCGGAGCCAGCACGAGGCTGACCTTGTCGCCCACGCCCCCCGTGCTGTGTTTGTCGCACAGCGGGGGACCGTCCTCCCAGGACAACACGTCTCCGGAGTTGGTCATGGCGTGGGTGAGCGCGGTCGTCTCCGCGTCGGTGAGCCCCCGCTGGAACGCCCAGGCCAGCCACGCGGCCGCCTGCGGTCTGGACACCGAGCCGTCGACCACCCCGGCGACGAAGGCCGCGATGGACGCGTCGGGTTGGGGTTGTCCGGACCGCATCGCGTACAACAGCTCGTCCGACGTCGGCATGGACCCTCCGTCGGCGTTCTACCGCTACCGCCCCCGCATCCACAACCGGTCGAGCTCCATCACCCGTCGACCCAGCTCCTGCTCGATGCGCACCGCGAGCGACTGGAAGGCGCAGCCGATGCGGTCGCGGTCGGTGAATCGCACCACGACAGTGGCCGGGAGCACCTGGAGACCGAGCCGCAAGCGGCATCCGGACCAGACCGCGCCCACGATGGGCAACGCCCCGATCGGTTCCAGGCCGACGCCGCGCACCGACAGGTCGAGGACCGGGTACTTTTGGTCGCTCGTGTACAGGAACGCCGGCTCCGCCCTCGGGATGCGGACCCGGAAGCCGTTCCGGCGTTGCAGGCGGACCAGCACGGTCGGGAACGTGAGGTGCAGCACGCCCGGCGGGTGTGTGGCCAGCGGGCCCCGGATCTCGCCCTGGACCTTCACGTCGTCGACCAGCGAGACGAGCGTGATCTGGTCGGCGAGGAGCACGGGGCTGTCGTTCTGGTCGGGCTCGAGCTGCAGCGTCAGCCCCGACGCCGACAACGTCTCGGCGAGGGCGCGAACGACCTGTCCTCCGGCGTCGTACAACGCGACAGTGGCGCGGCGGTCGACCATGCGGCGCAGCACGCGCAGCACGTCGGATCGATCCCGGACCTCGAAGGCTCCAGTGATCTCGGGGTTCTTCTCAGGAACGAGCCGCCCGGCCATGGGCCCTCCGGCGCTCCTCCTCGGATCGGGGCGGCCAGGATTCGAGCGTCAGGACCGGTTCCTGCCGCCGGTGCCGGTCAGCCCGTGTTCGTCAGCCCGTGTTCGTCAGCCCGTGTTCGTCAGCCCGTGTTCGTCAGTACGGTGCGGACCTGGCCCATCTCGGCGCGGAAGGCGGACCGGGCGTCCTCGCCGGCGTCCACGCGGCGCCGGACGCGGGCGGCGAGCATCACGTGGGTGAGCCGCTCACCGAGGTCGTCGCCTTCGACGTCCAGCGGGTCGACGCCCTCCTCGGCGATCTGCTCGGCCGCGCGTTCGAGCGTGGCGAGGTCGTGCGCCTCGGACAGGGCCTTGACCACCGCCGCCTTCACGCGGGCCTCGCGCCGAAGTTCCGCTCGACGAAGGCCTTGAACGGCTCCTCCTCGGCGGTCGACAACCCCTCGATGAACGTTCCGTCACGGTAGACGGCGAAGTACGGGAGGTTGTCGATCTGCACGGTCTGGCGCGCGTTCGGCGCCTTCTCGCCGTCCACGAGGAAGAAGCTCACGTGGGGGAAGGTGTCGGACAAGCGCTTGAACTTGGGCTTGAACAGGAGGCACGGCCCACACCAGCCCGCGTGGAAGTCCACGATGGCCATGGACGTACGCGCGAGGGTGTCGGCGAAGGTGGTGTCGTCGAGCTCGTGGGCCGGCATCCGTGCTCCCAGGGGTCGGGTGGTTCAGGAGAGGTGTTTGGCGACGCCGCCGAGCGACATCTCCATGCCGGCCTCACCGTCGTGCCAGTTCGCCGGGCAGGTTCCGCCGTGGGTGGCGACGTGCTGGTACGCCTTGAGCGTGCGGAGCACCTCGTCGATGTTGCGGCCGACGCCGCCGCTGTTGACGATGGACGCCACCACGACCTGGTTCGGGTCGATGATGAACACGCCGCGGTGAGCAACGTCGCCCGTGAGCACGTCGTAGGCGCGCGCGATGTCCTTCGAGAGGTCGGCGAGGAGCGGGAACGCGAGCTCACCGACGCCGGCCTGGTTGCGCGGGGTGCGCATGTAGGCGAGGTGCGTGTGCACGGAGTCGACCGAGCAGCCCACCACCTCGGCGCCGACCGCCTTGAACTTCTCGTAGGCGTCGTGGAAGCCGACGATCTCGGTCGGACAGACGAACGTGAAGTCGAGCGGGTAGAAGAACAGCACCACCCACTTGCCCTTGAAGTCGTCGAGCGAGAGCTTGACGATCTCGCCGTTGCTCGCGGCCTCGCCGGAGAACTTGGGTGCCTGCCTGCCGATGATGCTCATGATTCACTCCAGGTTGTTTCGGAACGAGGCGCTTCTTTCGAGAAGCAGGCTCGGACGTGCAGAAGGGAAGGCCGGGTATCAACACACCCGTGGCGTCGCAACCCGTAGGCGGTACGCTGCGGTCGGGGGGGGCAGGTGGCGGCCACCGGGATCGATCGGGGCGGGACGTTCACCGACGTGGTCGTCGTCGGAGCCGATGGGGTGCGGGTCAGCAAGGTCCCGTCGGACGTGGCGGTCGCGGGCGACCTGGCCGAGGGCCCACTGCGGATGGGCACCACGGTCGCCACGAACGCGCTGCTGGAGGGGCGCGGGCGGCCCACGCTGCTCGTCGTGACCCGGGGGTTCGCCGATCTGGTGTCGCTCGGCGACATGACCCGTCCGTCCCTCTTCGACCCCTGGGTGGAAGACGCGCCGATCCCGGTCACGCGAGTGGTGGAGGTCGACGGCCGGGTCGGCCCCGACGGAGAGGAGCTCGAGCCCCTGGTGTTGCCGCCGTCCCTTCCGCTGGACGGCATCGGCGCGGTGGCCGTCGCGTTGTTGTTCGGCCCGGCGCGGCCAGCCCACGAGCGCGCGGTGGCTGCACACGTCCGCGCCCTGAGCCCCGGGATGGTGGTCGTGTGTGGGCACGAGGTGGATCCCGAGCTCGGGTACCTGGCCCGGATCCACACCACCTGGGTCGAGGCCGCGATCTCGCCCGTCCTGCGCGAAGCCCTCGTCCGCGACCGGGTCCCCGACGACGCGCTCGCGATGCGCTCCGACGGCGGGCTGGTGCCCGCTGCCGTCCTCTCCGCGGCGGACGCGGTCCTCTCGGGGCCCGCTGGCGGCGTCGTGGCGGTGGCTGCGCTCGCGCGGGCGCTGGGCCGACCCGTGGTGGGCTTCGACATGGGGGGGACGAGCACCGACGTGTGCGTGGTGCTGCCGGACGAAGACCTCCCGCTCCGCAGGTCCGGGGTCCGCCTGGGCGCGGTCCGGCTGCGGCGCCCGCTCGTCTGGGTGGACACCATCGCTGCCGGCGGTGGCTCGATCCTGTCCTCCGAGGGGGGCCTGCTGCGCGTCGGGCCCGGCTCGGCGGGCGCGCACCCTGGCCCCCAGTGCTACGGGCGCGGAGGTCCACCCACCCTCACGGACGCGGCGCTCCTGGCTGGGCTCCTGGACGCCGCTGCGTTCAGCCCCCCGCTCGACCCCAACCGGGTGTCCCTGCCGGGTGCGGCCGGTGACTTCCTGGCGGTGGCGCACGAGCAGATGGCGGCTGCGGTGCGGAGGCTCCTCCTCGAGCGGGGGGTGGAGCCCGCCGAGGTGGTGCTGGTTCCGTACGGTGGCGCAGGTCCGCAACACGCGGCGGCGCTGGCCGGTCGGCTCGGGGTCCGCGAGGTGCTCGTCCACCCGCATGCGGCGGTGCTCTGTGCGTGGGGGATGCTGTTGGCGCCGCGCTCCGAGCGCGCGTCCCGGTGGGTCCGGCGCTCCCTCGACGACGCGAGGAACCGGACCGACCTGGACGCCCTGGCTGCCGGGCTCCCGGCCTGGCCCGAGCGGCGCGACCACTTCGTCGTCCGGCACGTGGGCACCGACGGGGAGCTGCTGGTGGAGGCCGATCCGGCCACTGCCGCCGCCTCCTTCCGCCGCCAACACCTTCGGCGCTTCGGGTTCGCGCGCGAGCTGCCGCTGGAAGTGTGTGGGCTGGTGGTCGTGGTGCGCGACGACGCTCCGGTTCCGCCCGACGTCGACCCGGACGCGTTCGGGCTCGGGGAGCGCTGCGTCGAGGGACCAGCGCGCCTCGATCACCCGACGACCTCCGTCGTCGTGCCGCCGGGGTGGCAGGCGCGGCGCGGCGCGCTCGGAACGTGGCTGGCGCAGACGGACACGGCGCCCGCAGCGGTGGAGAGCGGTGCGTCGTTGGCGATCTGGGCGAGCCGGCTCGAGGCGATCGCGGCGGAAGCGGGCCTGCTGTTGGAGCGCACGGCGCGTTCGGTGAACATCCGCGAGCGCCGCGATTTCTCCTGCGCGCTGTTCGACGCGGACGGCGCGCTCGTGGTGAACGCTCCGCACGTCCCCGTCCACCTGGGCGCGATGGGCGAGACCGTGCGCGACCTGCTGCGCCGGCACCCCGACCCCGAGCCCGGGCAGCAGTGGTTGACCAACGACCCCGCGGCCGGCGGGTCGCACCTGCCCGATCTGACCGTCGTCTCCGCGGTGGTGTGGGACGGGCAGCGGATGTTCGTCGGCTCCCGCGCCCACCACGTCGACGTCGGCGGGAGCACCCCCGGCTCGATGCCACCACACGCTGCGGCCCTCTCCGACGAAGGGTTCGTGGTGCGTCAGCTCCCCTTGCTGGTAGGGGGGCGCATCCGCAGCGACCTCGCCGCGCACCTCGTGGGCTGCCGTCAGCCGGAGACCGTGCTCGCGGATCTGGAGGCCCAGATCGCCGCGAACACGTCCATGGCGGCCGGGTTGCGTGCCGCGGGCCCCGCGGGCGTGGTCTCCGGGTGGGCCGCCCGGCTGGGCGACGAGGCCGAAGCGGCGGTGCGTCGGGCCATTCAGGACCTCCCGGACGAGTCCCGCGCGGAGGACGAGCTCGGCGGCGTTCCGTTGCGCCTCCTGCTCCGGCAGGCCGACGGGTCGCTGCTGGTGGACTTCACGGGGACCGGCGGACCCCACCCGGGCAACCTGAACGCGCCGCGAGCCGTCGTGCGCGCAGCCGTGTTGTACGCGTTGCGGGTCCTCGCCGATCGGCCGGTTCCGCTCAACGAGGGTGCGCTGCGGCCCATCACGCTGGTCGTCCCAGCGGGCTCGATCCTGGACCCGCCTCCGGGCTCGGCCGTCGCGGGCGGCAACGTCGAGACGAGCCAGCGGTTGGTGGACCTGGTGTTGGCTGCGGCAGGCTGGATGGCGCCTTCGGCCGGGACGATGTCGAACCTCACGCTGGGTGGCCCGGGCTGGTCGTTCTACGAGACCCTCGGCGGCGGGCAGGGGGCGGGCCCGCGCGGCCCCGGACCCTCCGCGCGGCAGCTGCACATGACGAACACGCGGGCGACGGATCCGGAGGTGCTCGAGACGCGGCTCCCGCTGCGCGTGCGGCGCTTCCACCGGCGGTCGGGTTCGGGCGGCGCGGGGATCCACCGTGGCGGGGACGGCCTCGTACGCGAGCTGGAGGTCACCGAGGCCGCGTCCGTGAGCCTCCTGGCGACCCGGCGCGATCGCGGCGCGCCCGGCCTGGCTGGCGGAGGCCCGGGCCTCGCTGGCGTGGACGCGATCGTCCGCGCGGACGGGTCCGTCGAGCCCTGGGACGGCCACACCACCACGCTGGCCCCCGGTGATCGCGTGCGGGTGGAGACTCCCGGGGGCGGGGGCTTCGGGCCGTGCTAGCCTGCCGGCTCGGAGGCCCGATGTCGTTCTCCTTCCGTCCGTTGCCCCTCCTCGGGCTCCCCCTCCTGGCTGCGTGTGCCGGCGACAAGACCGACCCGTCGGACACCCACTCGGGGACGCTCGTCACCACGGACTCGGAGGCGTCGCACACCGGTACCACGACCACGACGACCACCACCACGACCACCACGACGACGACCACGACGACGGAGACCGGCCTGCCGCCGGGCCTGCACGGCTCTCCCCCGTCCGTCGCCAGGGCCGTGCCGAGCTTCTCGGAGGTCACCAACCGGCAGAACCAGGTGATGTCGTCCGCGGATCTCGTCGGGCACCCGACCGTCGTCTGGTTCTACCCGGCCGCCAACACCGGTGGTTGAACGCTCGAAGGTTGCGGGTACCGCGACCGACAGACCGACTTCGAGAACCTCGGCGTGGACATCGTGGGCGTGAGCTTCGACAGCCCCTCCGAGAACCAGGCGTGGGCCCTCGAGGAGGGCTTCCAGTTCGACCTGTGGTCGGACGACGGCCGGGAGCTCGCGCTGTACTACGGCGCCGCCTCGAGCGCGGGCCAGGCGTTCGCCTCCCGCATCACCGTCCTCCTCGACGAGGACGGCAACCTCCTCCTCGAGTACCCCTTCGTGAGCGTGGGGACCCACCCGCAGGAGGTCCTCGAAGACTGTCAGCTGCTGTTCGGAGGCTGAGTGTTCGCGCTGTTCGCCGCCCTCCCTGCGCTCGCGCAGCAGGACCTCTCCCTGTGCAAGGGTGGGTTCTCCAACGACGACCTCCGGGTCCGCGTGGAGTCCGCCGCCAACGCAGTCGTGACGGGGGAGACCGAGGTGGCGCGGCGGCTGGTCAAGCGCACCCAGGACCAGCTCCCGTGCCTCGAGGTGCTCGTGGCGCGCGCGCCGCTCGCGGAGCTGGCGTGGCTGCAGGCCTGGTTGTCGTACCTCGATCAGGACGAGAGCCGTGCGGCGCGCTGGGCGCGGCTGGGCATGGTCGCGAGCGGTGACGCCCTGCCGGCCTTCGTTCCCCCAGAGCACCCGTTCCGAGAGTTCGCAGCGACCGAGCCGGGCACCCCGACCCGCGTCGGTGACGGTCGCGTCGTGCCCCCCAGAGGGGGTGGGCTCTTCCTCGACGGGGAGTTCCTCCCCCTCGCCAGCGGGTGGGTGGACACGCCCGGCCTGTTGCAGGTCGCCGACGAGTTCGGGCGGGTGGTGTCCACGAGCTGGGTAGAAGGGAACACGTTCCCCGACGAGCTCGTGGGAGAGCCGGGGCCCGAGGCCCGGAGCCCACGCTGGTGGACCGGCACCCCGGCAGACGCGGTCGAGCTGGCGTCCGCCCGCGGCTCCTCGAGGGTGTCCGTGGGGCGGCTCCTGGCGTCGGGCGGGCTGGCGCTCGCAGCAGGCGGGCTGTACGGGGTCGCTGCGGCCAGCACCGCGGGCCTCGAGAACGCCACGACCGAGCAGGAGCTCGCCGGCGCGCGCAGCCGCGTCAACGTGC